>JAHQYN010000119.1 GCA_024421085.1 Acidimicrobiia bacterium
CCGAAGTGCAAGATTGACCGCCTCGCGTTTGGTCTCGAGCCTGAATCGCGCCATCACGGCCGCACACGCCTCGTCGTCAATGTCAATGTTCGTACGTGCCATACACCAACCATACACTAACAACAGCCGATTTACGGATCAGCAATTCGGTCTAACCCATCCAGGGCTTCAAACAGTCGACGATCGGTTCAGGAAAGTTGTGATCGAGAGGGAGGCGCATCAGGCAGCCAGTGAACGCTCGAACTCCACTGCGTCCCTGAATGCCTCCACTCTGAATCCTGGGTAGAGTTCGGCCACCGCTGTCAAGTCACCCAAGTCCTGATAAAACGCTGCGGCGGACAGCGTGGTGATACGCGACTTGGCGAGATGAGGCTCACCAGACACGCGTCCAGGAACGATGCGTAGATTGGGGCGAGGTCGGAGAAGATCAGGACCATTACGATCCGCGAGGTCGAAGGGAGCCAACAGATCAAATGATCCCGGCAGCGCCGCTTGCCCCTCGTGCTGAGGCACTCCGTTGACATCCAACCAGATCTGGCCCGAGGCATCGACACGAAGCGGCGAACTCAAGTTGCCGTCATTGTCGTCCCAGATATCCAAGCCCCGCTCATTCAACTCTGCGAGGGCTTGCCGCGCCCGGGCCATCGGGCTGGCGGGCACCTCTCCCCCGCTATTGGTTTTTGGATGGCGCAACCAGTAGAGGATGCGAAGAACCATGAGGTCAGCGTACGACCAGAGCTTCACCCGAGTCGGCGACACGGACGGCGGCACCAACCCGTTCCGAGCCCACAGATACACGGTCGACTGCGGAACGCCAGACAACGCAGAAGCGCGAGAGACCTCGTAGCACCCTTCGAACGCAGAGTTCAAGCGTGGCGAGAAAGACGCGTGGGTGATCATCAACGACACCCTATCGGAACTGCGACCGAGCACCGCGTTCAGGATTCGCCGTTTCCGCAGGTCAGCAGCTATTTGCGGGCGCTCTTGGCGTGCTCCGTACGGCCGCGAGAAGCGACATATCGCTCAAAAGTCTCTCGAGCGACTCGTCGACCGAACTCATGTGGGTCTTCCGGTCTGAGAAGCGTTGGCCAGACCCCGATCGCTCTTGATCGCGATAATTCCTGCCGGAGGTCGTCTCCTGATGTTCGTGTCATATCGTTCCTTCTATCGTGTCAGAATAGCGAACCTGGCGATCACGGGAAAAATAACGGTGATTCAGCGCTGGGTCGAAGTAGTGCTTGCGCTTGATCCATACCAGACCGTCTCCTTTTGAGATCACAACCACATTGATCGGTCCGCCTACCGTTTCGGCTCTCGGCGTGCCTGGCTCGACGAACAGCTGATGTGGCGGCGAGGACGGTTCAAGACCAAGACCTAGGCGACTAGCATCGTCGATGTCGGTCGGAGCCAACTCCCAGGCAGAACCGTTGAAGCGCCCACGAAGAGGCGGTTCGCGGAGCTTGCGGCACTGAGGCGTCGGGAGTACTCGGAAACCACTTGCTATTTCGTCCGCTCGTCTCGGGCGGTCCCGGGTCGTCCCGCCCCGGCGAGGAACTCGGCAAAGCGCAGGACTTGCTCCTTGTCTTGCGCCGACAGCGGAGCGGTCGCCCGGTAAAGGGGCGTATCCATGTCCACTTCTGCACCTTCCTCGCAGAGCAGCCACGCCACGGGCCGGCGGTACAAGCGGCCGAGACGCCTCAGCTCAAGTGACGAGACACGACGCTTGCCCGACTCTATCGCCGACACGCTCGCCCTGGGGATGTCGAGCGCAACCGCAACATCCTCTTGCAGCAGGCCGATGTACTCGCGCGCCTCTCTCAGCCGCCGCGCGAGCGCCATTTCCTCGTCTGTCCCGGAATCGGGCTCATCGGTGCTCATTATCGGTCCTCTCCTTTAGCTGACACTTCAAGATCTCTTGATCCCACCCTGTGCAGGCCACAGCGATCGCCACCGCCCAGCCACTCTCGTGCGAAACAGACACATGCGACTTCGAGATTCCAAGCGATCGGGCTCGCTTACCAGCCGAACCTCGCAACACGAAGCTCGGAACTCCCAATTCCGACGACACGACTTTGATGTCTCGCGGGTCGATGTCTCGCGGGTCGAGTTCACTAATCCCGAGACCGAGACACTTCACAAAAGTCGTCTCGGTGAACCCGCGGATGTCGACCGTGTCATCGACGCGCGGCTGAGGCGGCGAGATGCCTCCTGTGTCGATGTCTATTGTCATGACATCAATGTTAGAATATCTGCCAGCAGTTGTCACGCGCAATGCTGCAACAACCCAGACTTGCTCGAAGCGCCAACTTACGACGGGTCCGCAGCGGACCAACGCAAGCCCCACTTGGGCGGGTATCCCAGCGCGAGGGGCGGTCGTCAACCCGATACACCACTTACGCGCGGGGCAGTTTTCTTTTCGAAGCGTTGATGGTTCAAGGCGCAGATCCCACTCGTGCGCTATCCGACGAACCAGGTGAGAGCGCGCGTCAGGGTGGGGTGGGTGGGGATGGTTGGTTCCCTCAGCCTTCAACTATGAGCGCCGTTGCGGTCACGGTGAGCTGCAGGGCGCGACCGATGACCAGCGAGGGGAGCTTGTCGACACCGATGGCGGCGCGGTCGATGGTGGCGGTGGCCAAGAACGAGCCGGCGCGGGCGTCGAATTCGACATCGGTGACGTCGACGCTGATCGGACAAGCCTGGCCCTTGACGGTCATCGATCCGTCAGCTCGGAATCCGAAGGCCGTCCGGGAGACGTCGCCTGACTTGAACCGCAGCTCGGGGTAAGTGGCAGCGTCGAGGAAGTCGGCGCTGACCACGTGCTCGTTGCGTTTGGCGTTCTTGCTCGTGTACGAAGATGCGTCGACGACGACCTCAACGGCCGTGAGCTGGTGGTCGGCGTCGATCTCGATCGTGCCGGAGGTCAGAGTCAGCGTGGCCGGCACCGTGAACAACCCAAGTTTCTTGGCCGTCACCGTTACCGCGGTCTGTGACGGGACCAGGCGCCAGGTGCCGGTCGGCAGGTCTCGGCTGGGGTCGGTTTGTTGTGTGGTCATGGTTTGGTCTCCCTTGGATCGATTTGTTGGCGGTCAGGCGGTTCCGGTGGCGGAGATGGCGCCGAACAGACCAAAGCCCTCGCCGACGCCATGACCACCATCGCCGACCACCTCTGCCAACATCCCGAGTTCCTCAACCCCAGCTGAGACCTCGGTCCCTCCCCCCAACGTCAACCGCGACGAAGAGCGCCGGAAGGTCAAAGTCGTACCCCGAATCCCCGAAGGCAAAGGACCCGGCGACCAATACCGCTCCGAGACCCGAAGCGGGCAACAGCGTTTCGACCCCGGAATCGAACACTTGTTCGGTGTCGGAGGGGGGACTTGAACCCCCACGCCCATGCAAGCCCCGCTTGGGCGGGTAACCCCGCGCGAGGGGGGAGGTGGAAAACGCGATGCACCCGCTTGACACCTGCTTGATGCAGCCCGGCACGTCCAGGAAGTGTTCGGGGCGCGCGACACGGGAGGCCTGTCCACGCCGCGCGGTGCCCGGTGCTGTCTCGGCACATACGCCGTCGGCCACCGATCGGAATGCGGCGCTGTTCGACACCGTTAGGCAAGATGGTTTCGGGGACATTGGGGGCTTGGTTGCAGAGATCCATCAACAGTTCCGCGGGGATTGCCCGAGAAGGGATCACGGCGTGGAGGAGGGGTGGATCTCGAGCGGGGTGTGCCGGGCGAGTGCGTTGAAGTCCCGGTCGCTGTGCAACAGTTGCAGACCACTCTTTATCGCGACGGATGCGATCAGGCAGTCGATGAGCTTGCGGACCGTCTCGCCTCGACGGCGACATGTCCGGTAGAGCACCGCCGCGAAATCATAGTCCGCCGGTTCTGTCGGGATCACCGTTGCGCGAGACAGCAGACCACGCAGCGACACTTCTTGGGCATCGTCGCGCGCTCCCGCCAACACCTCCATGCTGATCACATCGCAGATCGCCGCTTCGCCGTCGAGCGAGGCCTCAACCGCGTTCGCTGTCGTGCTTGGTGCATCTCGGAGGAAGTCGATCCAAGCAGAGGAGTCGATCAGGATCATCGGACACGGTCAGTTCGCATGTCCTCGAGGTCGCCGTCCCAACCACTGCCTCGGAGCGCGCGCGCCTCCTCCAAGTCAAGTGGGACCGCGGCAAGTCTCCGAAGTGCAAGATTGACCGCCTCGCGTTTGGTATCGAGCCTGAATCGCGCCATCACGGCCGCACACGCCTCGTCGTCAATGTCAATGTTCGTACGTGCCATACACCAACCATACACCAACAACAGCCGATTGACGGATCAGTTGCCTGGTGATGGCAGGAGATCGCCGAGGTCTGGAGTCCTGCCGGGGACCATGGGTACTGAGCCGTAACCGGCCCACACGAAATTGATGCCGTCGTGGGGGTGTGCCGCGAGGACATGGCGAACGAGGGGGACGCCTCGCAGGCGGATCCGCGAGTAGCGGGCGTGGAGCTTGGCCGCCTCGAACTCGACCCAGCTTCTGCCAACGTACTTCGCGTCGACAACGACTGCTTCGGGCTTTGATCCGAGGCGGAGCACGACCACATCGGGGGTGATCAGGTCCTGCGCATATCTCCGGTCGGGGTGCGGCACGTTCTCCAGAGTCATCCAACCACGTCCGCTGGAAGTGATCCGCGGCTCGAAGGCGACATGCACATCGTTTGGGAACTGCACTGTCGTTCCCTCGGGAATCTCCAACCGGGCAACGCCGCCGCGGGTCATCTGCCGAAGGACGTCGAAACCGGGCTCCAAGGGAGCGCCGAAACGCTGCCCGCACGCCTCGAGGACCTGCAGGAACACCCAGTACTCGTAGAGGCGGATCATCCCCTTGACGCCCCACCGAGCCTCGCCGGGCCCTTCGGTGGCGTACGCTTCGGGCCGGTCGAGGATTCGCAGCACCCTGTCGAATGCGCGGTAACGGGGATCGTGGAGCGTTCGCAACTTGGCCGCCTCAATGCCCCCATGCGACCTGCGGCACGAACTGAACGGGTGTCCCCTCAATGCCCGCATGGCGCGGGTTGCAACCGTCAGACCGTCGGGTCGGCGTCGACTGTAGGCGGCCAGGCGCCGCAGCGTCTCGGCGACGAGCGCGTTCTCGGGTATGTCAACATCGCGGACGATCACCGGGGAGCGCCCCGCCCTCTGCACATGCTCGGCCTGCGCCCGCTCGCCAACAGCGTCTGGCGAGACCTGCTTCGGTCCGCTTGCGGTGCGCGCCAGCAGCGGCGACGCGCGCACGACGCTGGCAGTCAACTCCGACGGCCTCCGCACGGCCTCGAGACGCTTGACCCCCACCTCACGAGCGAGGACCGATCTGGGCTCGGCGGCGATTTCACGGAGCGGAGCCTTGATCACCTGCCACAGTTCGTCGGGTGACGGAATCTCGCCCCGAAGGCTGGACGCGCCGTGCGCATCGAAAATCAACCCCGTCCAACATCGCTCAAGATCTGATCGAAGGGTCTCGAAGGCATCCTCGCTCATCTTGTCAGCAACGATCTCGAACTCGCCGGCAGATGCGCCCGATCCGCGCCATACCTCCACACGTCCGAGATGGCCGCACAGGACGTTGTCTGTGCTCAAGCGCAAGTCGACCCGACCCTGACCGTCGGCTGTCGCCTGCCGCAAGCCGATGATGATCGACTCCCCGCCCTCGAATCCTCGAATTCTGAGCGTCGACGACTCACCAATGCGCGGACTGTCGTCTCCTCGGCTCAAGGACAACCAGGCCCTCTCGACTCGCGCCTCGATCGCGCTCATGAGATCCGCATCAGCGCGAGACGAGGATCGGTACCTTCGAGGAACTCGTCGTCAGACACGCTGTCGTCGAGCCAGCGGCGCACAATCGAAGCAGATTGATCGGCCCCTACGTTCTCGAACTCGTCGAGCAGCTCTTGAAGCACCTCCGCCAGGTGTCCCTTGAATCCGCGGATCTTCGGGATGATTCGTTGCACGATCCCCCAGTCCAAAGCATCTTCGTCGTCGAGGATACCTGCGGCGTTGGCAACGAAGCGTTCAAGCTCAAGGTGGGCACGATGCCCTACGCCAATGCTTGCCTGCCGCAGGATGTCGGCGATTTCGACCAAGAACTCATGGTGGTCATCGCTGGGTTCCGTGCGACAGATTTCTCGCCACTCGCCAACTGCGACATGCCACGGAGCAGGTGGCTCACCGTTGAGCTTGTGATGCCGATCCGAGACCTCCACGTTCAACAGCAGTACGTTCGCCCGGTCAAGTACCCGCTCAGAAAGCGGTCGAGTGGTCTCGTCCACGTTGACGGTCCCGACGATTATCAGGTTGTCGGGGAAGCGGAGCCTGTGCGGCCACTCGTCGGAGTTCTTCGGCTTCAGTGCGGAGGAATACAAAGGCAACTGAACGTCCTCACTTCCCGAACGCGCCTCCTCGATAGCTGAGAGCCATTCGGCAAGGTACTGCTCAACCGGAGCAAGGTTCATCTCATCTAGGAGCACGAAGTGCAAGCGGTCGGGTTCGCGTTCGCAATCCCGCACTGTCTCAGAGAGCCATCCCGGCACGAAAGTGCCTGATATCGGATTGACGAACCCCAATACATCGGTCTGGTCGATCCAGTCCGGTCGCACCGCGACGCGCCGGAACCTTCCATTCGACCCATCCGCCCCGAACGCTGCCGCGAAGGTCCTGCTCAAGGAACTCTTTCCCGAACCGGTGAGCCCGGCAAGTATCACGAACGGTCGGGTCTTCAGTGAGACGTACAACCGCTTGACGTCCAACGGGTCGAAATCCGAGACTCCCCTACAGTAGGAAATCAGATGGTCGACCAAGCCGCCTTCTCCCTCGTCGGCCCGCCATCGGAAGATCCTTCTATCCTGCAGGTCGTCCCTTAGTTTTTCTGAACTCTGCAGAGCGTCGGACAGGTACGAGTCGGGGAGATCCGAAACTTGCAGTTGTGCCTCTATCTCCGAATGCCAGTTTGCGAAGTAGCCGATGTCCTCGTTGCTAAAGTCTTCACGTTCGTCGGTCAGAATCCCGTCGACTCGGTTGAGAGTCTGGACGACAGCAGCGCGCCGTGCCTCACGCAACTGTTGGACTGCTCCCTCAATCTCCTGCTTGAGTTCGTTTGTGCCCCGCCCATCGCGGCGTTCCAACTCAACAATCTTCCTATCCCATTCCCGCACCGCCGATTCAAGTGCATCCAGTACGGTCAACGGCTCTAGGAGTTGACGAAGGTCTTCTTGTTGTTCCTGAAGCATCCTGTCTAGTTGCGTGGACAATTCAGTCTGGGCTGCTCCGATTTCGCGGGCCATTTCATGTGGATCCGCGGAGTCAAATCGGTTCTCAATATCAGCCACGCGCTCAATCCAGATGGCATCCTCGCCGAGTCTCGATTCACGTATCTTCCGACGGAGGCCATCCAATTGCCGGCGAGCGAGTTGCGCCCGCTCACGTCGCGAGATGCGTTCCTGCAAGCTTTCCAACGCTTTCTCGGCCTCGTCGATATCGTCGTCAAGCACGTAGAGCTTGATATCCTCTAGGTCGTCGCTAGCGACACTGGGTTTTGCTTCGAGCTCCGACAGCGAAGCTGAAAGGTTGCGGTGACGACGGATTTCGGCCTCTAGCGACACGATGGACTCGCCTGTCTCGTCGCACCACGCCCCCACGACCCTGGCGAGCTTGTAACGTCCTCTCCGATCACCGCTACGGGCGGCGTCATCAATCTTGGCCGCGACCATCGCCCTGTCAACGGTAGGCGCGACTTTGCCCGCCAGGATCGGTCTCAGTAATGCCTCCGCCAGTGGACCGACAGCGTGCTTGAAGTCGCTTGGTACTTCATTGATCAATCCTGGAGCTACCCGGCGTTTCCATGGTTCGACCTCGCCTTGCAAGTCGACGATCCGGTTCACTTCATCGGTCGCCTGACCGCAGCGTTTGAGCATCTGCTTGTAGCGCCGACTTCCGACCTCCACACCCCTATCGCGAAGCTCTTGCTCCAGCTTCCGAAAATCGACCTCGGCTCGTCTTGCCTGACGATCGCCTCTCAGTTGCGCGGCGGTTGCCCCCAGTTGCTCGCTGAACGACGACCAGACCTCTCGCTCGCCCGGCAGCTTCACTGTCCCGTAGTGGTCCAGCTTCAAGGTCTCATCAAGCCGGGCCAGCATCGAATCGAGTTGCCCCCGCTTGTCGAGCCACTCGGCGGCCGGCAGTTCCACGTCAAGGCTAATGAGCGCGTCCATGTGACTCTTGACCAGTTCGTCCAGCGATGCTGGCATTCGATGTGCACCGCCGTTGGCGGACGGCCGCCCAGTGGTGGCGACGTACCACCAGTCGAGAACGTGCGCCAAATGTCGTTCAGCGTCCAACCCGAAACGGCCAATCACGTTACCCGCCGTTTCCACGGCGGCCTCCGCGTGCGGATCGGTCTCGACGATCGGGATCAGCAGTTCAAAGACTCGGTTCGCGTCAGTCTCCGACACTGCGTCAGTGCTTCGTATGATCTTGGTCAGCTTGGCCATGGGAGCCTCCTAGGGTTGTCGCTTGCCCCGACCCTACGCCAAGGCTGTGACAGGGGTCTCACGAACAGGCCTGCCAACGGGGGCAGGGGCGTTCCAGTGGTGCGGCGCGAGGGGTTGCGCGGCTTCGTCCGGCCCAGCAAGGAACAACGACTCTAGGTGAGGGCGAGCCAGGTGACCAGGTAGACGTCGGCGGGGGTGATCTCAGGGAGGGGGTCTGGGGGGAGGTAGGGCTCCAGGCCCAGGGTTTGTATCACTCCGAGAATCTTCTCGGCTTGCTTGACGGGGTTGCTGGAACTCCGCACGGCGGCTTGGATGGTGCGGATGGTGCGTTCAGGGTAGGGGGCGTTGATCGTGTCGATGGCACGGTCTATCTCATCTTGGGTTGACCCGGGCGGTGGGTTCTCTCGAACGATGTCCGCGGCGCGGCGCAGGCGCGGAGCGATCTTCGGCTCAAGGTTGGCTTTGTCGGCCATGAAGTTCCATTGGTCGACAATATGGTCTCGGGCGGTTTCCCAGGCAGCGAACGCGCCTTGGAGGGCCTCGT
>JAHQYN010000120.1 GCA_024421085.1 Acidimicrobiia bacterium
GCCAATCCGACATAGTCGAACTCGGATTGATCGTCGCCGACGAACTTTCGCCACCGAGGTTGCCTGATGCCTACGTGAAGGCCGTGCTCAACCTGTATCGCCGCGAGGAGGTCTCCGCCGCCCGCGCTTTGGGTCTTCTGCTGGATACCTGGCAAGAGCACGACCTCCCCGACCTTCCCCCACTCCCCGCCGACGCTGTCTGGTCCTTCGTGTCCTGAACGGGCACTGCCCGTCTCGGGCCGTGTTATCCTGGAGGTGTGCAAACATCAAGGTCAGAGGAAGGCGCGAACTGCTCACATGGGAACCTCGCAATCTCCTTCTGGCACACAAAAGCACCTGCCTGACGCGGAAAACCACGCAATCAACAACGCAGGAGGGGTTGGCGGTGTCCAAGACCTCCTCTCGTAAGGAACTCGGCGACTTCCAAACGCCTTGGGAGCTCGCGGTCGAATGCACTCAAGTCCTAGCGACTATCCAGCGCGGAACACGCAGGGTGCTGGAACCAACGTGCGGCAAGGGAAGCTTCATGCTCGCAGCGGCCTCGGTCCTTGAGCCATCCATCGAAATGTTGGGAGTGGAGATACAACCCGGCCATGCCGATGTCGCCCGCCGTCGACTCAACCACCCTGACATTAGAGACGTTGCGTGGCGAGTTGAGGTGGGCGATATGTTCCGGCACGACTTGGGCAAGCTCAAGTGGGAGATGGACGGCCCATTGCTGGTCCTTGGGAATCCGCCATGGGTCACGTTGTCTGACCTCGGAGCGATGGACTCAATCCAGATCCCCGACCGCACTAATCTGCGTTCCGTTCGGGGGATCGATGCGCTTACGGGGGAGTCAAACTTTGATGTCGCCGAGTACATCTGGATGCGGCTCCTCACGGAACTGCGTCAACAGGAGCCTACGGTCGCGCTTCTTTGCAAGACTTCCGTCGCACGCAGGGTTCTCACGTTGGCATCCCACCTGGATCTGCATGTGGCTGATTCGTTCCTGTGGCGCATCGACGCGAAGAGGTCGTTCGGGGTAGCAGTCGACGCCTGCCTCTTCGCTGTTCAACTCGATGGGTCTAGCCGCAATTACCAATGCCAAGTCTTCGAGTCACTCAACGCAACCTCTCCGACCGCCACCATGGGATTGGTGGGCGGGGCTCTCGTTGCCGATGTGGATGCTCACGCCGTGGCTCGGCAATATGACCGGTCGTCGCCAGTCGAGTGGCGGCAAGGTGTCAAGCACGATTTGGCAGCTGTGATGGAACTTCGCACTGACAAGGGCGGCAAGCTACACAACGCGCTCGGCGAGACCGTCGAGATCGAGGACGACTGGGTGTATCCGCTCCTCAAAGGTTCAGATGTGAACGCGGGCCGGCCCCCGCAACGCTGCGTGATTGTGACTCAGCGGACGCTGGCAGACGAGACGAGGAGCCTCCGACACACAGCACCCATACTCTGGGACTATTTGCATTCCCACGCTGAGCGGTTCGCTGCACGCAAGTCGTCGATCTACCGAAACCGTCCGGCCTTCTCGATGTTCGGCATCGGGCCGTACACATTCGCGCCATGGAAGGTCGCAGTGTCGGGTCTCCACAAGACCCCTAGGTTCCATCTCGTAGGTCCGCGCGAGGGCCGGCCGGTCCTGTTAGACGACACGTCGTATTTCCTGCCGTGCGAATCGGCGGCCACCGCAGCCGTCCTGCTCAGTGCGCTGACGAGTGAAGCCGCAACCCTCCTCCTCAAGTCGTTGCTGTTCACTGACGCCAAGCGACCGGTGACGAAGAAACTGCTGCAGCGCATCGACCTCGCGGCGATTCTTCGCGACGACCGTGCCCGAGTCGAAAAGGACGCGCAGTCCGCTCTCGAAAACGCCGGTCAGCACCTGGATACTGGGGCGATCGCCCGAGAAGCCGACCAACTCCTGCAGCAGTGGGGCGGGACTCAGGATGCACCGTCGCTCTTCGATGTCCCCGACATCACTGCACACGAGCCGGCCGCTTGATCTCACGGCGGCAGCGAGCACCATGCGTTCACTGCTGCCGGCAGACCGGCGGACCGCCGACCGGCCTCTGGGCCCGGCGAGTTCATTCCGACGGGAGACCACCGCCCGCCTGCTATGGTGGCTGGGGCTGGGGTCCGGTCAGAGGCGCAGGATTCTGGGGTGTCAGAGCACCACGATCACAGGAAGTCAAAACACCGACATGGACACTCCGAAATCGCTTCTTGGTGAATCGGAGGGACTGCCTGACGCTGAGTTCTGGTTGGGGATGCCCGGAGGGCCGCCTCCACCTGGGGTTGTGCTGGGGGGATGCGTCTTGCCTCCCGATGGTGAAGACCGGGTGGCTCAGATCAGTGGCACCAAGGTGGACCAGGGGTACGACGAGGCAGAGGACCAAATCTGGGTCGACGTCAAAGATGGAGAAGGCCAGGTCTGGCATATCCGCTGGGACGCTTCGCCATAGGGTGCGCGTGACCATCGAACCCACACACATCTCCACATATGCCAGGATCAGCTCGCGTCCTAGGGCGGATACTATATTTGATTCTGGAGCGCGGCCCGCTTCAACTCCTTGGCAGCCTTGTCCCTTGCGGATTTGCCCAGACCCCGCATATCGATGTAGCTGTGCGACGGGTGCACACCTTGCACCGCTGAGTGATCTACTGCACGCAGCCCTGCGCGCTTCACATCACCAACGCTCACAACACAACTCCCAATTGTCTGCAGTCCGTATTCCTCAGTATGAATCCTGTGTGCCTCCTCTGGCGGCACAGCTTCTCGGAATGTTGACACCATTCGATCTTGCGTAGAGAAAACACCACTTGTGATCGTGTCAGCCCGCATTTGACTGGGATGGATCTGACGTCGTAGCTTCTCTTCGAGGTTCGCAATCTCGGTTTCGCCCGCACCCAAAGTTGATGCACCCGCAGGAGTCACGCTCTGCCCTGACTCTCGAATGAGTCAAACCACTTTCGCAAGGCGTCAACGGTGATTGGCGTTTGCTCGTCGTACCGGTGTTCATCTGTGTCTGAATCCCAGGAAGCAACAGTCGCAGTTTCGCTTGACGCATGAAACGTTATGGAGGCTTCTACGGACTCCAGCGACCATTCAAGTGACACACCTCCATCCACAAGTGGAAACGCATGTGGAAATGGCAAGCCGTAAAACAAAAGCGGAGCAACGAGTGCACGTGCTCCAAGTGTCGCCGCTTCCTGAGGAGCTAGAGAATCCTTGTCGTACCAACCATCGGACAGCGACGAAATTGATTCCAACTCCTCAATGAAGTCTTGTGCGCGCTGAGAGACGGCCTCATTCACGGTGCTCAGTTCTTCAATCACGGATTGCCCTGTTTCGAATGAGGAGTCCACATACGAGAACGTTCCCCGCGCTGCCACTATCGGACCTTCGTCTTTGAACGATGTTAGTGCAGATTTGATCGCATCAAGCGACACCTGTTCAGCATACGGAATCTCAATGTTAGTGGGCCTAGGTTCCGCGCACATGACCATCGTGACACGCGAGAGATCCGCCTCCACACGAATTATTCGGCCCACTATGAGGTCACATTCACGCTGATCGACCTTGAGGCTGTCACCCAAAACCTCTCTCACATGGCTGTCAAAATCGTACTCGATTCCTGAGGTACTCGTCACAATGATTCGCTCGCCGTCTTCAAGTTGGCGACCCATCCGGGTTAGGGTTTCTCCAACAGGGCGCGGTAGCTTGTATAGCAACTCGCTGGAACCCCGTTCACGAATTTCAACCAAGATTCTTTTGTGTACTTCGACACTGTTCTCATAATAGGTGTGGGGAACTTCAACAAGCCGTTGAGCATCGGGAACAGGGTCTATTGGCGTTACAGAAAGCCGAACGCTTCCCCTAGAAACTTGTTCAATGCCCAACTCAAGGCTGTCGACAAAGTGATGAGGAAGCTGTGACGCGTTGGGATTCTCTTTGCGATAGAGATGGCTCGCTATCGCAATGATGGCGTTTTGAAATGCGAGAAACTCCTGCCCAGCAGCGGCAAACGCCTTTGCAGACAGGTGCCGAGCATCGAAACGGCCCCCGCTAAAGCAGAGTCCAGGTACGTGCGGATCAAGATCGGGGAACGACACATCGCTTAAGCTACCTCGCGAATGACAACGCTTGCACTCTGTGGTTCAACTCTGCGAGCGCGGACCGCAAGTCCGACTACCCAGTAACGGACCGCGCGCTGCTGCAACACACTGGGTCCGATGGACTCGCCTACGGGGAATCACAGATGGGCGCTGTCATACGGCCCAATTAAGTTACAAGCATGTCATATGTCAGCACTGAGCAACCTGTTCCCGACCGGCGACGCATCGACTTCGCATCAGTGGCTGGGGTCTTGACCGCGACGGGAGGACTCATCGCGCTCATCGTGGAAGTGAACGTCCGCGGCTGGTGGGGATTGGCGACCTCGTGGGTGGACATGCTCGTCTTGGTTGTTTGGTTCGGCCTAGCAGGATGGCTCTCCAGCTGGGCATTCGAAAACGCCGCGGGTTGGTGGCACATACCCTCCTTTCTGGGTGCAGTAGCGTCCGTGATCGGTTTGGCGTTTCTCTTGGCGCTTGCTGTCATTAGTCTCGTCTCCGAGCACCCAGACATCCTCACTGATGATTCCGGGCAGAAGCGGAACCGCAACAGGCGACGGCGAACAACAGGCTCGTCGCGACGAGCCTGCACCCAAGAAACGCTCACAGGAGTCGGACTATGCGTTCTACTGAGTGCCTTGACAGCAGTGATGCCGGTGCCCGGTGTGCTTGATGGCTTCTCTGCTTGGGTAGGTGAAGTCGTAGCTGACCTTGTTGTAGGCTGGCTCAAACAACATCAGTGACCTACTCACCCGCTGCTACAGCGGGGTGCACTCAGACATGTCAGACCAACTTACGGACCACCCACATGGGAACCACGCAATCTCCTTTTGACACGCCGAGGGGACTGCCTGACGCTGAGTTCTGGTTGGGGATGCCCGGAGGGGCTCCCCCTTCCCACGTTGTGCTGGGAGGATGTGTCTTGCCTCACGATGGTGAAGACCGGGTGGCTCAGATCAACGGCGTCAAGTTGGACCACGGGTACGACGAAGAAGACGACCAAATCTGGGTTGATGTCAAAGATGGAGAAGGCCAGATCTGGCATATTCGCTGGGACGCTTCGCCACAGGCATCGACGTAGAACCCTCTGTTTCTAGGGTTTGTCCGTCTCTCTCGTGGCGGTCATCTCCATGCCGGTGACGGTGACCACCTTGACTGCAATTCGCCCTCTCTCGGGAGGGTCGAACGGTGCGGACCGCATTGCGGTGAGGGCTTCCTTTTCGATGTCGTCAGCGTTCTTGCCCAACTCCTTCAACAGCTTCTTAATCTGGCGGTCGTTGGTAGCTCCAGGGAAATGGATGCGTCGGGCGTAGAAACTCTCACCGTCGTGGTCGGTGTCCAGCATCCAGCAGGCCACATCGTCAGGGCCTCCATCGGAAGCGTTGCCCGTGGCTGGATCAAAGGTGTCGTAGCCGCTGACCTCCACGGCTATCTGGCCACCGGGGTAGTCGTCAATGATGCGTACGTCAGGTTCCCCGATGATGACAAAGGCCTCGTGACCGGTTTCGGCTGAGAGTTCGCGAATCATCAGGTCTCGGTTCATCTGCGCTCTCGCAACGGTGATACGGCCGACCGTTGCTGGTGCGTCGGCGGCGTACGCGTACGCGACCACCAACAGCACTTCGGCTCGCTCGTCGCTATCGGTCATCTCCCGGGCGGCTTCGCGGATCATCTCGCCTGGGACGGTCACGTCCTCGGCGGCGACCATGACCGCAGCAACATGTTCCGCTGCGCCTCCGTCAATGGTGTAAGTAGCTTTCCATACAAGCAACTCGGAGTAGACCGGCCACGGTTCCAGAGCGCGGATGGTCATGTCGGCGTTGTCGCGTCCTCCGCTGATCGTGTGGTTCAGCAGAGCCGCCTCAACCGCCTCGGAGAAGTAACCGTGAGCGACCACCATCTCATCGTCGGAACCTTCCAGGGGGATGACCGTCGCCCAGGGTTGCTCGCTCTCCACGGTCATCGGTGAGGTCACGCGAGTCACAGCGCGTTTCTTTCGTGGCTGATCCACAAGCAGGATGGGGTCAGGATCAAGACCGTAGGCCAAGACGCTGGCCGAGACTTGGGGGACGCGTTCGTAGACCAGTCCTTGGGCGGGGTCGTTGCCCCATCCGCCCTCGGGTGGGAGTGCTTCGGGTTTACCGGAGAGTTGTGCTTCGAGGCGTGCGCCGTCTACCGAGTCAGCCAGTGTCCAGTAGGGGAAGGTCGCGGTGGAGAGCCGTTGGCGAGCGATTGACACGGCGACTGGCGAAGTGTCACAGGTAATCCAGCGCCGCCCCCATTTCTCCGCGGCTATCGCACTAGTGGCTCCACCGCACGTCGGGTCGAACACAAGGTCGCCTGGGTCGGTGGCCATCAGCAGACACCGTTCAATCACACTGTCCGCTGTTTGTACTACATAACGCTTATCAGAAGCGGATGCCTTCCTGTGCCAAAGATTGTGAATCTGCCGTCCGGGTATCTCGTCTTCGTATCGCTTCCACCTGAGTATCGAACCAGGTCCGGCCGCGTCTAGCCGTCTCAGTTCATCAAGCCTTTCCATGCCCTCCATTGACACTCGCCATTGTTCTCCCGACGGACACGGCCAATATTGTCCATCCCAGTAGTACGCATCAGAACGTCCGCTTGTCGAGATTCCTGGTGAGTTGAGAGGCATGCGCTGGTAGAAGCGCGCTCCTTCCGGGAGGGTACGGTCAGGGTCCGCAAGATTCTGCTCAGAGGGCGCAACACTGCTGCCATCAGCCAGTTCAATCATTGCGTGGAAGCTCATGTTCGCGGCTTTCTCAGCCCTGCTCAGCGGTTCATATAGTTGTCGATACTTGACCAGCGCCTTGTCCTTTGCATACCACAGTAGGTAGTCGGCGACACTCGGTAGTGTCTTGGCTGACGAGCTGCCCGAAGTCACGTATGGAATCAGTGCAACTCGATTTGATGCGCCAAACACTTCGTCTAGCAGAAGACCCGCACGTAGAACATTCTCGTCTCCGATCTGCATAAACAGTGACCCATCGTCAGAGAGCAGTTCCCACATGAGAATCAATTTCTCACGCGTGAGGTCCAGATACGAGTGGATGTTGCGTTCGTAGGTGTCCCGGAAGGCCCGGATAGTTCTTGTGTCCAGTGGTCGGCCCTCTGCGGATTCGGGGGTCCTGTCCTTTTGATTGACCGATACTTGGAAGTTGGACTTGTAGCCCATCCCGTAGGGCGGGTCGAAGTAAATCATCTGGACTTTGCCCGTCATGTTCTCGCGTGCGAGCAGGGAGGCCATCACTCGCGCGGATTCTCCGTGTATGAGCCGGTTGGACCAGTTGGCTGCGTGCTGATACCACTCGTAGGCGGCGTCCGGGGAGGGCAGACCGTTGAAATCGCTGAAGAGTTGGGGCTGGTCACCGCCGCCTTGGAGCAGTTTCACGAACGCGGCTGGGTGGACCTTCTCACGCACATACAGCGGATGCGCCGAGTGACCGTCTTGGTTGGCGGGCTGACGGTTCCACGCAAGAACGGGCTCGTCGTCAATCTCACGGGTCTGGGGCTGGTAGAGGATCGGGCGACGGTCGGTTTCGCTCATCGTCTTGCTGGTCTGTTCGGTCGGCAGGTTGACGCGTTTAGCTGAGGGGTGCGTGTACTGGTCGGTGGTCTTGGCGCTGGCTCGTTTAGCCATCACGCTGCTCCTTGTTGGGCGGGCTTTGGATGTTCGGCTCGGGCCGCTTTGATCGCGGCGTTCAGATCCGCTGGCAGGCCTTCGGGCTCGTCCAGTTCCACGAACGACCATCGCCGCAGCCACATCGGTAACTGTGGCGATGACTGCACGGCCGGTATCCAACGTTTCGTTATGGATTGTTTCTTGCGTTCGCTTTGGTCATCGGGCACGCCTTTGCACTCGATGATGAGATGCACAGCGTCGTCGTCCTCGTGTTCTGCAAAGAGGCGGGCCACAAAGTCGGGTTCGTATCGGTGCCAGGCGCCTTCCCACAGGTAGGGAACGCTCCAGCCCAGCCGGAAGTTGCGTGCCCAACCAGTTACGTCAGGGTGTTTGTCAAGCGCTCTTGCGCAGGCTGCTTCAAAGTGTGAGTGGCAGGCCGCTATGTTCAGTTCAGAGTTCTTGGTGCTGTGGCGATCCGAGAGGCTGGTCTCAAATCGAACGCTGGAAGTGTCCAGCACTGTCGGATGCGCGAACACGGCGGCGAGCCGGTCTTGTGCGCCGCCGGTGGTCTCGCACGCGTCGTCTATCTCCTTGACCGCTTGGTCTAGGTTGCTCGATCCGAGCCCGTCGTAATGGACTTCGTTGACCTCTGCAAGGAATGTCCAGAGCTTGACGATTCTGATGGCGTCGTAGAACAACAATCGTCGCCGCGCGCGCCACGCCTCGCCGTCGGCGGCCATCCTTTGGCTCCAGCGTCGCACGAGCCCGGCAGCGAGCCGAGTGCGGGTCTGCTGCTGGCGCATGTTCGCTCCAGCACGGATGGTCTTGGTGTCTCCGACCGTCCCTGCTAGCACAGCTTCTTTGGCTCCGCGCGGCACCCATTTGATGACCCGCTCTGGGTTCAGCTGGAACCCGCCGGCTCCGGGTTCTGTGAGGTACTGCTCCACGTTGGGGAACTCGATTCGATGGTCACGTCGTCCAGCGACGCTGTGAACCCAATAGCGGGGTTTCGGCGGTTCGGGTCGGTCTCCAGGGCGTTTGACCGGCATGAAATCGAACGGAACGCCGATGACTTCTGCATACTCAGCGACGAGCCTGCCTTCTTCGTCGTAGTTGTCATAGTTGGAGCGTCGCAAAGCACGGCCCGTGACCTGCTCGCACAACAGTTGTGTGGAGAACGCCCGGTATCCGAGGATGTGGGTGACGGTGCGCGTGTCCCATCCTTCGGTGAGCATCTGCACTGACACCACGCAACGGATGTGCTGGCCAAGGCCCCCCCCCCCCCCCGC
>JAHQYN010000121.1 GCA_024421085.1 Acidimicrobiia bacterium
AGGCGCTCGCTCTGGCGAGAGACAAAGGGATCAACACAGCGGTGTCGAATCCATGCTTCGAGATCTGGCTTGCCTTACACTTCGACCAGCACAACGCACCGCTCACCACTGATGACGCAGTCCGGTTACGGCGCACGCACGACGGCAGCACCGGGAAAGAGGTCACCGGGGAGCTGTACATGTCGCTGCGAACGGACGCAGTGCATCGCGCCCGCGACCTGAGCACCTACCACGTCGCCAACGGCACATTGTTCCCGAATGATAACCCGTCCTCAAGTATGTTCCGGTTGCTAGAAGCAATCGAGCCCAACACGACGAAGTGATCCCCTCCGATGCCTTCAGCCCAGAATTCGCACGAAACTGGTCCGCTGCCTCCCAAAACTTGTTCTGCAACTCCCCAAGATCAGTCGCCACACGCACTCCCTCCCGCACCCTGCTCTACGCCAGCAAACCCAACTGGGCCCTCCTCGAAACCCTCACTCCGACCTAAAACGCGAAGCCCCGGAAATCTCCCTGGAAGATCCACTGCGAACTGAGGCTCTCTGCGATGTCAGCCGGCTGGCCAAGTTCGACAAGCCGCGTGGCCACCGAATTCCGAGCTGCGTCGACGTTCCTATCGAGCACATCGAACGCCCTGATGGCCTGGCCCAAATCGGCGAGCGACCGGCCATGTTGGTTACAGGACTCCGCCAACCGCTCAGCGATCGACACAAGGAAGGCTCCAGTGCCGCATGCGGGCTCGACAATCACCGAACCCCCGAGATCGTCGGCTGCCCGGTAGCCAGCCAAGTCCAAGATCAGATCAACCACCCAACGGCGCGTGAACACCTCACCATGTGCTCCGTCTGAATCGACGGTCCAAGTCGGCATCGCCCTAGCATCCTCCATCAATGTGGGTTGGTGGTAGCGGGTCACCGGCAACACCCCCCACCGCTCAAACTACACGAATAGCATTTCATGGAGGGGCATCCTACGCACGCCGTGTGACAGGGGTCGGACAAAGCGAGCCCCTCGACGTGGCCGGGATGGATGCCGAGTTCGCGATTCTGCGCTGCTACGGGTCACCGATATCCTTTCCCCGTTCGGATGCGTGTCCCAAAACTCAGACACCCTAATGGTAGGACTCCGTGGCCCATGAGACGCTGGCGTGTTGGAGGCGACTTGACGAATTGCCGCGCTGCACAGGTCGCGCTCACCAGCGGTGCCCGCGCCATGGTGGTCGAATTCGACGCCCGGACCCGCCGAGAACACCGGGGAACTGTCAGACGCGGAACGCGAAGCGATCCGCCGACATCCGGGCCCGCCGAGAACACCGAAGCCAAATTCCGGGCCTCAAGGACTGCGACACGGGAGCCTCAGGTAGAATTTTCATATATCATGATGTAATTTGAATCTCAGGTCGCTAGAGTGCCTTCGCTTCTCCCCGCCGTCCCGGTTTCGCCCGGGGATGCTTGCTTACAGGAGATGGACAATGGGTAGACGAGACCATCGGGTTGGGTGCCCGGCTATGAGGTCACGGTGACCACTCGTGAAAGGCACAGTCGGTGAGAAGGCACCGCCGCTTGCTGGTGCTGGTGCTGGTCGTGCTGGCGGTTGTGGCGTTGGTTCGGTTAGAGGAGAGGATCGGCTACAGACAGCAGGTTGAACGGGAACTTCGTCTGCATCGTGGGCGCGAAGCGGGCGAAGATGCTTTCAACCTGGCGCGAGCGCTGATGGGGGAGGGGGTTCCATACGAGGAGGCTGTTGATGTCGCCGCCCTCATGAGCAACCTCAGCGGCGATCTCCGTGACGACCTGCCGACGGCCCGCTTGCTCGCTGTCATTGAGCAGAGTGCCCCCACCACGGAGGCCAACCCGTCTCGGGACCTCGTAAAGGTGGCTGAGCAACTGGACGTTGACAGCGGGGGACTGAGGAGTTTCCTCGATCTTGTCGTTGAGGAGGGCATCGAGCGACAGATGCCAGCAGATGTGGCGGTTGCAGGGCTGCACAAGCACGGCGTCGAATACGCCTTTGGTTGTGAACTTGTGGAGCGGGAACCGTGTCCGGTCGATGTGGTCGTTGAACTCGTGCTGGACCGCCAGCAGGCCGACTTTGAACGGTTTGGGCGAATCGACTGCCGGTTAGGCACCAACTTCGCCCATCCGGGATGCGTGACCTTCGCCGATTGTGCCGCCGAGTATTCAGTGGTGCTTGACACACATGACGCCGAAAGTGATGCCTGGAAGACAGCTAGGGCGCTCGGTTACGAACCCGGCAGCGCTGGCTGGGAGGAATGGACCGCTGCGACCACTGAGATGGCCGAGAGGAGTTGGGAAGGCCACGAGACCTGTGTCACCGAACGCTACGGCGTCGAGCCCTACTTGGCTCTCGTGTTGGCGAAATAGACCGCATCCGTACGTTCGTTCGAGCCTGCGCGTAAACGGGACCTGCCCGTCAACGTGGGGTGGCGGTTGGGGGGCGGCGGATATGGGCGGTCGGTGGGCGTGTAGGGGTGTTAGGGGTAGCGGGGGTGGGTTGGTTAGAATGATCCACCCTCACTCCGCCCGAAAACGCGAAGCGCCGTCTCGCTGGCGTGTGTTGACGAGAGGCCAAAGGGGGCTGGAATCAGTTGGTGCTCTTGTTCGGCATACGGTCGTGCGGACCGAAGAAGCCGATGTGTATCTTGCCCGTTTTTCCTCCAGTGTCGTCGTAGAAATAGATTCGCGGCGCGAGCGGGCCGCCGCCTTCAGAAACCTTGAGGTGTGCTTCCATGAAAATCCGGCCGGACTGGCTCACCTGTCGGTCGACGGGTAGCTCGCGCGCCTTGCTTAACTTGTCGTCTTGCCGAACTGATTCGGACTCGACCATTGCGAGCTTCTTGGTGCTAGCGGACCACGAGGACTCGCCAGAGGCGCACCACTGGTAGAAACCTCCGCTACCGGTGATCGCCGAGTGCGCGTACTCGTTCAACGCCAAGAAACCGCGCCAAGCGGTCTTGGCCCAAGCAGAAGACTCGATAGTCGCATCTATGCGTGACAAGTCACGGCAGGCTTCATCTGGGAAGCTGATATTGCGGAAGTGAAGGCGGGCGAGTTCGGCTGCCTTTGAGCACGATTCGGGTAATTCAAGTTCAGCCGGGTCATCCTCAGTAGATTCGTCGTGAAGGTGGTGCTCAATGCTCTTTCGAGAGCCTGTGGCTTCAACTGCTCTCCAAACTTCTCTCAGGTTTCGTTGCATCTGAGCTTGGAGGACGTTCAGGTCTTCAATCTCAGCCAAGGCGTCGGTGTAAGAATCTTCGGTGGCCTTTAGCTGGTTATCAAGCTGCTCATTCTGCTGTAGCTGCAATTCCAATTCGTTGACGAGTTCGCTGATTTCTGTCTCGTGGTCGGCATCTAGCAGATGCCGATACCGGACGTAGGGTTCTGGAGCACGCTGTCGTGCAATCAACGGTGACAGGTAACGCAAAATCTTGAGGCCCGCATCCCCCGCATGTCGGCCGAGATTTCGGGCTAGGAAGTACCGGTGTCGGCGCGGGTCCGGGGACTCGACGACGAGTCCGGGCATATATACCCTGCACGCACCAGCCCAGACGCCGAGGTCTCGTCCTAGTTTGGCCCGAAACTCTGGCTCTCCTTGCGGAACGAGCAGATGCACTTGGCATACTCCCGCCAGCGTACGTGCGGCTCTCTTGGCTCTCTGAATTGTGATGGAAGGATCAGCCACGTGGTCGGGAGAGAACACCACGATCGGCAGTTGCCGATCTGAATGCTCCAGTTGCTCGATGAAGTCAACCAACTCGCGGGGGCCGAGTGGAAACTCCTCCGACTGAAGCTGTAACGGCCCGTGATGAGGGGAAGTCAAGGACCCTAGGAGGTTGCAAGCGAGTCTTGGCGCGGCAACTTGAATCGCGTCATGCAGGTAGCTCTGGCTGACGTTCTCAACATCGATCCACAGCCATCCCTCAGCTTCTTCGTGTTCTTGGATGGCCGTCATGGTCGTGATCCATCGGTCATGCTGGTTGTCCTCGTGGAGCACCCAGCGCTTGATGTGAGCTTCCTCAGACGATCCTTCTGTGATCCGAAGGTCCGCTCGGGGCGATTCCGACTCGCCTTCTTCGGGTACGTCGAGTTGAGGATGCTTCATTGACACCCACTCACAAAACTCACGATGTGCTATTTCGATGAGTTGAGTGGCATCGGCCTGCCACATGGCGCGATACAGCAAACTCATATCAAAATCCACCCTTTGCTTTAGTGGTTCGAACCTCAGATTCTAGCACTCAAATCCTATGACTACACGGGTTGAATCACCCTGGGTTTTGCGTAGGCTGAATGTTGTGGTTTTCTGTTTGGTTGTGGTCGGTTGTTGTTGCAGTGTAGGCGGCTTCGTACTGGTCGGGTGAGAGGTCGTTGAGGTAGCTGTGGATGCGCGCGGTGTTGTACCAGTGGACCCAGCCGAGGGTGGCGAGTTCGACGTCGTCGATGGTCCGCCACGGTCCTTGTTGGGGACCGCGGATCAGTTCGGTTTTGTAGAGCGCGTTGACGGCCTCGGCCAGGGCGTTGTCATATGAGTCCCCGACCGATCCGATAGAGGGCACCGCGCCGAGTTCGTCGAGGCGTTCGCTGTAGCGGATGCTGGTGAACTGGCTGCCGGCGTCGGTGTGCGCGACAAGGCCTTCGAGGCGGGCCCCTCGGTTCCAGCGGGCCATCTCCAACGCGTCGAGCACCATCTGGGTTTTCATGTTCGACGCGACCCGCCAGCCCACGATGCGGCGGCTGAACGCGTCGGTGATGAAACACACGTAGGCGACACCGGACCAGGCAGCGACGTGGGTCAGATCGGCGACCCACAGCAGGTTCGGCGCATCCGCGGTGAAGTCACGCTCGACAAGGTCGCCGGGCCGTGCGGCTTTAGGGTCCGCTCGGGTGGTGGCCACCGTCTTTGTCCGTTGAACGCCGCGGATCCCCAACTGGCGCATCAGCCGGGCGACCTGGTCGCGGCCGATGCCGTGCCCGGCGCGTCGAGCCGCGATCTGCAGCTTGCGCGTCCCGTACACCGAGTAGTTGGCCTGCCACAGCACCAACAGCAACGGCATCATCTGTGCGTCGCGCAACGCCCGCGCCGACCGTGGGCGACGCTTCGCGGTCCAGTACGTAGAAGGGGCCACCTGCAACGCTGCGCAGACGGGCTCGACCCCGAACTCTTGACGGTTGTGGTCGATGAACTGCACGGTCATCGCTGTCGGCGGTCGAGCTCCGCCCCGAAAAAAACTGCTGCACGCTGCAAGATCTCGTTGGCTCGGCGCAGCTCACGGTTCTCCTGACGCAACCTCTTGAGCTCCACGCTCTCAACGGTCGACACCCCCGCGCGCGACCCGGCGTCAACCTCGGCCTGGGCCACCCAGCGGCGCAACGACTCCTCGCCGTAACCCAACTGACGCGCTACACGCGTGACCGTGCCCGACGAGGTGCCCAGTTCCTCACGCAACGCGAACACCATCCGCACCGCATGCTTTTTCTGTTCATCAGAGTAACGGCGAGACCTCGCCGCCACCCTCGTTTGTGTGTCCATAGATTCCATACTCGCTCCTATCCTTGGAGCCTGCGCGAAACCCAGGGTGATTCAGGTTGTGGCGGGGGGGCGTCTTTTTGTGGGGGGGGGGGGGTGTTTTGGTGTTTTGTTTGTTAGTTTGGGGTTGGGGGTGTGCTTTGATTGGGTTATGTCTAAACCATTGCGGGTTCGTCGTTTGACGGACCAAGAAGGCCGTGAGCTTCAGCGGATTGTTCGCCGGGGCGGCGGCAAGTCGGGGAGTTCAGTTGTTCGTTGGAGGCGGGCGTCGGTGGTGTTGGCGTCCGCGGGTGGTAACACGGTGCCTGTGATCGCCAGGCTGGCGGCGACTTCGCCGGATCGTGTGCGCGAGGTGATCCACCGGTTCAATGACGAGGGGATGGCGTCGCTGGACCCTCGGTGGGCGGGTGGCCGTCCCCTGCCGGATCACCGCTGATGACGAGGATTTCATTGTTGGGGCGGCCACGGCGCGGCCCGAGTCGCTGGGTTTGCCTTTCACGAGGTGGAGCCTGCGCAAGCTGGTGGCTTATCTGGGTGAGAACCAGGCCAGGGTGGTCAAGGTCAGCGTTGAGCGGCTCCGCCAGATCCTGGCGGCTCGGGGTGTGACGTTTCAGCGGACCAAGACCTGGAAGGAGTCCAACGACCCCGAGCGCGACGCCAAGCTGGACCGCATCGAGGAGGTCCTTAGGGCCTTCCCGCAGCGGTGTTTCGCCTTTGATGAGTTCGGGCCGCTGACGATCCGTCCCGTCGCCGGGGCTGGGTGGGCGCTCGCGGGCCGCCCGCCGCTGATCGCGGCCAACTACCACAAGACCCACGGGGTGCGGCAGTTCCACGGCTGCTACTCGATCGGCGAGGACGTCTTGTGGGGGGTCGTGCGACAGCGCAAGTCTGATGCGAACACCCTGGCCGCGCTCAAGTCGATCCGGGCCCGCCACGACGACGGCGAATGGATCTTTGTGATCTTAGACAACCTCTCGGCCCACAAGGGCCGCGCCGTGCGCAAGTGGGCACAAAACAACAGAGTCGAGTTGTGCTTCACCCCGACCTACAGCTCATGGGCCAACCCGATCGAGGCGCACTTCGGGCCGCTGCGCGAGTTCGTGCTCAACAACTCCCAGCACCCCAACCGCTGACCCGTCGGCTGCACGCCTACCTGCGCTGGCGCAACGCCAACGCCCGAGACCCCGACCTGCTCGCCGCGCAACGCCGCGAACGCGCCCGAACCCGAGCCGAGAAAGGCCACCGCTGGGGCCGACCACACCCACAAGCAGCATGAAACAACACAGAAACAACACGCGCGCAAACGTTTGTGGACACCGCACTAGCACTCCGGGTGGCGCTGTTCGGCGAGCCGAACCCTCTCGGGCCCATGGCATCAATGTTCGAGATCGACAATCCGATACCCGCCGTTGCCCAGATCGGATTGGACGAAGACTCCTTCGCGGGCGCTGCCGAAGTCCTTCTTGTTGAGGCTCTGGTCGGGTCTGGCCGAGCCGAGCGCATCACCTCGTTTCGGATCGGTCCGTCCCACAGCGGCCTTCCCCTGCGTCTCGAATGGGAGGCACCGCGCCGCTTCTCGAACCTCGAGCCCAAAAGACGGCAGATTGAGGGCAAGTTACGCATTTGACGGCACCTGCCGAGCGATGAGAGCGCCCGAAAGTGCGGGAAGGAGACGATTGTGACACAACAGGAAGAGGACTCATTGCAACCTCCAGAACCGGGAGATGCTTCCACGTGGTTGTCGGTTCCACCGCGTTTGCTGGTTCCACGGTCTGCGTCCGCCGTGCTTCCCGCCGTCGAGACGCGGCACAGGTCACTACCCCTGATCATTCATGGTGGTGTTGGGGTTGGGGGTGAGCGTCTGCGGAAAAGCCCGTTTGGTGTGGGATGATGTGTGTTGTTGGGGACACCCGTCGATGCAACTTGAAAATCCCCGCAATCTGTGACGAAGAGTCAGATAGACCTCAGCTTGCCTGCGCGGTGCGTGTGCCCAACAGCACGGGAGCCGCGATGCAGTGTCACACCCCCTCGTCAAGATGGAGGCCATATGATCTCAGAGTCCACAACCCGCCAGTTGCTTGTCCGAAGCGGAGGGCGCTGCGCGCTCTGCTACGCCGAGTTGCTCACTTCCGAGTTCACGCGGGAGGCGGTCTATCTGGGCGAACGTGCCCACATCGTGGGGCGCTCTCCAAGCCTGAGATCGCCTCGAGGTGAGCACGACCTGGACATCGATCTTCGAGACGATCTCGATAATTTGCTTTTGGCCTGTCGATCTTGCCATGGCGAGATCGACGCTCCAGCCAATCTCAACGTCTTCACGGTCGAGCAGCTTCGGAAGCTCAAGCAACAGCACGAGAGCCGCATCGCTGAGATCCTCTCCGTTCCCCCAGGTCTCGAGACAGTGCTGCTACGGATGCACGGAACGATCGGCGAAAGCAATGTGGTTGTTGACCGGTGGGAGGCTGCTTCCGCAGTTCTCGCCCAGGGCCGTTGTGCCCGGCTTCCGCAGAGCCACGACCCGACCGGCATCGAGATCGACCTCAGGAGGCAAGTGTTGCCAGCGATCGGCCACGGCGACTACTACGACCGCTGTCGGCAAGCTATCGACAGCGCCTTCTCTCGTCGTATTTCTCCCGCGGTCGAGGACGGAAGTATCCGTCACCTGAGCGTGTTCGCTCTAGCCCGATGGCCACTGCTGGTCCATTTGGGGGCGCTTCTTGGAGACAAGATTGGGGTAGACATCTACCAGCGGCATCGTGCGACGGAATCGTGGGCTTGGCCTGATGATCGAGTGGAGAATCGGTTCTCCGTCGAAGTAGCCGTGGAAGGCGCGCCCAATTCCGATGCCGTTCTCGTGCTCTCAATGTCAGCAGCCGTGCATCCACACGAAGTGCCCGAGACTCTCAAGGAGTGTCGAACCTATCTCCTAGAGCCCCACGGCGATGGCACCCCACACAGCGATGTCGTCGACTCGCCAGCGGCGCTTAAGTCGGCCGAGACCGCTCTGCGCGACGCGATGGCCGATATCGAACAGCACCACAAGGCGGCTGAACGCCTCCATGTCCTCGGGGCCGCACCGCTCTCTGTGTTTGTCGCCCTGGGACGGGTGGTGAACCGCGAGATCCATCCCCCGCTGATCCTTCACGACCGTGTGAACGGTCAGTACCTACCAGTAATGGAGATCCATTGACATGCACCATATCGAGTACTTCAAGACGTTTCTGAAAGATGTCGTTGACCTCGACGACACGAGGCTCAATAAGCTTAAGTCCCGCGTCGACGCCGTCTACAGGGCGCTCAAGTCCGACCCCGTCGTCGGGCCGCTCATCAATGGCCGATCGCCACAGGGTTCTTGGGCTCAACGAACGATCATCAAACCAAAGCCCGACGGCGAATACGACGCGGAC
>JAHQYN010000122.1 GCA_024421085.1 Acidimicrobiia bacterium
TGATGGAGGGCACAGACAGGAAGTTCGTGGAGCCGGTCAGCAGGAACCGGCCCCGCTTCTCCGAGACGTCGACGAGGCGTTTCACCGCCCGCACGACCCGGTCGCCGCCGAACTGCACTTCGTCGATGACTGCCGGTGGGCGCAGACTCGAGAGGTATGCGACCGGGTCGTCTTGCGCTGCGAGCAGGGTCGCGTCGTCATCAAGAGTCACATACGACCCGCCCCGCTGTTGCGCAACCCTGCGCGCCAGAGTGGTCTTGCCGGATTGGCGCGCTCCGTGCAACACGACCACACGCGAGGCCGCCAGCGAGTCGAGCAGGATCGGTTCCATGTGGCGCCTGAGGTGTCCCATCCTCAGAACCCTAACCGCTAACCATAGATTTTACAGACCCCTAACCCTATTTTCTAATGCACAAACCAAGCTGAGCCCGCGCGTAAATGTGGGATTAGGGGTGGTCGCACCGGGCGCCCGCCAAGCCCCTCGACAGGTTCTGTGACCTCGACAAGCCAAATCTCTCCCCGGTCAAACTGCCCCTCAGCGTTCATCCAAAGCCGTCCGCGGATGCTGCTTCCAACTCGTCGCTCTCGGTCCGATACGCAGCGGCCTCCGCCGTGTCGAGGTTGTCGAGCGCGCCGCGCACTGACTTCCACCACTCGTCACGAGTGAGACGTTGCACCGCTTCGGTCACGACATCAATCATCGTACTGCCGCGCTGATGGGAGAGTCGTGAGATTTCATCTCTCAGTTCCGTCGAGACACGAAGTGTAGTTGTCTGTGCAAGCGCCATTCTTGTAGCTACTTGATAGATTCGATTAGCAGCCTACTTGATTGATTCGCAGGTACGAGCAGGCCGTCCGCTTCGCCGCACTCGGACCCTGATGCCAACCCGCACCCCAGTCAGTGACCCACGCCCCATGTGTCCGCGCAGGCTCCGAAAGTCGAGGGTCGACGTTTCGCGGCGTGACGCGAGAGCGCCCCTGCCCGTCTCGTGAGACTCGGTAGGGACGCTCCTGGTGTTCGCTGCGCGGCGACGTGCCGCGGCGAGAATCGTACCAGACGGCTAGCGGCTACGCTCAACGAGACACCTACCGAAAGGGGGCATTTTGCCCAAGTACATCAAAACCGCTGCGGCCTTGCTCGCCGTCGCTCTTGTCGTTGGCGCTTTCGTCGCTGGCAGCGCGTCCGCTCAACGATCCCGGACGTTTGACGACGTGCCATCTGGCTCCTACTATGAAGACTCCGCATATTGGGCCGCGGACAACGCGATAACCACGGGGTGTTCGGCAGAGCCCCTTAGGTTCTGCCCGCATGACACGCTCACTAGAGCGCAGATGATTACGTTCTTGAAGCGTTACCACGATAATGTCGTCTTACCAGCAATTCACGAACTAGAAGAACAACAAGATGTCTTAGGTACAACAACAGCAGAAGACATTTCGCAACTACAAGAACAACTAGATGATGTCGTCGCACTCACAACAACAACAACAACTACCGCGCCACCTACAACTACAACTACCACGCCGCCTACAACTACAACTACCGTGCCGAGCGCTACCTTAGGCGCGAACATAGGCGCTTGGAGATTTTATAGGCATACTGACGGATCGGCGAATTACATTAGCGATAGCAATAACGGTCCAGAACGTTTGTGGATATACAAAGACGATGGAATCTGTCACTCATTCTTAGCTACTCAAGATTTGTGGTTCAATCACCATCCAACCGTAAACGACCGTATTTGGGTTTCGTACGGGAACGTGCAAGGAGCGGCGTGGTACTCCGGTGAAACAAGTAGTTCAATATTGACAGTTCCTCGCGGTGTATCAACTTCAACGCTACACAACTACCTTCGGGAGCAAAGTACAGCGCGTTTCGTAGTTCTTGACAAGTTCGATTCAGACGTATACACTTTCGATGTACGCGGCGCGTCTGACGTATTAGCCGTTATGGGTTGCTGATACAGCAAGCACCGACTTGCACGCGGCTCGAGTATGCCTCATTCTCGGGCCGCGTGCAAGTAGTCTCACCGTAACCATTCAGCAGGCAGGCCGATATTCCCTACTTCGTTTAGTTCTTTCGCAAGAGACTCACCAGCGGAATTAACTACGTGGCCAGCCTTTCCAGCACATCGGTCCGAGCCCGGACCACACTCAACCGCGCAACCAAAACAGCGACACACCACTACTACCACGATTTAGCGGGATCTTGAGGGCGGGGTGAGTTCTGTTGCGACCGATTGTTGTCAGATCAGGTGGCTGCTGTTGTGGATGATCTTCAACGCGTCGCCGAAGGTGATCCCGTCCTCGTCTATGGTTCATTGGTAGCGGGATCCCGGTGTTGAGGCGTGCTTGCAGTTCACGGCGGACTCTCTTGCGGCGTCCGCTTCCGAAGGTTCCCTCTGTTGGCGGGATGATGTTCACGTCTATGTCTTCGGAGAAACGGTTGATGATCTTGTGTGCTTTGACCAGCGACGTGCCGCCTTTGAACACCACCAGCGCCTGCGGGCATGCCTCAGACGGCACCACCGCGCATCGCAGCGCCTCTGTCACATAGAGGTCCTTGTACGCCATTTCGTCTGTGTCATGCAGGTGCTTGAACCGTGGGCTCAAGGTGTCGATTATCGTTTCCCAAAGGTCGGTGTCAGCGACCAGCGAGTTGATGTCTTTCACACAATCCGTGGTCGGGGCAACGCTGGCCGGCGTGGTGCCAGGGCTGGGGGTTGGTTGATCCAGAGAAAGTGGCGCAGATGAATCATCGGGTGGATCTGGCTTTCTGGGCGTGGATGATGCAGCGGTTTCTGCGGTGGGTACCGCGTGTTGGTGGCAGTACATGGAATCTTTCTGCGCTGGGAGCTCGCAGTAGCGTTCACCGGCTGGCGTGACAATCTTCTGAGCGCATTGCTCGCTCATCACACAACTCCGACAAGGGTTCGAATACGAGGCACAAACTCGGGGCCCAGCCCGCGTTCGTTCTCGGCTGCGTCAACGATCAAGTCGCCTCGTATCTCGTTGCCGAAGTAACCGCGTTGGAGGTAGTCGGCGAACTTCGCTGAAGCGTCGTCGAAGGACAGCTCGGCCCAGTCGTTGAAGCATCGGACGGCTTCAAGGATCGAGACTTCCCAACGGTTCAGACTCAGCCGGCTGGTGTTGAAGCGTCGCTGGAATATCGCACCGAGGCCAGTGCGGTCAGGCGTTCGACCCAGCATGGCCACCCAGAGACGTGGCGAGACCTGGGTGCTCCAGCCGAACATGTTGATGGCGTAGGGGCCCGTGACGCCTGCGCCTGGCCCGGCGAACCGCCAAGGCAGTTCTCGTATCGCATTGATTGGCAGCCGGGCGGGGTAACGCGCCCCGACGCGTCGTCTGGTGTAGATGCCTTGACACACGCGACCGATGAGCGGGTCTTCGCCACGGCAGGCACGGCTGACAGACATCCTGATCGCGTCGCGTGAGATGTCAGGGAGAGCGCGCTGAACGTCGTCAAAGTCAAAAAGTTCGCCGACCGGCAACTGCTGTGCCCATTCACGGATTTCGCTAGACATCGTCCCCCCTTCCAAGAGTGTTACAAAACCGTATCACGCAACGCGGGGATTGACACGAAAACAAAGGGACGCCGTCTCGACACTCCATCGAGGAGCACGATAGGTTCGGGGAATGTCTGGAGATCGCGCGACCATTGAGCTTGAAATCGAAGTGCCGGGGCGGCCCGAGGAGGTGTGGAGGGCGGTTGCGACCGGTGCCGGGATCTCGTCCTGGTACGTGCCCCACACCGTCGAGGAACGGGAGGGTGGAGCGGCGACCGCCTCGTTCGGGCCGGGCCCGGAAATGCAGATCGCCGGCCGGGTTGCTGTCTGGGAGCCGCCGCACCGAGTGTGTTTCGACGGCGGCGAGGGCGTTGAGGGGTTGGTGTTCGATTGGTCGATCGAAGCCGTTGACGACAGCCGTTGCGTGGTTCGCTTGGTCAACTCCGGATTCGGTCAGGGCGGAGAGTGGGATGCTCAATACGACGCCATGACCGAGGGTTGGCGCATGTTCATGTTCAACCTTCGACTGCACCTGGGACACTTCAGCGGGCAGACGGCCGCCTCTGCGCTGCCCATGTCGATGTGGGCCGGTCCGATAGAAGAAACCTGGACGGCCCTCACCGACGCGCTGGGCATTCCGCTGGCCCCAGACATCGGCGAGCGGATTGCGGTCGAATCGCCCGATGCGCCCGTGCTTGTCGGCACGGTCGTCGACACCGCTCCGAGTCGGATCGCCCTGCTGGTTGAGCAGCCGGCACCCGGCACCGCTTTCGTGGCCGCTGAGGGATACGGCGAACATGTCGGCGTGTCGATCTGGTCCTACCTCTACGGGGACGACGGAGCTGAGGCTGCCCAACGAGACGGCCCCCGCTGGCAACAATGGCTCAACGAGCGCGGACCCGAGCCCGACGCAATGCCTTAGCCGAAATCCACCGCGTCACCAACGACCTCGACACCGTGACCCGCAACCAACCTTCACTCGTCGAGATCCTCGCCTCGTAGAACCGCGTTGGCTTCGGTCTTGAACGCGTAGAACCGTATCGTGGTGGTGTGTTCTGTGCAGTGTCATACCCTGTTGTTAAGTTGTGGTCATGTTCGATTCGATGATCCAGCAGGTTCGGGGGGTGACGGTTGCTGGGCTCTCGCGTGCCGAGTTGGAAGGCCTGGTTGCGGGTGCTGGGCGGGTGGTGGCGGCGATGGGGGCGTTGCAGACACGCTGCGCGACCGAGATCGAGGCGCTTGATGACGGCGGGGTGAGTTCCAAGACGGTGCTGCGCGAAGCGGGCCGCATGTTGACCCGGGCGGCCACGCTGGCCAATTGCTGAGAGCACTCGAACGTTGTGTTCACCAATGGACCAGTGAGAATCGCTGACATGTCAACGTTCACGTTCATGTCGACGTTCACGTTCACCCTTGTTGTAGAGGGGCCCGACCTGCAAAGCGACGAAATCACTGCGGCACTGTTCCAAGCGGGCTGCGATGATTCGCTGGTAGGTCGCGCAGGCGGCATCCAGTACATCGACTTCGACCGCGAGGCTGCTTCTCTTGAGGAAGCGGTGCTCTCGGCGGTGACCGACATCGAGTCTGTCGACGGACTCGTAGTCGTTCGCCTGGCCGATTCCGGGCTGGTCTCGATGGCCGACATCGCGGCTCGCACCGGCCGGACCCGTGAGAGCGTGCGGCTTCTGATTGCCGGCGAGCGAGGCCCCGGCGGATTTCCAGTTCCAGTCACCGATCCCCGCAGCCGCTACCGGCTCTGGCGAGCAACCGAGGTTGGGCGTTGGATGCGCGCACACGTCAACGATACCTCTGGGACCAGCGAAGACCACGCACGAGCCGCGGTCAACGCCACCTTGGAACTCCGCTACCACTCAAGCCACATTCCCGACGACCGAAAATCAGACCTGCTCGCCCTAGCCGGCCTGTAGACCCGACAGGAACTGTCCCCACAAAACTCCATCGGCCGAACGGCTCGGCGCCACGCTCGACCTCGCGCACAGCACCGGCTGTTCGGTCGCTCACAGTCACCACCTCACCACCATCAGCACGCTCACGAATCCATGCACATATCGGGCCGATGTTCTGCGATTCGTGAAATCCGCCCATTTTGACCGACACGCGGCCGATACTCAGCGGTTACAATGCGTCCGTATTGCGGAACCGTTCCGCGATACGGAACGAAACAGTGACGGCGGTGACCTTGACCGCGTCGCAACGCAGGAGCAGACATGGCATTTCCCAGTGACCTAGAGATCGCCAACCAGGCAGATCTCAAACCTCTGACCGACATCGCGCACTCAGCGGGCATCCCGGCCGAGTGCCTCGAGCCCTACGGAGTGGGCGCCGCCAAGGTCTCGCTCGACGCCATCGAGAAGATGAGCGACAGGCCCAAGGCGGCATACGTCGTCGTCTCGGCCATCACCCCGACGCCGCTCGGCGAGGGCAAGACGACCACGACCGTCGGTCTCGGCCAGGCGTTCCAGCACATCGGTCGAACCGCCACGATCGCCATCCGCCAGCCGTCGATGGGGCCGACCTTCGGGATCAAGGGCGGCGCTGCGGGCGGCGGGTACAGCCAAGTCGTTCCCATGGAACTGTTCAACCTTCACCTGACCGGCGACATGCACGCCGTCACCGCGGCCCACAACCTCTGCTCGGCGATGCTCGACGCTCACATCTACCACGGCAACGAAGCCGGTCTCGACATTCACAACATCACCTGGCGGCGTGTGCTCGATGTCAACGACCGCGCCCTGCGCAACGCGGTGATCGGCCTCGGCGGACGGCTCGACGGCATCCCCCGCGAGACCGGATTCGACATCACCGCGGCGTCCGAAGTCATGGCGGCGCTCGCCCTGTGCACGTCGCTGCAGGACCTGCGGGCCCGCCTCGGACGGATCGTGCTGGGCTACAACAAGGCCGGCACGCCGATCACCGCAGAGGAGATCGGCGCCGCAGGGTCGATGGCCGTCATCTTGAAGGAGGCCATCAAGCCCAACCTGATGCAGACGCTGGAGAACACCCCGGCGCTGGTCCACACCGGACCCTTCGGCAACATCGCCACGGGCAACAGTTCGATCATCGCCGATCAGATCGGTGTCCACACCAGCGATTTCCTGCTGACCGAAGCAGGCTTCGGTGCCGACATGGGCGCTGAGCGGTTCTTCAACATCAAGTGTCGCTACTCAGGGATCGCACCGGATGCCGCCGTGCTCGTCGCCACGGTTCGGGGCCTCAAAGCCCATTCCGGCAAGCACAGGATCGTCGCCGGCAGGCCCCTGCCCGAGGCGCTGCTGGCCGAGAACCCCGACGAGGTCCACATGGGCGGTGACAACCTGCGCAAGCAGCTCGAGAACATGCAGCTCCACGGCACGACACCGGTTGTGGCCATCAACGTCTTCCCCGGCGACCACGCTGGCGACATCGCCGCGATCCGTGAGATCGCCGATGAGTACGGCGCCCGGGCGGCAGTGTCGACCCACTTCTCCGACGGCGGGCGAGGCGCCACCGAGCTCGCCGAAGCAGTGGCGGCCGCCGCAGCCGAGCCGAGCGAATTCCAACTGCTGTATCCGAGCGAGGCCTCACTCAAGGACAAGATCCATGCGGTCGCCACCAAGGTCTACGGAGCAGACGACGTGGAGTACACCGCGCAGGCCGACAAACAGCTGGCGACCTACACCGAGGCCGGTTTCGGCGACCTGCCCGTGTGCATCGCCAAGACCCACCTCTCGCTCAGTTCGAACCCGGCGCTGAAGGGCGCCCCCACCGGCTGGACCCTGCCAGTGCGCGAGGTCCGGGCGAGCGTGGGGGCCGGTTTCATCTACCCGATCTGCGGCGACATGCGCACCATGCCCGGGCTGGGCAGGATTCCCGCCGCCAAGTCCATCGACATCGACACCGACGGCAACGTCGTCGGCCCGCCTTAGAACCAACGCCTTAGAACCAACGCCTTAGAACCAACGCCCCGCCGGGGCCTCCCCACCTACTGGAGTCCGAGTGAACCTGCTTGCCAACATCCTGTGCCCCAACCCCCGGGCAGTCAGCTCTCCGGTCGCCCGCGCGGCGATCTCTGACATGACCTTTGAGGTGATCCCGCTCAAGAGCCTGCCCGATGCAATCGAGCAGCTGCCGGCGAATGCCCGGGTCAGCGTCACCGCCTCGCCAGTCAAACCCCTCGAGGACACGCTCGACGTGTGTGCCGAACTGCTCGAGAAGGGCCACCGTCCGATCCCGCACATCGCCGCTCGCAAGGTGACAGATGAAGCACACATGCGCTCGTTGGCAACCCGTATCAAGCAGCTGGGCCTCAGCGAGATCTTCTGCATCGCCGGCGACGCGCAGGATGCGGGCGCATACCACGACGCCATGTCGCTACTGCGGCCCCTGCTCGACTTCACTGCCGGTGACATCTCGGCGGTCGGCGTCTCCTCGTATCCCGACGGCCATGCCTTCATCGACGAGTCGGCTCTGCACCAGGCGTTGCTGGACAAACAGGAACTGTTCGCCGAAGCCGGGATCAAGGGGCACGCCTCGACGCAGATGTGCTTCTCTACTGACACGATCCGCTCCTGGCTGAGCGCGCAGCGCGCCGAGGGCTTCGACATGCCGGTCCATCTCGGTGTCGCCGGTGTGGTCGACCGGGCGAAGCTGATCCGCATGGGCATGCGACTCGGTGTGGGGGCCTCGCTGCGGTACGTCCAGAAGAACCGGGCCGGCCTGCTCAAGCTCTTCTCCTCGGTGGGCTACAACCCCAGCGATCTCATCGACCCGCTCGCGGACGAGTTCGACTCGATGGGCATCGAGGGACTACACATGTTCACGTTCAACCAGGTAGCCGCCACCGAGAGGTGGCAACAAGCCAAGCTCGGATAACCGCGGTCCGCAGTGAGTGCTCCGCTTCTTGCACCGTTCCAAGGCCGGCTCATCCGGCCCGAATGGGCGACGCGGGTGATCGCGAGTGCCTACGATTCCAAGACTCCTGAGCAACGCCGTGCCATCGTTGAGCAGAACCCGTTCAGTTACCTCGGTGTCACGCGCTCCCATGAGGACCGGGCCGAAGGCTGCTCGGATGCCGAACTGTTGAGACTCAGCACCCAGACTCTGCAACGGATCCTCGAAGCGGGTGCTTTCGCGGCCTCGGACCGACCGGCGTTCTATGCATACCGCCTGAGCACCGCCCGCACCGGCGGCGCCCAGAGCGGCGGTGCAGCCGCCAGCCCCAACGCCGCCACCCCCGCCGCCGAGGCCCCCGCCGTCGGCGGCCACGCGGTCGAGCAGACCGGCATCGTCGGCGCCTTAGACCTCGAAGGACTGCTCGACGGGCGGGTGCTCACCCACGAGAACATCCGTGTTGAGCGCGCCTCGCT
>JAHQYN010000123.1 GCA_024421085.1 Acidimicrobiia bacterium
CTCGTCGTCGACACCGACCACCTCAACATCGCCCAACCCAACCAACAACTCACACACACGTGTAGGGTCAACTTCCACAGGGATCCTCCAGTTCCTCGTTGCGGACAGCACCGATTCTGGAGGATCCCGCCCGTTCAGGCGCGGACCCTCACCGGACCCTCACCCCACCGACTCCACCCTGAAACGCGAAGAGCCATTGAAGTGCTGGGTTGCGTTCGTTGGTTACGTGATGTACGGTTGTGCTATCGTGTCTGTAGTCTCTGGTTGCTTGAGGAGCTATCTTGAATTTTCACATCTCCGATCATCCGCAGCGTTCTGTGGTTAGCTCGTTTGGGCGGGTGAACAGACACCGGTTTGTGTTGTTGTGGTGTTTCGCGGTGGTTTCGTTGTTGGCCGAGGTGTCACCGGCGGCGGCGGTGGCCGGGTTCGGCGATGTCGCCGATAGCCAGTATTACACCGGGCCTGTGCAGTGGTCAGTCGACAATGACATCACCACTGCACGATTGAAAGAAAACCTCTCGAAACGTGCATCAAGACTGAGCTCAGATGAGCCGTGAATTCGTTCTTGCCGCTAGGTTTCGTTTGGATGCGGGGTGGTAGCTGTGAGCATCCCTGGTTCTTCGGGTGAACTACAGCCGGGAGTACGGTCCCGACACGATCGAGATGCATGTCGATGCGGTCGGGCCGGGCGACCGTGTGCTGGTGGTCGACGATGTGCTCGCCACTGCCGGCACGGCCGCAGCAGCGGCGGAACTGCTCGGGGCTCCCGGCGCTGCGGTGGCGGGCTTCGCCATGCTCATCGAGTTGGAGTTCCTGGCGGGCCGCCGACTGCTCAGCGGTTTCAGGGTCGAGTCCTTGCTCTCCTTGGGAGGCGAGTGAGTTGGTAACGGTCACCCGAGTCCTGCCCTGGCGCCGCTCAGCCAACCGTCCGAGCTCCGCGGAGATCACCGAGCTGCTGAGCGTCTACCGCGCCCATCACCCCAAGGCCGGCACGGACCTGATCGAGAGGGCATTCGAGTTGGCCCATGCCGCCCACGAGGGGCAGAACCGAAAGTCCGGTGAGCCCTACATTCGTCACCCGGTCGCGGTGGCGACGATCGTCGCCCATCAGGGCATCGACGATGTGACGGTGGCCGGCGCCCTGCTCCACGACGCAGTGGAGGACACGACGGTCGACTTGATGCAGATCAGCGGGGAGTTTGGGGCCGACCTCGCCGACATCGTCGACGGCGTCACCAAGCTCGATCGTGTCTACTACGACACCAAGGAGCAGCAGCAGGCTGCGACCATCCGCAAGATGATCGTGGCGATCGCGCAGGACCTGAGGGTGCTGATCATCAAGCTCGCCGACCGTCTGCACAACCTCAGGACCGTGGCCGCGCTGCCCGAGTTCAAGCAGGAGCGAACCGCGCGCGAGACGCTCGACGTGTACGCGCCGTTGGCCCACCGGCTCGGCATGGCCGACCTGAAACAGCAGCTCGAGGACCTGTCGTTCGCGGCCCTCCATCCCCGCCGCTACGCGGAGATCGACCAAATGCTGGCGCTGCGGGCGCCTGAGCGCGACCTCTATCTGACCCAGGTCCTCGGGAACGTGCAGGCCCGTCTGGCCGAGCTCGGGATCGTTGCCACGATTGACGGCCGCCCCAAGCACCTCTGGTCGATCTATGAGAAGATGGTGGTCAAGGGTCGGACCTTCGAGGAGATATTCGACCTCGTCGGCATCCGTGTGATCGTCGGCTCGGTGCGAGACTGCTACGCCGCGCTCGGCTCGATCCACGCAACCTGGCGGCCCGTGCAGGGACGGTTCAAGGACTACATCGCCATGCCGAAGTTCAACCTCTACCAGTCGCTGCACACGACGGTGGTGGGTCCGCAGGGCAAGTCGATCGAAGTGCAGATCCGCACCACGGAGATGCACCAGCGCGCCGAGTTCGGGGTCGCCGCGCACTGGGACTACAAGAACGAGGCGCCCGGCAGCGAGATGGCCTGGCTGAGCCGCATCGTCGAGTGGCAGTCGGAGACCTCCGACCCGTCGGAGTTCATGTCCAACCTGAAGCTCGACCTCGACCAGGACGAAGTGTACGTGTTCACTCCCAAGGGAAAGGTGATCGAGCTGCCGGTGGGGGCCACACCGGTCGATTTCGCCTACGCGATCCACACCGACGTCGGGCACAGCTGCGTCGGCTCGAAGATCAACGGCCGGTTGATGCCCCTCGACACTCGCCTCGGGTCCGGCGACTCGGTCGAGATTTTCACTTCCAAGGTTGAGGGGGCGGGCCCCAGCCGAGACTGGCTGACCTTCGTCGCCAGTCGGCGCGCCGCCAACCGGATCAAGCAGTGGTACACGAGGGAACGTCGCTCCGACGCCATCGAACAGGGTCGCGACGATCTGCTTCAGGCCCTGCGCCGTGAGGGCCTGCCAGCCCAGCGGATCCTCAAGGAGAAGGTGTTCCTAGAGGTCGCCGAGCAGCTGAACTATTCCTCTGATGACCTGCTCTTCGCGGCGATCGGGGAGGGGCATGTGGCGGCTCGGACCGTCGCCGACCGCCTGGCCCGCGAGGTGCATGGTGAGGACGCCCCCGACAAGGGGCAGCCGCGGCTGCCCACCACGGTCAGCAGGCGCGCCGGCACCAAGCGCCGCGTCGCCGGATCGGCGGGGGTGCATGTCGAGGGCCTCGACGACATCATGATTCGGATCTCCCGATGCTGCTCCCCGGTTCCGCCCGACGAGATCGTGGGGTTCGTGACTCGGGGCCGCGGGGTGTCGGTCCATCGCACCGACTGCCTCAACGCCACCACCCTGCAGGAGGGCCAGCCGGATCGGCTCATCGAGGTCGAGTGGGATTCCGAGCACGAGGGCAAGTTCGCGACGACCATCGAGGTCCACGCGCTCGACCGCGCGGAACTGCTGGTCGACGTGTCGAAGGTCCTCTCCTCGCACGGGCTCAATGTCACCGCGGTAGAGGCAGAGACCGGCGACGACGCTATTGCCAAGATGCAGTTCGAGTTCGAGCTCGCGGATCTGAGCCAGCTCGATTCGGTGTTGTCGTCGCTGCTGGTGGTGGAGGCGGTCTACGACGCTTTCCGGGTGGTTCCCAGATCGGCCCGCGCCCACGGCAGCCCGTCTGCGTAGTCTGCGCCGTCTGCGCCGTCTGCATAACCAAGAAACCGTCTGCATAACCAAGAACAACGGGCCTTGGGCACGGGTAGCCTGAGGCGCTGTGGCTGAGCCGACATTTCGTGCCCCCAAGGGCACCCGAGACATCCTTGCACCAGACTCGACACGTCTGCGCGCGCTCGTCGACGAGTTCGCGCGCCTAGCCGGCCACAGCGGGTTCGGGGAGGTCGTCTCGCCCATCTTCGAGGATCTCGGCGTCTTCAAGCGCCTCGGTGAGTCCACCGACGTGGTCAGCAAGGAGATGTTCGACTTCTGCGACAAGGGGGACCCTCCCCAGCGGCTCGCGCTGCGTCCGGAACTGACTGCCGGCATCTGCCGCGCCTATGCCGAACACCGCCCCGTGCCGCCGTGGAAAGTGTGGTACGAGGGGCCCCAGTTCCGCTACGAACAACCGCAGGCGGGCCGCTATCGACAGTTCACGCAGGTTGGTGTGGAGGTGCTTGGGACCGACGATCCCCAAGCCGACGTCGACGTCATCGTCTTGGGTGCCCGCTTCTTCGAGTCGCTGGGTCTGGGCCGGATCGAACTGGCGCTCAACAGTCTCGGCAGCCCCGGCGACTCCGGCAGTCGGCGAGCCTACGAGCAGGCGCTCGTCGAGTACCTGGCACAGAACCGCTCCCTGCTGTCGACTCAGTCGCAGGTGACGGTCGAACGCAACCCCCTGCGGGTGCTTGACTCCAAGCGTGAACAGGACGCGGCAGTCATCGCCGGGGCCCCGGTGATGGTCGATTTCCTCGACGATGAGTCCGCGGCCCACTTCGCCGCGGTGCGGGCCGGTCTCGACGCTGTCGGTGTGGCCTATGAGATTTCGCCGCGCCTGGTTCGGGGCCTCGACTATTACACGCGCACCACGTTCGAGTTCGCGGCCCCGGCATTGGCTGGCGCGCAGAACGCGGTCGGCGGCGGCGGCCGTTACGACGGCCTGGTGGAGGATCTCGGCGGGCCGCCCACACCGGGGATCGGTTTCGCCCTGGGTGTCGACCGGATCCTGCTGGCCTGTGACGCCGAGGGGGTCTTCGCTGCGCCTGCCGATGGCGTAGATGTGTTCGTGGTCGATGTCACCGGGGGCACAGCAGCGCTCATGGTCTGTGATCGCCTGCGCCGGGCCGGCATGGCGGTGGATCGAAGCTACGGAGGGCGATCCATGAAAGCCCAGATGAAGGTGGCTGACCGCTCCGGCGCCAGCTTCGCGGTGATCATCGGTGATGATGAGCTTGCCGCCGGGGTCCTCACCTTGAGGGACATGGTTGACGGCAGTCAGTATCGAGTCGAGGCACCTCGGCTCGTCGGCGAACTGATCAGGAAACGGAGACGGTGATGGACCTCTCAACCTCGATGCGGACCCACATGTGCGGTCTGGTGAGCCCTGCTGATGTCGGCAGCGTCGTGAGTGTCTGTGGATGGGTGGACCGCCGCCGTGAGCACGGTGAGCACCTGGTGTTCATCGACCTGCGCGACCACACCGGTGTTGTGCAGTGTGTCGTCGGCCAGAACCACGATCTTCGCAGCGAGTATGTGGTGCAGATGACGGGCGAGGTCCGTGAACGCCCCGCCGGCACCGCCAATCCGGAACTCGCCTCCGGGGAGATCGAGATTGAGGTCCGCGAAGTCGAGGTGCTGTCGGCCGCCGAGCCGCCGCCGTTCCCCCTCGATGAGCGCACCGAGGTCGATGAGACGATCCGGCTCCGTCATCGTTACGTTGACCTGCGCAAGGCCCGCCTGCAGCGAAACCTGCGGATCCGCGCCCGGGTGAACAGTGCGATACGGCGCGGCATGGAGTCTCAGGGGTTCATCGAGGTCGAGACGCCGATGCTGGTGGCCTCGACGCCCGAGGGTGCCCGAGACTTCGTGGTTCCCTCCCGCAAGGAGCCAGGGAGCTTCTACGCGCTTCCGCAGAGCCCCCAGCTCTTCAAGCAGCTGTGCATGGTCGGCGGTGTCGACCGCTACTACCAGATCGCTCGCTGTCTGCGGGACGAGGACCTGCGTGCAGACCGGCAGTTCGAATTCATGCAACTCGATGCCGAAGCGAGCTTCGTCGGCCAACAAGACGTCTTCGAGTTCATCTCCGCCGCGGTTGCCGAGGCGACCGAAGCGGTGACCGGTGTGCGGCCGAGGGAGTTTCCCCGCATCAGTTGGATCGATGCGATGGAGCGGTATGGCTCCGACAAGCCCGATGTCCGTTTCGGGATGGAGCTAGTCGAGCTCACCGAGATCTTCGCGGGCACCGAAGCGAGGGTGTTTCAAGCGCCCTGCGTGAAGGGGATCTGCATGCCTGGGGGCACCGAAGCGCTCAGCCGCAACCAGGTCGATTCTCTCGTTGAGACCTGCCGGCGTTGGGGGGCCAAGGGCCTAGCCTGGATGAAGGTCGCGCAGCGTGACTCCTCGGCGGTCCTCGATGCCGGCGTTGCCAAGTTCTTGAGCGCCGAAGAGTCTGCCGCGGTCATCTCCGCACTGGGGGCGAGCGCGGGCGACATGGTGTTCCTCGTCGCTGATGAGCGCCGTCTAGTTCGTCATGTCCTGGGGTTGCTGCGACTCGAGCTCGGCCGGCCCCCGGTCAACGAGGGCGGGCTGCATTACCTGTGGGTTGTGGACTTCCCGCTCTTTGAGGGGTTCGCCGCCGACGGTTCGCCACTTCCAGCCCATCACCCGTTCACGATGCCCCATCTTGACGACTTGGACCTGCTCGGTGAGGGGGGCGAAGCGCTGTTGGGCGTGCGTTCGCAGGCCTACGACCTGGTGCTCAACGGTTGGGAACTCGGATCGGGGAGCGTGCGGATACACCGCCGCGACATCCAGAACCAGGTCTTCGCCTGTCTGGGAATCGAACCCGCCGAGGCGCAGCGGAAGTTCGGCTTCCTGCTCGACGCTTTCGGCTACGGCGCTCCGCCGCATGCCGGTTTCGCCTTCGGGATAGACCGGCTGACTGCCCTGTTGGCAGGCGAGTCCAACATCCGTGAAGTGATCGCCTTCCCCAAGACCCAGTCCGGAGCGGACCCTCTGACCAACGCCCCGTCCCCGATCGACGGCGCCCATCTCCGCGAGCTGGGCCTGCGCGCCCCGCGGTGAGCGATGACCTGTTCTCTGAAGCGGCACGGGAGCATCTGAAACGCCGTTCGCCGCTGGCTGCTCGGTTGCGCCCCCTCACCCTCGAATGCCGAGGCCGCGGTCGACTCCAAGGCGGTGCGCTACGGCCGTGATGGGCACTACGACGTGATCAGCGCCTTCATCAAGTCGACTCGGGGGAGCGACGCGGACGCGGGGCTGTACTGGCTGGCGCGCATGCTCGAAGCGGGCGAGGACGCCCGTTTCATTGCCCGACGGCTGGTGATCCTGGCATCTGAGGACATCGGCATGGCCGACCCGCAGTCGCTGCTCATCGCTGACGCCGCCGCCCGTGCCGTCGAATTTGTCGGTCTTCCGGAGGCCCAACTCAACCTGGCCCATGCCGTGGTGCATCTGGCGACCGCCCCGAAATCCAACCGGGTGACCGCCGCTTTGGGTGCCGCTCGTGAGGCTGCCAAGCGGTCGGGGACAGGCGAGGTCCCGGTCCATCTGCGCGATGCCCACTACTCCGGTGCCGCCAGCCTCGGACACGGCGACGGCTACGTCTATCCCCACAACGATCCCTCCGGCTGGGTGCCTCAGGACTACCGACCCTCAGAAGTAGCGGATCTGCTGTTCTACAGACCGACGAACCACGGCCGCGAGGCCCGCCTCAGAGAGTTCTGGCCCGGTCATCCCCCAGCACCCGACGACTAGCTTGGACCGAAGACAGCCAGCGTTCGTCACGGCGCTGGCCGTTCGCTGGTCAAACGCTGGCACGGGAGCATCTGATACGCTGCTGGCGTTGGATTCGTTGTAGTCTTGAAACCGATGGATGTGCCTGATTTTCGTGCTGTGTCTGTTGAGCGGCTCGCGGGCATGGTGCGTGAGCGGGTGGTTAGCGCCGCAGCGGTGACTGAGCATGCGTTGGAACGCATCGCCGCGCTGAATCCGCGAATCAACGCGTTCGTAACAGTTGATGCCGATGCCGCCCGCTCTCAAGCGCAAGGCATCGATGAGCGTCTTGAGGCTGGTGATGACCCAGGCCCCTTGGCCGGTGTCCCTATCGGTGTCAAAGACCTCGCCGATGCTGCGGGCTTGCCCACCACCAGAGGTGCGATGCATCTGCGGGATGCCCCTGCGGCGCGGCATGACTCGGTGGAGGTGGCACGATTGCGGGCCGCGGGCTGTGTGGTGATCGGCAAGACCAACACCGCTGAGTTCGGTTGCTTGGACGACACCTACAATCTCGCGTTCGGCGCCACGCTCAACCCCTGGAACCTCGCTTACTCACCTGGTGGCTCCTCGGGAGGAACAGCGGCGGCTATCGCGGCCGGCATGATTCCGCTCGGCACCGGGTCAGACGCCGGAGGGTCCATCCGTACTCCTTCGGCGGCATGCGGGTTGTCTGGGATGAAAACCAGTCAAGGGCGAGTGCCGGCCGGGCCGCCTCCTTTGGGGCTGCTCGACTTGTGTTGCGTCGGCCCGATGGCAGGGCGGATTCGTGACGTTGCGTTGTGCCTGGATGTGGTGGTAGGCCCGGACCCGGTCGACCTGCGCAGTTTGCCTGCGCCGACCCACCCTTGGAGACCAGCGTTGGATGAGCCTCAACCGCCAGTGCGGGTGTTGTGGGCACCGTCATTTGATGGCGGCCCAGTGGACTCTGAGGTACGGGCAGCCTGTGCCGCCGCGGTGGAACTTCTGGCCGCGGCAGGTGTTGAGGTCATCGAGGCCGGTCGGCTATTGGACGCGGGGATGGATCTCCAAGACGAGTTGTATAACGGCGGCGGGCTGGTGCCGACGCATCAACCACTGTTCGGCACCGAGCATTGGCCGAATGTCACGGCAGCTATCAGCGGGATTCTGGAGCGCCACTTCAACACCGCTAGGGTTTCGTCGCAATACCAGGCACGCCTGCAAGCGTCCGCACTGTCCGTTCAGTTGGCCGATGCAATGACCGGATTTGATGTGATGTTGACGCCCATGTGTGCCGGGCAACTGCCCTTGTCTCGCCAGGACGGCACGATCAACGGGGAGTCGACCGCCAACTGGTTGCGTTTCGCTTCCTTGGCTACTTTGACCCGACGCCCGGCTGGAACTGTCTGTTGCGGTCTCACGCAGCACGGCGTTCCCGTCGGCATTCAAGTGATTGGGCACCAACTAGACGATTTGGGCGTGTTGAGCGCACTCACTGTGCTAGAGGATCTGCTTGGCCCTGGCCCGGTTGCCGATCTTGATCTGCCCTAGTTGAACGCAGATAAAACTATTCCTGTGGCAACTCGGGCGGACCTACCCGTTCAGCAAGTGCTTGAGTCGTGCGGTCAAGGATCACGGCCATTATCAGGATCGCCGTCCCCACCTCGAATCCCAAACCGACTTCGCTGTTCTTCACAGCCGAGATCGTCTCGAATCCCAAGCCACCGCCACCTACAAGCCCAGCGATAATCACCATCGCCAGCACCATCATGATTACTTGGTTGATCCCAGCCATGATGGTCTTGGCAGCCAGAGGGATTCGCACACCGAGCATAGTCTGGCGAGGCTTGGCACCGAATACTTGCGATGCTTCAATGCTCTCTTCAGGTACTTGCCTTATGCCTAGGGCGGCAATACGGATGCCGGGCACGCAAGCGTACAACACCGAAGCAATGACACCCGGTACAATTCCGA
>JAHQYN010000124.1 GCA_024421085.1 Acidimicrobiia bacterium
CCCTCGCCACTGACCGTCCAGCCGCTGCTGACGTCGTCTTTGTTCTTAGTCGACACCTCGACCTGGTAGGTCGTGCCGTACCTGAGAAAGGGGACGAGAAACCTCCGCTGAAATATGAATTGGGCCCCTTCGCAGTCGCCGTCGTCGGTCGGCATCCAAGAACCGGGCTGGTCTCCCGCCTCGTCTGGGTTGGCGTCCTTCACGCGGTGGCGGACGCAAACCTCCTCAACCTCAGGTGTGACAGCATCGAAGTTCAACACCAGGGTGTCGTCGTCCACGGTCACCACCAGGTTCTGAACGTTGCCGACCGTCACGGTCTGCGCCGCCGCCGGCCCGACGGGCGCAAGCAGCGCCGCGAAGGCCAGCACCGCAAGCAAGCCCGCAAAGCGCCTCACCACACCGACCCTCATCGAAAAAACCTCATCCCCCCAACTTTACCCACGCCCGATAGAGCTTGCCACGCTTCGGGAGGAGCAAGTTGGGCCGAGCCGCGGCATCGCCCGCCCGCCGGTGAGCTGCACGCGCACAGTAACCGTCGAGCCCGCCGCCGCGGTCCAACTCTCGATACACCGTGGACCGGTGCCGATCCAACCCTCCGCTATCTCATCGACGCTCAACTGAGTTTCACGCATCGCCTCGATCCGCGACCGCTCACCAAAACACAAACGCTGTGCCATACTAGAAACCTCCATCGGTTCGGTTGTTGATTGTTCACCGACCATTATGGCCGACTTGTCGCAACCACCGATGGAGGCCGCCCACCGATGGAGGCCGCCCGGTAACCGTCATGAACTTACACGCATCAAGTGGGAGGCTTGAAAGCATCGAGTATCCGGTGTGCCTCTTCGTTATCCAAGGACAATGCTTCGTTCAACCTAGTTATTGCCTCTATATGCTCGGCTTGCGCGCATGCAATAGCCTGCTCGGCTTCTTCGATACTCTTGAGGAACGCTTTGGCGGTCTTATTATCTGGGTATGGGAAAGAAATGTCTTGGATGTCGGACCATCGAATACGGGTCCGGTTGGCGCCCGTTGTTCGGAGAAGTAGCTCAGCCCGTATTTCAGGGGATCGCAGCAACGCCCATACGACTCTGGCTTCGTAACCGGGCTTGACCGTAAGGACCGTGTATTCCTTTGAAACGACATGACCCGACAAGTTCGCCGGCACCACAGCCACGCTGCCGTAGGTCGCAGCGATATTGGACACCACGAGATCACCTCGAGTGACCCTCCGCAACTGCGGATATTTCGTGTCTGTCTTCGGAAGCAGCGTGTCACCTGCTTCTGCGGTACCGTCGTATCGCACAGTCAGCGACTGCACGTACTTATCGTGTTTGGCGCAGACGATGATGTCATCCTTGTCGAACAACTTGAGTTCAGCGACATCCTTGAGTTTCAGTTTCGTCGCTGGTACGCGAAGTTGATGTTCCATAAGGCAGTGTTTGACGTCTAGACGGTCACGAGTTCGGCGGGCGGAGACGGCATGTGCGTCGTCTCCATCTTTGAACTTCTCGTACGCCGCAACGACTTCGGCCACTTCCTGGACGGCGTTCTGGCGGTTTTTCTCGTCTCCGGGCATCCAGCGGTTCCGCTTCGGATCGTCTATGCCGACGTAGCGGCAGGCGTACATAAAGATCGATGGGTGGTGCCCGGCCTTGTATGGGTCGGATTCGAGCCGTTTCTCTAAAACCACAAATGATGTCTTGACGCGGGCCTCTGATCTTTGAAATGCGTCTCCCGGAAGTGAAACCACGGCCTTGATCGTGTAGAGCGTTCGTAACGTGTCTCTAAACCACTTGTGGCTTCGACCGGTCAAGAAACCATCGTCGATAACGGACACCAGCCGGCCACCGGGTTTCAAATAATGATGGTACATCTCGAAGAACATGAGCTTGGCAAGTATCGTCTGCTTGCCTTTGGCTATATCGTACTGGTCAAGCACTCTCTTGTCGCCAGAGAGGTCACGGTCGTATTTTTTGGAAAACGGGGGGTTTGTCAGCACCACATCAAACGAACTCTCAAGATCAAGTTTGCGCATCTCCAATTTCTCGGTGAGCACATCATTGGAATCACCCGTTTCGTCGCCGATCTCAAGATCGAGGCTGTCAACGTTGAAAATACGGCTGCCTCCATCGCCGTGAAGATACATGTTCAACCTGGCGATCTTTGCAAGGTTCGGGTCGTTAGCGAAGTCGATACCGTATATGCGTTCGTCGGCAATCGCCTTGCGCTCCTTGGCTTTTGTTGACTCCGACAGCGACGGGTTGTTGTTGACTTTGCCCCACATGTCGGCAAGAGCGTCGATCAAGAACCCGCCAGTTCCACAGCACCCGTCCAAGATTCTATCCGATGGTTCGAGGTCGGCCAGACCTACACCTAGCTTCACGAGCGTCCTCGGGGTGAAATACTGCCCGAGGTCCCTGCCTCTCATTGTTGCGCTCAGGAAGTTCTCGAACAACCGGCCGTTCAAGTCAGCGTCAATTCCAAACAAATACAATGATTCAAGGCTCTCAACCACACCCTTGATGGTCTCGGGCTTAAGATTGATCTCCTCTCTCTGATCGAAAAACCGCTTGCGGATTTTCTTGAGGATCTGCTTTTCGAAATCATCCATGAATTCCCTGAAGAGGATGGAACTGATCGGGTTAGCGGCCGTTTGCTTCTCAATCCAACTCACTGAAAAGTTCACTTCGTCCGCAGGATGCTCAAACTGGCTCTCAGCGACTACTCCAGGGTACTTGTCCTTGATCTGCTTGTCCGACAGCAGTTTAAGGGTGATAAGTTTGACAAACTCAACGAAAGCAGCCGCCTGGCTGATTCGATCTGAGTTGTATATTTTCTGGTGGCAGCTAGCGAAGACTCTGTTGACCTCGGCGATGCCCGGTTTGGTAAAAGACAAAGTGGCTTTTGAAGTGTTCACCGGACTACCAACCGCAATCTCGTCAAATCGGAGAAATTGTGTAAAGCTCTCGTACAGCGGATTACCCTCAGCGAAGTCCGCGAAACCAAGCTTCAGGAAAGGTTCGTCGGCTCCAACGGAGTAGACAACTGTGGACTTTGCGTTTGTCAGGACAAAATACCTTACAGGCTCGGCTTGCGAGTACGAACCGTTGATCGCGTTGCAGTAGTCACGCGCCTGTTCGATGTGATCGGCCAGATTCTCGCCGGGACTCTTGGCCTCCAAAACCCACCTGATATGTCCGGCCACCTTGAGAGCGAAGTCCGGCTTGTGAGTATCCCCGGTCAATCTTCCTACCGTCAGACGTTCCAGCGTCGCTTTCGTGCGGATCGCCCGGTCAGGATAGTCCAATGCTTCCAACAGGCGCCGCGCGAATGACTGCTCTACGTCGGACTCGTTGGCGAGGTCGCCAAAATTGCAGAACAGATTCTTCATTGCGGAAGACCGGCTCATGAAAAAAGCGGATTTCCGGGCTGGGACACATCAACCATCACGGCACTGGTCCAGCGGTTCTCAGCGGCGGAGTCGTCGGAGAACTCACGGGTCGTCTCCACCAGGGTCATCGTCTTGTGGAACGACTCGCCGGGGGCATCGGCTCGAACGGCGCTTTCATTGGTCATGCCTCCACGGTACCAGAGGGGTGCGACACCAACCCTAGTTACCGGCATCAGCTTTGTCGGTCATGGGGACGATTCTCGTTGGTCTCCACCTCTGATCCGGTAGCCGTGGTTGCGGCATCAGCGGTCTGCGCTCGTGTTGTCCGAGGGCTTGCCCACCGAAACAACCGGGCGCTCACCCGATAGGCGGGTCGAGGACTCACCACCACGCAGAGGGTGGGTACCTCGTCGGCGCTCACCCGATAGGCGGGTCAAGGACTCACCAGGCGCGCGGGCGATCAGTTGGGCGTGACCCACAGGGATCTCCCCGGACTCCAACGCTTCGCTCGTCGCAGGCAACTCTGCCAGCCGAGTGGCGGTCTCGACATCGTGGCGATGCCCGGCGGACACGAGGCACTGTTCTCGAACCCAGAACTGCTAGCCACCAAGATCATTGAGGCCGGCCGAAACTGAAGCACCCACCTCCCCGCCCCAAGAAAGCAACCACCGATAGAGATTGATGTGCTTGCCAACCGGTATTGAGCCTACGATGAGGGTCGAAGAGCTTGTCGAATCGTGCCTGGTTTGTGTCGGTGCAATCGACACCTCCTAAAGCCCGCACAGTCGGGTGACCATCCAACGTGCATCGGGTTGTCCCGAATGGACTTGCGGGTGCGACAACCAACGACGACCAGCGGTCACACGCGTTGGTGCTGTTGCTGCTGCAGATTCGGGGGACGGGTCGCCCGGCCACCTACAGGGTCAACTCCCACACCGATCTTCGCGTAACCCACCGACACACACAAGGATGCCCAAAACTCACGCAAGCATGTGGCTCGGCCGTCGGGTGCGCACCGCCACTGCTGAACAGCACAGACCGGCACGCATTGGAAATACCGGAGTATGACGGGCTCTTCTTCCCGCCCAAGCCCCTTGTCGCATATGCTGGCCACTAACGCTGCCAAGCACCGCGAGGGGGCATCCCCATCTAGTTCTTGCAGCAGTGTGCAGCGGCGAGTGTCATGTCAGGGTTGTGGGACATTCCCTACCGGCTTGGTTCGGCCTCGGGTTGGGCGAATGTCGATCCAAAAGTGAAGCAGCCGAAACGGACTGACCTTGAATGGACGACTGAGCAGGTGTTCCATTTCAATCAGGGCGCTACTTGGTCTTGACGGTTTGGAAAGCGTCGGCAAACTGAGGGATTGGAGGGTCGTGTTGACTTGTGCGACAATCTGAAGCAGTGTAAGTGATTCGATATACCCAACCATTGCGCCCGCAGCAACGCCGTTTCCATAACGCGAATCGGGGCTGACAAAGCGGCAAACACCCTCCTTAACGTAGCGTCCTGAACTTGCCTGACACCAGAGACGCTTGCATTCGATGGTGAAACTTCGTACTCCGCGACGTCCATCCGATGATCGGTGGTCAATATACTCCCACCTCAAATCAGGGATTTTCCGTTCGCTCGCTGAATCTTCGGTTTCAGGCGTAGGTGGGTTTTGACCTTCTGGTATAGGACCGTGTTCAAAGTAGAAATCCCCCGACTTCTGGTTCGCCGCATTCACTTCAAGCATACACAAATAGAGTTCGCGGTTGAGTTTGAGTTCATCGCCTTGAGGCGTGTTCGCTCGCAGGCAAAGGAGGGCGGAACGCAGGTTCTCAAGTACCCGCTCCACATGCCGCTCCCAGAGCGGCAGATCGGTAATCAGGGGTCCGCTCACGAAGTGGACTGCAAGTCGATTGCTTGAAGAATCGTAGCCTCAGCGTCCTCGCGGGCGGCTGACGCGGTCCAGAGCCGGGCTTGGTTTCTTTTGGCGATCACGATGCTGCGGTCGCTAACGCTCCGCAGCGTTCCAGCCGCTCGTATACGGGTCGAAACCGTCATCGGATGCTCCAGCGCTCGTCCGAGCCGATCCAGCACTGACCGCCACGTTTCATCGTTGGTCTCGCTGAGTTCCACGACACGAGCACCAAGTTCCTGGGTCTTGAACACGACAGCGACCATGGGAGCGCGTGGTGACGTGACAGCGGTCCATGTAAACTCACCACTGGGAGCGAGCTCTCGATTCCATCGGTGCAAAAAAACCGACAGGTATCTGTCGAGCCCGAAGCTGCTCGAAGATTCCACAAGATCGTTGGCGGTGCCCCGGCGATTTGTCTCGATCGCGACCGACGGTTGGTTGAACCAGCGGGTTTTGCGTCCGACAAGCGGGAGGGAGTGATTGATGAAATCGCGTACGAGGTCCCTTTCCGCTTCAGTAGCGTCAAACAAGTCGAATACTGCCTCGTCGAGTTCGAAAAGCACTTCTTGGAGCGTTTGCGCTCCGGCCTCGGCCTCGGCGTCGAACGGGTAGTCGGGCGAATTGATATCCGTTACGTCTACCAACGCGTCAACAGCGTGCGAAATTCGTTTTGTTACGGTCGCCCCGCCTTCTGCCATACGGATCGGCAGTTGGAGTATGTCTTTGGCGAGTAGTGTGTCATGCCAAACGCCCCATGAACCGCTCGCCATGAACAGTCGGTACCGACCGAGAGCTGACAACAGTGTACCGAGCATAGTTTTTGCCTTCCATGTGGGAACGGACTGCAAAGGAAGGCAATAGATAATGGCTCGGAAAGAAAATGGGGTGGTCTCGAGGCGAGCAGCCGGGCCGAATCCGCTCCTAACGCCTTGAGCAATCACGATCCGCTGGCCGTAGTAGCAGCGTTCGTCAGGCTGCCGCTTGACTTTGACTGGTGGTTCTTCAAACGTGCTCAACTCAAGCGGACCCCAGGAGTTGAACCACTTGAGTGAACGCAACGAACTCAACCCGTCGCTCGGCTTAGTATCTCCGCCTCGCTGGTAACCCCAGCCGGGAACTGGGTCGTCAGGTAGGAAGTCCGTAAGTCTCTGTTCGGTATCAAGGCGAGCCATGAAGGCTTCGTCGTGGTGATTGCCCCATGCGTACATCTTCCAGAGGTACTCGCGATTAGCCAGAGCGCTCTGATAGACCCATCGTCGTTCAAGATGAGCATGCGCGAGTGTCCTAGTGGCCTCAAGCGATCTCGACGGCCTGACTGTGCTGTACGAGAATATCCCTGACGTTGAAAGGGAAGGCTCACTCTGCTGAGGTCGGAAGACGAGGAGCATGAAAGGCGCGATGCCACCGTCGAAGAACATGGAGCGAGAGCTGGTGAAGTCGACGATTTCCTGTAGATCAGTCTCCTTGAGCCACAGAGAACGAAATTGCTGAGAGGTGCTCCGTGAGTTGAGAAATGCAGTTGCGTTGATAAGCAACGCTCCGATTCCGCCCTGCTTGAGCAAGGAAAGGGAGCGCCAAAGAAATTGCTGTGAAGGGTCGCGGTCTCCAACGGGAAATCCCCTTTCGCGGACCCATTTCTCGCCTAGCTGAGGTTGGACCGAGCGAGGCTCACCCCAAGGGGGGTTACCCAACACAACATCAAAAGACCTGGCATCCCAGGGCAGACTCTCAGTTCCCTCTGAGCCCGACTCATCGCTCGTAGGTGCAAATGCGTTGGCATGGACAAGCACAGCACCGGTGGCATCCGCTCCAGGGTTGCGAATCAGATGCGGGAGCGGGCCAGCACGGCGGATGTCCCTTGGTTCCAGGTAATTCAGGTACGCTAGATAGAGACTGAACGCCGCGAGGCGAATTGCCTCGGGATTCACGTCGACTCCCGCTAATCGGGTCAGTAACAGTTCTTTGATTTCTTCAGGATCGAGTCTGCCTTGCTTGGATAAGCGTGCATGATGCACTAGACGTCGGAAGGCTTCGACCAAGAAGATACCCGACCCGCACGCCGGATCACAGATACGTGGGTTCGTCTCAAGCACATCTCTAGTGAGTGCACGAGCCAGCGCAAATTCTACAAGCTCAGGCGGTGTGTAGTGAGTGCTTGCCTCGTCGTTGGCTCCTGTTCGGTAGAACTGCTCGTACATTGAGCTGATCAAACTTGCTGGAACGACGCCAAAGTCATACGCCCATAGAAACAGTGGGTCCTGGGCACCTAGACCTGACCCCGTAAGAAGACGACCAACCAAATCGAGGTGTTGCTGTTGAACCGCTATCTGTTCTTCGCTTTCGACACGAAAGAGGTCGCCATTGAAGTCGGCTTGTAGGCGGTCAAAAACTGCATACGTGAAGTCTTGATCAGCAAGACAGGATACGAAAGTGCTTTGAGCTCCAAGCTGAGGGGTCTCTGGAACTGTTTCAAGGACACCGAGCCAACCTCCGTCTCCACCCGCTACTTCTTCGAAGTACCTGGGTGTGACGATCGACCGGTCTTCCAAGTAGCGAACCAGGATTACTCGTTCGATCAGCGAGTGAGCGACAGCGGGCGGCAATCCTTCTTCGACAAGTGCATCGTTTGCTGCCCGAACATCGTGGAGAAGCCGCGCGTCTGCCCTTCCATCGCGAGACGCATATACCTTCTCATCAAACAACGCGCCCGACTCGATCTTCTCCCTGTGATACTGGGAGAGAACCTCGGCCACTTGAGTTGCGCTCGTTACTATTTCGATCGGCTTTGGCACCCGCGGCTCGTCTACTGAACGTGCTGGCGGAGCTGTCAGAGCATAGACACGCAGTTCGTGTTCAGTGGCTAGGAATAGACACTGCGGTCGGGCCAGAGACCAGGCGCGCCGATACGCAGCGAGGATCTCGGCTTCGCCAGCAGAAGACGGAAGTCGAGTGAACATGATCACGGGGTCGTCCTCCACAAAAAACACACGCTCGGCTTTCATCCTGTGAGCCAGCATGAGCCACTCGCCAAAAGATTCCCAATCCTCGGTATCAAAACTCGGCTGATCAGAGGTCTGAAGAAGCACACCTTGCTCTAGTTCAAGTTCTCGATATGCACACTCGAGGAGGTCGCCCCCAGTGCCAGGAGAAGTCATGGTCGGCATTTGGGCGCACCGTTCTGAATGCACACATATCCTGAATTCGGTTCTGGGTACGCGTGGGTAGCATCACCGGAGATCATGCGATAACTGTACTCGGAGCCCCTGACATACCCACCGACCCCATGAACATACGCTAGCTTCGCTTCGTCGACCGTCTTGAATTGACTACTTGCCAGTTCGCGTCCACCGCTGGTGCGGACTCCTTCGTTCTGCTTCAGTGGGCACCACCAAACCGCGGTCCTCAAGCTTGCGCAACCGGTTATGCACCGCTACGCGCGA
>JAHQYN010000007.1 GCA_024421085.1 Acidimicrobiia bacterium
CGAGACCGTCCCCGACGTGCCCGGCTTTGGCGCGTCCGAGTCCGTCCCCGACGCGCCCGGCTTCGACACCCCCGGCCCCGAAGAGCCCGAGGCCGGCGCGCCCACACTCGGTTAGGGGCGCAGTGGAGCGCCCGCCGCAGACCCTCGCTGAGGTCGGCTATGAACTGCCGGCCGCGGCGATCGCCCAGACACCGCTCGCGCGGCGCGACGAGGCGCGTCTGCTGGTCGATCACGACAATGAGATCCTGCACCGCCGCGTCCATGAGCTGCCGGAACTGCTCTCCGAAGGCGATCTTGTCGTCGTCAACAACACCCGTGTGCTCCCCGCACGTATTCGGCTTCGCCGGTCCAGCGGCGGCGCGGTCGAGGTGCTCCTTTTGGAGCAGCTCGACGAGCGGCGCTGGGAGGCGCTGGTACGACCCAGCCGCAGGCTCGAGGCGGGGTCGGTCGTGGCCAACGCTGCCATGTCTGTGGTGATCGGGGAGGACCTCGGCGAGGGGCGTCGCATCGTTGTCCCCGAGGTCGGTGACCGCCGACTCCTCGACGTCCTCGACGATGTCGGCCTGCCACCGTTGCCGCCCTACATCGAGCGGCAGATCGCCGATCCGGAGCGCTATCAGACCGTCTATGGACAACGTCCCGTGTCGGCCGCGGCGCCTACCGCCGGTCTGCACCTGACTGAGTCTGTGCTGTCGGGCCTCAGAGCGAAAGGAGCCAAGGTCGCAACGGTCGAGTTGGCAGTCGGTCTCGACACCTTCAGGCCAATCACCGCGGAGCGCCTCGACGACCATCGGATGCACAGCGAGTGGTACTCGATCCCAGAGTCCACGCAACGGCTCGTGCGCGGCGCGGACCGGGTCGTGGCGATCGGCACGACCGTGGTCAGGGCGCTGGAGACTTGGGGGCGCGGCGGCCCGCCCGAGGGCCGCAGCAGCCTGTTCATTCGACGCCCCTTCGAGTGGTCGCTGGTCGACTTGTTGATGACCAACTTCCATCTCCCCGCCTCGACGCTGCTGTGCATGATCGACGCCTTCGTCGGCCCCCGCTGGCGAGAACTCTATGCCGAGGCGCTGGCGCAGAACTACCGGTTCCTGAGTTTCGGCGACGCCATGCTCTGCGAACGCCGCTGATCACACGTCGATCACCCCACCCAAATCGCCCCACTCAAATCCCAGCCCATGCACGATCACAGATAGTGTCCTGAACTTGCCCGCGGCCGGCTCGCACTCGCTGCGACCGCTATCCAGGCCACCACCGTGGTCGGCAGGTAGAAGACACCAATCGAGGCGGCCCCGAGCAGTGTCAGCACGGTGAGCAGTACCGCCGAGGTGACGACCGCTCCGCGTCTCGGGAAGACGATTCCGACGGCCGCGACGAAAACCGGCACTGCCAGCACAGCGAGCGCAGCCAGTCCCTGGCTCTGGAGCAGGGACTCGCGGCCGGTCGTGCACGTCTCGGTACCACCGGCGAATGCCTGACACGATGCCGTCGAAGAGATCGGAAGCAGGGAGAGCACCACGCCGGTCACCAACGCGGCGAGCAGGGTCAGCCAAACCCAGCGATTTCGGTCGAAATCCCACATGGGCATAGAAACCTCTTTTCGCCGAGCCGATGCCCGAAGCGTAGCACGCGCCCAGCGTCGCTCACTCCGGCGAGCCGGGTGCGGGTCGTTGGCCAGCGTGGGACTGGTAGCGGTCTACCAGCCAGGAGTTGAACTGGGCCAGCACGCCCTACTGCCGGGAGAAACGGCCGCGGGCGCGGTTCCGAGTCGAACGCTGTATCGATCTCGAAGCAGCGGAACTCGGCGGCTGAAAGCGCCGCTGGGGGCGGGGTCGGGCCGCCGGGGGGCCCAACGTTGGTAGTCGTCACCTCGAGGCTCTCAGCTTTTCGATCTCGGCGACCAGCAGGGGAAGCACTGCCTGCCAGTCGCCGACGATGCCGGCGTCGGCATGCTCCCAAGCGGGCGCGTCGGGATCGTTGGTGATCGCCAGCACGCAGGAGGCACCGCGGACACCCACGGTGTGGTTGAACGTGCCGCTGGCGCCGACCATGACGAACAGCCGTGGTGCAATGCTGCGCCCGGTTATGCCGATCTGGCGAGCATGGGGCATCCAGCCGTTGTCGGTGACCTTGCGGGTGCAGCCCAGTTCAGCGTTGAGGAGCCTCACCAGAGGGTCAAGTTTCGGATAGTCCGCAGGGTCGACTCCCTGTCCCACTGCGATGACTGACGCAGCATCGGCCAGGATGTCGATGTCGTCGTCGCGCCGACGGCCTGTCACCTTGACCCGGCCCTTCGGGACCACCTCGACGACCTCTTGAGAGGGCACACTCAACTCGCTGGGGGCAAGGCCTTGCGGCGCGGGCAGAACACCGGCGCGCACCGTCACCAACTGCACCGGTGTACGGGTGTGAACCGCAACAATAAGTTGCCCGCCGAAAGCTGATTTCCAGGCCACGAGGCGCCCGTCCTCCACGTCGAACTCCACGGCGTCACCGACCAGCCCCGCTTGGAGGTGGGCGGCCGCCCGTGAAGCAACCTCCCTGCCGGTGGAGGTGCCGGGCACCAATATCGCCCAAGGCCGCCGGTCGCCGGCCCACGTTGCCAGAGCAGCGGCGATGTCCTCTGCGACCGCCGCTCCGGCGAGGCGGACGATGTGGTCTGCTCCGTAGGCCGCCAGGAACTCGGAGTCGATGGCCGGAGCGCCCGATGCGCTGCCCATGCCGTCAGGCAGGACCGCTGCGGTCGACCCGTTGATCTCGCCTGCCAGCAGGCCCGCGGCACCGAGCAACTCGCACAGCATCTTGGTGCGTCCTGGTTCGGCGAGCACCGCCACCACCCCGCCGGGACCTCCCGGGGAGCGGACGAGCCTCGGTTCGGTGGGTTTGTCGGACGCCTCGAAGCCTCCCTTGTCGGCGATGATGCGCACGGCGCGGCGGACCTGTTCGGCCAGTGGGAGCCCTCTTTCGACGTAGCGCTTTCGGTCCACTGCCAGCATTCTGGTCTTGCCGACCCAGGTGGGACTCCCGGCCCCGCCCCAGGGCCCCGCGCCCAACGCTGCGGCGTCCACGTAGCGAATACGCTCGGCGGGCACCAGAGACCTTCGGGGTGGAGGGACCTTGCTGGGCTCGCAGAGCCGCTCAGCACACGACAGCACCGCCGGCAGCGATATCTCGCAGTCGACCCACTGGTCGTCGAGCTCACATCCCAGGACCAGGCGACCGTCATCGAGCGCAAGGGACTTGACCGCTGTGGCGAACGGCAGGTCGAGCAGCTCAGCGATCTGCGGCGGCACTTGGCCGGTGTCGGCGTCAACGGAGCTCTTGCCGCACAGAATCATGTCGAAAGGGCCCGCATTGTCGAGTGCCGCCGCCACCGCTCGGGCAGTCGCAAGCGTGTCTGAGCCGGCGAACGCCTGGTCGGTGATCAGCACGGCACCTGTCTCCACACCACGGTCGAGCCCCCAGGCGACCGCCTCGCGCAGCACGTCGTGCGCACTCGGCGGGCCCAGAGTGAACACGGTCACCGAACCGTCGGGCCTCTGCGAGGCGATCTCGACAGACTTCGACACCGCCCGCCGACAGTAGGCGCTCATCTCCAATTCCCTGCCCGAGCGAATCAGCCTTCCGTCTGCACCCAACGCCATCTCCGCAATGGCAGGCACCTGCTTGACGAGCACCGCGATCCTCATAAGTCCGCCCACCGTATCCGGCTGGCGGACGGGAACTGGAACCAAGCTCAACCGTCGTCGAGTCGCAGGTCCGGTCGATCAGCGGATGCATTCCGGTCACCACACCTCTCGTCGGCTGATGCACAGCACGACCTCACGAAGGTCAGGGGGCCACCGACGCTTTCCGGTCACCACACCCAGGTCCAGAGGTCTCGGTCCGGTGTCGCCGCCGGGGGTCAGGGGCCACCGACACTTTTCGGTCACCACACCTCTCGTCGGCTGGTGCGCAGCACTACGGCGAAGAACGGCGCGCCGATGAACGCGGTCACGACGCCGATCGGAAGTTCCGCCGGCTGCAGAATGGTGCGGGCGGTCAGATCGGCCAAGACCATGAACGCCCCGCCGAAGAGGATCGACAGCGGGATCAGCACGCGATGGCTCGCTCCGAACACCAGACGGACCGTGTGCGGCACGATGATTCCGACAAATCCGATCAGCCCCGTGACAGACACGGCGGCGGCTGCGCCGAGTGAGGAGACGATGACCACGACGGCGCGGATCCGGCGGGGTTTTAGGCCGAGCGACGCAGCCTCCTCGTCGCCCACCGAGAGAACGTCGAGTGCGCGGCGGTAACGCAGCACGACTACCGCCGTCAACAGGAAATACGGCGTCATCAGTGCCGGTTCCGACCACCCTGAGGTGGCGATGTGGCCGAGGATCCACGAGTAGACCTCTCTGATCACGTCGGTGTTCGACTGCAGCACGTAGGTCTGGCAGGCGGTGAGGAAACTTGCCACCGCAACCCCTGCAAGCACCAGCGAGACCGTCGAGTGCCCGCCCAGGTGGCCCGCGAGATATGACGCTCCGACTGCGATCAGCGCTCCGGCGAAAGCAGCCGCCGGGACCGGATCTGTCAACCCGGCGCCGTCGCCGAGTCCCTCGGTGATGGCGATCGTCGCGCCCAGCCCCGCGCCCGCGGCGATCCCGAGCAGGTAGGGGTCTGCCAGGGGGTTCCGAAACGCTCCCTGGTATGCCGCGCCGCTGAGGGAGAGCGTCGCCCCGACCAGCAGGCCCAGAACCACACGCGGCAGCCGGATCTTGTCGATGATCGCCTGATGGGGCTCCGACAACCCGGAGTCGATGCTCAATCCCGGAACACCGTCGAGCAACTCCTTGGCAACGCTGCCGAAGGCCAGGTCAACGGGCCCTACCGTCAACCCCAGCGTGACCGCGGCGATCGTTGCACCGAACCCGGCCACCGTCGCCCCGACGGTGAGCCGCGAACCCGCGAGCGCCTGCTGGGTGCTCGCGGGCGACGGCGACCGGTCGGGTCTCAACACCTACAGGTTCCTGACCGCTTCGGAGATCGCGGCTATGAACTCGACGATCCGCGGCCCCCAGCGGCTGGCTGTGTCGTCGCTCAGTTCGATGACGTTGCCGTTCTGCACTGCCCTCAACTGCTCCCAAGCCGGGCGCTCGGCCACGGTGGACGCGTCCTGTCCGCAGCAGAGCGTGTCAGCGAGGAAGATCAGGTCGGGGTCTGTGTCGATGAGGTATTCGTCGCTGAGCTGGGGATAGCCGAAGGCGGACCCGTCCGCATCGGCAGGATCGGCCACGTTCTCCAATCCGAACAGGGCGTAGACTGCGCCGACGAAAGTTGTGCTGGTGACCGAATACAGAGTCGGGTCCAGTTCGTGGAAGTAGCTGAGGCCCGTTGCGTCGGGTGCGCCGGCGATCAGCGACTCGATCTCGGTCTGCATTCGACTTACGACGGTGCGGGCATCGCTTGAGTGGCCGGTCACTTCGCCGATCTCGAGGATCTGCGCGAAGGTGTCGTCCAGTGAGGTCGCCGCGTCTTGAACGAGCACTTCGATGCCCAGTGCCTCCAGGCCTGCCTGCACGTCACCGCCCGACACCATGACGACGATGTCGGGCTCATAGGCGGCGATCGCCTCCACGTTGGGGCTGAATCCGTCGAGGTCGGTGACCGGGGCCTCGTCGGGGTAGTCCGAGTACTGGTCGACGGCTACCACCAGGTCCCCGGCCCCGACGGCGAACAGCATCTCGGTGGCCGTCGGTGAGAGTGAGACGATCCGCAGCGGGGCTTCGGCCGTCTCCGCGCTGCCGGAGGCAGTCTCCGCGCCAGTCTCCGCGCCAGTCTCCGCGCCGCCCTGTTCGCCGGTGGTGCCGTCGTCGTTAGACGTTGCGGGGGTGCGGTCGCCAGTCTGTTCGCTCGCGCTGCCGGTGTCGCCGCATGCCGTGGCGAACAGGAGCAGGGCTAGCACCACGGTTGATATTCGCTTCATTCGGGTCCTCCCTTTCGGATTGAGGTCGCGGCTCGAGGTCGTGGCACGAGCGACAGGAGGATCCGGTCACACGAGCCGTCCCTTCCTCGAGGGTCGGTCCGTTGCGTTCGCTTCGAGGCGTCCGGACTTGTCCTGCTCACCGGAGTGAGTCGACTTCACCGTTGCGGGACAGTGCCGGATTCGAACCGGCTTCGCTCTGACGAACAGGCGCAGCCTAGGCGCGATCAATCCGTTCGCGTGGTGATCGGGCCGGCAAGTCTGCGGCCTGGATCAGGAGACCGTGAGCTGCGCCAGCAGCCGCCCAGAACCCTCGAGCTCGACTTCGAACACGCCTGGGATGTCCGCGGTGAAGCTGAAGTTCAACGGTCGGCCCGGCGAGACCGAGCGCAGGATGTCGTAGCCGTGCACATGCACTTCCTCGGTGACATCGGAGGTGACGGTCACGGCGACTTCGGAGTTGAGAGCGACCCCGACCCGCTGGTGACCGCCGACCGGTTCGCCGTCGACGATCTCAATGGAGACAGTCTGGGCGGGGTTCGTCCCCTCGCCCGAGCCGGTGCCCGCTGACTCTGCTGAATCCATGCTGGACATGTCTTGTCCGGTCGGATCCTGGGCACCCGTGGAGCCGTCGGTCGCCAGGGTCGCCTGGTCAGCTGAGACTTCCAGAGTCACGGTGTCGTCAACGACGACTCCGTCGATCGCCATGGCCGAATGGTCGTTGGAGGACAGCTCGACGCGGACCTCGTGAGTGCCGGCCGCCAGCGGGGGCATCTGATGCCACTCCCCGTAGAGGCGCATGACCTTTACGCCGTCGATGTAGAGGTGCATGTGACCCTCGCCGTCGACATGGGCGGTGCTCACGTTCTCGGGGGCGATGCGGAAGTTGCTGGGCGCGCTGTGCAGGAGCCAGCCCCCCGCGGGGTCCTCGAGGACGCGCAGCGACACCGAGGGGTAGGGCTCCACCGCCGGCGTCGTGGCAGCGCCGTGAGCGTGCTGGTGCCCGTCTGCGACAGCAGCTTCGCCGCTCGGCGCCATCGTGTCGGCAGGGACCTCTCGGGTTTGTTGCGCCGTAGTCGGGGGGGCGGTCTCTGCCGCGGTCGTCTCTTGCGCGGCGGGTTGGGAGTTGTTGCCGCAGGCCGTGCAGAACAGCACCACCGCAACAGCTGTCGCTAAGCATCGCTTGGCGTGAGCATTCATGGGAGGAGGTCCTTGTGGATTTCGGCATTCAACGGGCACCGGCACCGACGGGCGGTCCGCGGGCAACAGCACCGTTGCGGTCAAGGCTAAGTTCACCGAGGCTCAATTCTAGTTAGCATCGCGCGGGAATCACCCGAGCCGTTCCAAAGGCTGGCGGCCGAGCAGTTCCAGCGCGCAGGGTGCGGTCTCGTGGCGCCGGATTCGCCCGGGCCGCTCACCGGGCAGCCAACTGGGCGGCCTCCCTCGCATCAGCGACAGGTTCTATGCGGGCCCTCCTTGTGCGGAGGAAGCGCGCAGTGGGTGCGAGCTCTCGGCATCCATGCCCCGCACTTGCTGTTCGGGACGGGCGCTACGCGGGGTGCTCCAAGGTCGCTGGCGGCATCGACGGTCTTGCGAAACTCCTTGTCGGAAGTGTCAGCGATGTATTCGAGGATTTGCGGTGCCCGCCGTTCAAGGTGGGCAAGCACGTCAATTCGCCGAGTTTCAAAACGTGGATCCGCTTGCAGTTGCCCGGGATCGGCTAGCAACCCGACAATCCGCTTGAGGATATGGGGGTTCGGGTCGTCTGTATAGTCGAACTTGCGCTTGTAGAACTCAATCCCATCCTCCAGAGAGTAGTTGGTCATCTGGTCGATCGAGGTGACGTCGATGTAGTCGCGCAGCTTTGGCCGATACATGATCACATCCAATTTGGTCGCCAAGATGTCGGGTATAGACCCGACAGGAACGTTGTCGACGGAGATGGGTTTCTCAAGCCATTTCATCTGTAAGGGATGTCGTTCTCCTGATTGTCTTGCCTGGAAGACATCTACCTTAATTCCTCCAATTAGTGCGAAATAATTACCGGTCTCACTGGCTAGAACCTCTTGCTCGTATGAGTGCCCAGCGGGGAATGCCTTGTCGAGGTGCTTGTGCATCTGGCGGTGCAGCGACCTGCCGGAGAAGTCCTTTAGCGTCATTATGTCCAAGTCCTCGCTGGCGCGGTGCTGCAGATGCAACGCGAGAGCAGTTCCTCCCATGAGGCGACCTGAAGTCTTGCGCGCCAGCACAGCGGCAAGCGGCCAGAGTTCTCGCAACTCTCTTGCTAGGAGATGCTCGTAGTCATCAATCAGCGACACGGGACCGTCTCCGCAATTCGGAGCGAATGACTTTGGCTGTATCACCTGTGTCGTAGCCGCGTGTCCCGGCCAGCGCTGTCAGCGTTTCTGTAGATACGGAACGCAGTGCCCACGCCTCGGCAGACAGGTCCATGCTGCCAATAAGTGTGCCTGCGATATGCAGTTCGTCGCGTTCGAGACTGAGTTCTGAACCCTCTGCCCCCGACCAGAACAGCGGCCAAAACTGGGGAGGAACAGCGCCGGGGACAGACGGCTCGGACATGGGTGCCCGACGACGTGGAAGATACCCGAGCAGCCTCACGCATTCAGGCGTATATGTCAGTGCCCAGAGTCTCTTGATGGTAGACTTGTATCCGTCGCGCACGATGCCGTCTTGGCCGAGAGCGATGCCAGCGGTTGAGAGTTTGTGGAGAACCCTGCGGGTCTGCCTCTCGGAGATACCAGCGATTACGGAGATTTTCCCGACGGTGGCCCCAGCCGGCCGCTGGCGCAGCGCGTTCAGCACACTCCTAGCCCCAGCGCTGAGCCCCATCGACGGGTCTTCAACTTGATCCGTTGATCCTGAGTCGCCCGTTGCCGGCAGGTACGGCGTCTGTCGTGTCTCAGATAGCCGGCGCTCAACAATGCTCGGCGACGTTTTAGTGCCGTGCATAGATGTGCCTGTCACAGCGGTGAACTCCCCACGGCAGTCGCGGCATCGCCATTGCGGCCACCGGCGACCTGGACGCGCTCGCTCGGCTGTGCGCAAGCTGCCGCAATGTGGGCATATGATCTTGTCGGGCCACCTGACATCGGCAATCCGGCGAGCAGCATTGACATCTGCCAGCTTTGGATTGGAGCCCATGTGTTCACTTTACCATTCTCGGGGACCGAACAGCAAGAAATGTCCGGTCTATTGCGCGTTTGGAACGTTGTGTCGGGTGGGTTGTCGAACACCCCTCGACGTAGCCAGGCGATGTGGTAGAGATCCCACCGGGCGAGCTTCGACGCGGAATCAAGCGAATCGCGGGCGCGCCGCAGCGGTGGCAGGTACTGTGGACGGATGGATCACCGAGGGCCTCAGCGTGTACTGCTCGCAGGCGACACGCACCGCAACGGCGAGTGGGTGGGCACGCTCTGCAAGCTGGCGAGCCGCCACGGTTGCGACACGATCCTGCAACTGGGGGATTTCGGGTACTGGCCCCACACCGACGAGGGCCTGCGCTTCTTGGAGCAGGTCGACGGGCACGCACAACGCAACGGGATCAACTGTCTTTACTGGATCGACGGCAACCACGAGAACCACGAGATGCTGGCAGCGCTCAAGGCCGACGGAGACGGTTTCGTGACCATCGGCAACCGCTGTCGCTACGCACCGCGGGGCCATCGCTGGCGTTGGGGCCAGGTCGACTTCGGTGCCCTCGGCGGTGCCTTCTCGATAGATCACCACTATCGGGTTGAAGGCGTGAGCTGGTGGCCCAACGAGATGCCCACCGACGCCGACGTAGCGAAACTCGGTGACGCGCCGCTCGACGTGCTGCTGTGCCATGACACACCCGAGGGCGCGCCGATACGGCAATTCGAGCTTCGACCTCGCGATGAGATGCTGTGCTCGCTGGTGCGCGGACGAATCCTGCAGGCCGTCAAGGCCACACGGCCCCAACTGGTGGTCCACGGCCACTGGCATCGGCGCACCAGCAGCGAACTGAGTTGGCCGACCGACTGCGACGGCGAATTGTCCTGGGCCTCCACCCAGGTGGAGGGCCTAGCTGCCGACAAACAGGGCGACCATCGCGCCTGGGCAGTGCTGGAGGTCAACCCGCTCAAGTTCATCGACGGCCATGCGGTGTCGGAGGTCGATCCACGCAAGTTCATCGACGGCCATGCGGTGTCGGAGGTCGATCCACGCAAGCTCATCGACGGCCATGCGGTGTCGGAGGTCGATCCACGCAAGTTCATCGACGGCCGAGCGGAAGTAACGTAGGCGAGCCTTGACCGCCGACCGACACCGCTGAGCGTGCCGCATGGACCAAGAATCCGCCTATCCCTCTATCGCCAGCAAGGTAGTTCTGGTCACTGGTGCCGGAGCCGGGATCGGACGGGCCATCGCACAACGTTTCGCCGCGGTCGGCGCCCGAGTCGCGCTCAACGATGTGGACAGCGACCGAGTCGACTCCGCTGTCGGTGAGATCAGCGCCGGCGGAGGCGAGGTCATGGGTGTCGTGGCAGACGTCTCCGACTCCGCTCGGGTCAACACCATGATCGCCGAGATCATCGATGCCCACGGCGTCATTGACGTGCTGGTCAACAACGCCGGGATCGTGAGTCCGATGCTGCACTTCTTCGAGGCGGACGAGGCATGGTGGCGGCGCATCATCGACGTCAACCTGACCGGTCACTTTCTGGTCTCGCACCCGGTCGCGCGGATCATGGCGCTCAACGGGGGCGGCTGCATCATCAACATGAGCTCAGGCGGCGCGACCAAGGCACACCGGGCCTTCACCGCGTACGACGCCACGAAGGGGGGAATCGAGGCATTGACACGGGCGATGGCGCTCGATCTCGGCCCCTACAACATTCGTGTCAACGCACTCATGCCAGGGTCGATCGACACTAGCGGGCTCGGGCTGTCAGAGCGCAGGTTGCGAGGCGAGAACGTGCCGTTGGGACGGATCGGCGAGGTCCACGACATGACCGGTGCCGCCCTGTTCCTAGCGTCCGACGAAGCCGGCTACATCACTGGAGACGTGATCAAGATCGATGGCGGCATGACCGCGCAGCAGCGTTCCGCCACCGTCGACATAATGCCCCCGTCGGACTTCCCCAAACTCGAAGACCTCTAGTTCATGGTTGCCGGCGCCTCGACACCGCGCAAGCACAGCTACGACGTGGTGATTATCGGGGGAGCGATGATCGGTTCTTCCATCGCCTGGTTCCTGAGCGATCCCAACTCCAACAACGCCGCATTCGACGGTTCGGTGCTCGTCGTCGAACGAGATCCGACCTATGAGAACTCCTCGACCAGCCGAACCAACAGCTGTATGCGTCAACAGTTCTCCAACGAACTGAACATCAAGATCTCCCAGTTCGCAGCGGAGTTCGTGCGCAACTTTGCGGACTACATGGGAAATGATCCTGAAGCACCGGAACTCGCAGTCAATCACTTCGGCTACATGTATCTCGCTCCCAGCGGAGTGCATGTTCGCAGTGACGGCGACGTCTACCTGGCAGGTTGCGCTCCCGATGATGACCGCGCCGTCGACCACAACAATCTGCGAATGGACCGCGACATCTGGGAAGAGAAGGTGTGGCCCGCGTTGGCCCACCGAATACCGGCGTTCGAACGCACCAAGGTCATGACCCAGTGGGCGGGCCACTACGCCTACAACACCCTGGACCACAACGTCGTCGTCGGCCCCCACAACGAAGTGTCCAATTTCATTTTTGCCAATGGCTTCTCTGGCCACGGCCTCCAACAGTCACCTGCGATCGGCCGCGGCGTAGCCGAACTAATCACCTACAACGAATACCGCACCCTGGACCTGACCCCCCTCGGCTACGACCGAATCGCCCGCCGAGAGCCCTTCACCGAAACCGCAATAATCTGAACCGCGACACGACGATGTTCTGGGATGTTCTGGTCAGAGCTTGGTGATCGGGTCGCCTGTGTGGATGGTGCCGGGGTCGACTACTCGGGCGTTGATGCCTCTGAGCTTGAGCGCCATGCCGGTCTCGGAGTTGACCCAGCGCAGCGCGTCTCGGCCGTAGCGGGATCTGAACTTGTCGCAACCCAGGTGCGGTGCGTTGGTGACCTCGAGCGTGGCGTCGCCGATTCTCAGGCGGGTGCCTGCCGGAGCGTTGGCCTCACTTATGTCGAAGTCGGCGTACAGCTGGTCGCCAGCAGCCGGCCACTGCTCGGTGGGTCCGGCGATCAAGTCGAGGACACGCGAATTCATGATCGTGACCTGCCTGAGGGGATCAGCGCTGCCGTCTTCGGTTTGGCGGTCGCCGCGGGCGAGCCAGTTGTCGCCAGCCAAACCGGTCTCCAGAGTGAGTTCGCCCTGCTCGACGATCTCGCGCTCGTCCACCGCAGTGCGCGCCACGATGAGCCGAAGCGTTCCCCGCTCACTGGGCGCATCTCGGATCTGCGTCAAGCCTGCTTCGAGTTCTTCGTTCGTCCGGTGAATCATGGGTGCAGTATGCATCTTGTTGTGGACAACCTCTCCCCGCAACGATGCCCGACTCGCAGACCTCGGAGACTGCCGATCAAGCGGGGTGTCACAGCTGGGGGCCGCAGTCGACGCAGGACACGTCTGCGATGGGTGCGTCCGCGGCGAGATACTCGGTCAACCAGTCGACGAACGCGACCCCTTCGACTCCCAGGGAATACATCTCGTCGCGCCCGAGAATCGTGTGATCCTCACCCGGTGCCAGATAACTGCTCACCTGCACCCCGGCAGCCTCGATTCGCGTTTCGTTGTCTCTGATCAGCTGGTCCATGTTGCTCGCGTCGAACCCGGCCAGCTGTGCGAAACTCAACTGCGTGCTGTCGAAGGCGTTGTCGAAGCGGGCGAAGCGTATGTCGGGGTCATGCAGGCCGGCCTGGATGAACATCTCGGGAACTCCCCATTCCTGCGGAGTGATTCCCTCGTTCACCGGCCAGTCGGGGACGACCGAGAAAGCACCCCACAGTGAGCTGATCGTGGCGTTGATGACCGGGTTGCTCGGATAGGCGCCCGAGGCGTCCGCCACAACAGAGACCTTGGCGTCGGGATACAGGTCCGACACCAACCCGCCGAAGAAGGGGGCAGCAACAGAACCGGCGCTGGACCCGGCCACCACGACTTCGGTTGCGTCGGGGAATCGTGCGTGGAGTTCGGCCAATGCTCGAGAGGCGTTCACGAATCCGTTGTGGTGAACGGTCAGATCGTCGCTGTACTGGTGGACGTTGTTGCCAATATGGACATCGCCGGTGCAGTACGGGGCGCCCACGAACGAACTGCCGGCCAGGGGATTGGCGGGATTGGAGAAGTCGAAGATGCCTCCCGCGCCGGTCGGGTCGTCGCTCTCGCCGGTGGTCACCGAGTAGGTGCCGCCGGTGAACGAACAGGACGCGGCACTGAAGCAGGCACCGCCTCCCTCAAGGTAGAACACGACACGTTCGGGGTCGGCCTCCCGGACCCAGAAGCTGTATTCGCTGCCGTCGGCGCACATGCATTCATCGCCCCCGGCGACCTGTTCCCAGCGCCCCGCGGGCACCACAGTGGTCGTTGTCGTAGTCGTTGTCGTTGTGGTCGTCGTTGTCGTTGTGGTCGTCGTTGTCGTTTTGGTCGTTGGAGCAGCAGCGGTCGTCGTTGTTGCTGCAGTGGTCGTTGGAGCAGAAGTCGTGGTCGGAGCCGCCGTGGTCTGTGGTGCGGTGGTTTCAGGCGGCTCGTTCGGCGTCGACTCCTGTTGGTCATCGTCACCACCGCAACTCGCCGCGAGCAACCCAACAGCCAGTAGCGACACCCCGACGCGAAACAATAGAGCAACACTGCGTTTTTTCATGAGGCACTCTACCCCGCACCGCGGTCTCCAGGTGCGCCAAGCTGTTGTCACTCGATGTCGGCGCGGAGTCCATGGCGTGCGCCAAGCTGTTGTCACGGCTCCGGTTGCGCCCGGCGACAACACATCGCCCGGCGACAACACGGCGCACGGCGAAAGCACAGTTGCGGCTACGCTGACTGCTGAGACTGGAGGGCCGACCATGGCAGACACCCGACAAGAGCGCGACCTTGAGGATCTCGATCGGTTGCAAATCGAGTTCTCGTTGGACCTTCCCTCGACCGCTGAGGACTTCGAGACCGAACGTCAACAGCGCAAGGAGTCTCTTGCCGCCGGCCTCAGGGTGATGGGGCGATTGCACCTCGCCGAGGGCGTGGCCGGTCATGTGACCGTGCGGGACCCTGAGCACCTCGATCACTTCTGGGTCAACCCCTTCGGGCAGAACTTCAAGTACATGACCGTTTCAGACCTGATCCTGGTCGACGAACAAGGCCAGGTGGTCGACGGCGACCGCCCGGTCAACACCGCGGCCTTCGCCATTCACTCACAGATCCACGCGGCACGACCAGACGTGATCGCCGCAGCGCACTCACACTCGATGTACGGCAAGACCTTCTCGACGCTCGGTCAGCCCCTCAAGATGATCAGCCAGGACTCCACGATGTTCTACAACGATGTGGCCCTGTGCGATGCGGGCAGCGGAGCGGTGGTGCTCGACGTCGAGACGGGCCGTCAGATGGCAGAGGCGCTCGGCGACAAGAAGGCTCTCATCCATCAGAACCACGGCCTCATCACCTGTGGCGGCAGCGTGGACGCAGCAGTGTGGTGGTTCGTTGCGCTCGAGCGCTGTTGTCAGAGCCAACTGGTCGCCCAGGCCGCAGGTGATCCGATCGAGATCCCCGAGCACCTCTGCGTCGAGGGCTACCGCCAGCAGGGTTCGGACTTGGCGGGGTGGTTCCAGTTTCAACCATGGCGAGACGAACTGATGCGCGAGGAGCCCGAATTCCTCAACTGACCGACCGTCCGCGGCGCGCAGCCGACTGAACGTTCGTCCAGTATGCTGCAACATGGACGAGCGCCTGAACCGGTCTGAGACGCAGGAACAGATTCTCGACGCGGTCGGGTCGGTCATCCTGCGCGAGGGGATCGGCGGGGCCAGCATGCGAACCGTGGCCAAGGAGGCCGACGTGTCGGTCGGTCTGCTCAGTTACCACTTCGACGACAAGCAGACGCTCATCTTGGCGGTGTTCCGAAGAGCCACGGACCGGCTGTTCGACGCCTGCGCCAGTGCCGCTGAAGAAAAGCAGGACCCCGCAGAGAAGTTCCGGGCGTTCCTGCGCGGCGCTTTCACCGACGAGTTCCTCAACGGCAGCTACCTGGCGCTGCGCATCGCCCTGTGGGCATTGGCACTCACCGAAGACGGCGTGGCGGCGCTCGACGCGGAGTTCTATGAGCGCTACTCGTCGCGTTTTCGCGAACTCGTCGGCGCGGCTCGCCCGGAGCTGGCCGAGACCGTGGTTGCGGACCGCGTGCAAGACCTGATCGCTGGCTCCAACGGGCTCTGGCTGAACTGGGCCCGCTGGCGGGACAACGACGCTCTGCAGCGAGGACTCAACCACTGCGAAGACCTCACCTTGAACGGAGAAATTCGCGCCCGCGCCCAACGCTGAACCTGCTTCACGCTGCCATGCACGCCATCAATGCATGCCGACGTTGGTGCCCGGGTCTGAAACCCACGACGGAGGGCGTTTCTCGACGAACGCGCTCATTCCCTCGCGGCCCTCGTCGCTGGCAAACAATTCAGCCGACAACTGCGAGGTCCATTCGAAGGCTTCCTCGCGCGACATTGTGGGGACTTTTTGGGTGAGTGCCTTGCAGGCGGCCAGAGCCTGAGGTCCGCCGAGCATCAGGTCAGAGACGATCTCATCCACCTCCCCGTCGAGGCGCTCGGCCGGCACCGCGGCGTTGATGATCCCCATTCGGGCAGCCTCAGGGGCCAGGAAGCGGTTGCCGCGCAGGAAGGCCTCGCTCGCCTCAGCCGAGCGCATCTTCGGCAGGCAGAGGACTGAGATCATTGCTGGAGCGACCCCGATGCGAACCTCCGTGAATCCCATCTTGGCGGTGTCGACGGCCACGGAGATGTCCATCGCCGCGGCGATGCCCATGCCTCCCGCAACGCAGTGGCCGTTGATCCGCCCGACGAACGGTTTGGGCGACTCGGCGAAACGGCTGAACAGGTCGACAGCAGTGGGCACACCTCGGCGTCGGGTCGAAGGCGCCTTGAGATCCGCGCCCGCACAGAAGACCCGACCCCGGTTCGTGAGCACGATGACGCGCACCTCCCGGTCGGCGTCGGCAGCGTCGATGGCAGACAGCAGTTGCGCGATGAGGTCGCTGCTGAGGGCATTGCGGTTCTCTTCGTCTGCGAGGGTGATCGTCATCACACCCCGGTTCTTGGTCGACTCGACAATCCTTGTTTCGCCATTGTTTGATTCGGCGACCCCCGTTTCGCCAAGGTTTGATTCGCCAGTGCTCATGGCGCGCTCCTAACGCTCTGGTCCTGCGGTCGGAGGGCCAGCGAACGCCTGTGCGATCTTCATCCAGTCGTGTGCCGCTTCGCCGCTGACCGACAGCGCCGTGTCTTGCAGGCTGCGCCTCTGGGTGACGACCAGACAGAAGTCTTCGGCGCAGCCGGCGATGCTGCACTCGCTGTCGGCGGGGCCCCAAGTCCACCGATCACCCGAAGGGCCCTCAAGGTCGAGTCGGATCTCAGTCTCGGGCATTTCAAGTTGCCGATTCGCATAGGCCCAAGGTCGGGTGATGAAACCAAGCTGCGCGATATGGCGCAGACGGTCGCTGGCGGCACGCGACGCGCCGACAGCATCGACGATGTCTTGGCCGTGCGCCCAGCATTCCATCAGGCGTGCGGTGAGGAACGACTTGGCGCCCATCGAGGGTCCGTACCACGGCACCCTGGCATCGTCGCGCAGGCGCGCTGCCGCAGACTCCAGGTCGGCCCGACCCGCGCGCCAGGCGTTCAGGCGTTGGCCGACCGGGAGGTTCCGCAGCGGATCAAGGGTGTGGGCGTCGACGCCGAGATCACCGTCGGCGGCACTGTCCCACAACGCCTCAGCCACCACTGCGAAGCCCTCTGGGTCACGGATCGCGGTTGCTGCGGCATGGTCAAAGTAGGTGAGATGGGCGACCTGATCGGTGATGTCCCAACGGGGACTCGCGGTGGAGATGGCCCATTGCGACTCGGTGAGTCCGCTGAGCACCTCGTCGATAGCGGCCTGTTCGGCGAGCAGGTCGGCGAGCAGATCAGTGAGCAGCTCAGAGATGTGCATGATTCTCCTGTCTTGTTTCTGCGCCTGAGGCGTCCCGGCCGGTCGCGGAACCTCGAGGCAGACCGTTGAGGATTATGTCCAGCACCTCATCGGCGGCGTCCTTGGGTGAGACGGTCAAGGACGCAACCACTTCGGGCTCGCTGAACTGACGGCCGAGGCCAGCCAGCGCCCGCGCCACGACGGAGGTGTCGACCGCGGCTATCTCGCCCTGTTCGACAGCCACGTCGAGGAGTTCCCGGGTCACATCGACCAGATAGTTGTTGTGTGCAGCGAACAGTTCCGGTCCGCCGACTATCGCATTGAGGTCGCGGGCGAACGCCGGTGTGGTGCGCGACACAGCCACATTGGCTGCCAGCAGGTAGACGCGAATCGCTTCAAGGGGCCGATACGACTGCATGCGCCGGGCGTAGCCGGAGCCGCGGCAGGCGGTGCTGTGTTTGCACTCGCGGGCGGAGGCGGGGGCGGCGGCGGGCGGTGCTGTGTTTGCACGGGCGGGTGAGCGCCTTGGTGGCCGCTCTGCCGATGTTCCAGAGATAGCGGTCTGTGGCCATCAACACCAACTCGCTGCGGCTCTCGGCCAAGCCGTAGAGGGTGCGCAGCGAGCAGTTCAGGTGCATGGCAAGGTCGGCCATGGTGAGATGACTGAAACCGTCACGCACCAGTTCCGTCAGATCGTCGAGGATCTCACGCTGGCGGGGTGTGAGCGACTCGCTGCGCTCTCGGGACAGCTTTGGTCTGGGTCCCCGGACGCGTCGGATCCGACGCTCGAGGTCGCTCACCGGCGTCTCGACTGCGGTCATCTCCGCCTCGTCTCCGCCCAGGTCATGCCCTTCTCCAGGTTCGGTTCGCGGGGGAGGCCGAGCGCCGTCTCGGCGACGATGTTGCGTTGCACGGCGAAAGTCCCTCCGCCGAGGGTCAACGCCGGCGAGAAGAGGAAGCCGTAGTGCCAGATTCGGTCGACTCCGGGAATCTGGCACTGCTCGAAGTTCACCTCGGTCGCGCCGCCGCGCATGTTCGCGGGTATCTCACCGCTCGGGCCGGATCCCTGGAGCAGACCTTCAGTTCCGGCGAGCTCTTTGGCCAACTCCAGTACATGGCGGCCGTGTTCGTCACCCATGATCTTCTGGATCGAGGCTTCCGGTCCGGGGGTTCTGGCGTTGAGTCGGACGCTGAGCGTGCGCAGGCGGTTGAGCCGCAGGACTTCGGCCTCGACGTGCAGCGCAGCGGCGCGCTGCCGCAGCACCGGGTCGGTCAGCCCGCCGTTGCGCCTGATCAGCTCGATCAAGATCTCGGCGCTCGGTCCGGCACCCCACAGCGAACCTGCGGAGCTGAGCGACACGCGTTCATTGGCGAGGGTGACTTTGGCCAGTCGCCAGCCGTCGTTCTCGTCTCCTATGCGGTTCTCTGCGGGGATCCGTACGTTGTTGAAGAAGGTCTGGTTGAAACTGTGCGCTGTGGTCATGTCGAGGATTGGCATCATCGTCAATCCCTCGAGACTGGTCGGGCACACGAAGTAGGAGATGCCCTTGTGCTTGGCGACGTGGGGATCGGTGCGGGCGATGAGGATCCCATACTTGGAGTAGTGCCCGCCGCTGGTCCATGTCTTGGAACCGTTGACGATGTACTCGTCGCCGTCAACCACAGCGGTCGTGGCGAGGGAAGCCAAGTCGGAGCCAGCGTCGGGTTCTGAGAACATCTGGCAGTAGATGTCCTCTCCGGTCAGCAGACCCGGAAGGAAGCGGGCCTTCTGCTCCTCAGTCCCCGCAGCGAGGATTGTCGGCCCAGCCCAGCCGATGCCGATCGGGTTGTCCGGGCGCCTCACCTGAGCACGTCGCAGCTCCTCGTCAATGATGATCTGATGCATCGGGTCTGCGCTGAGTCCGTAGGGCTCGGGCCAGTGGGGGACTATCAGCCCCCGCTCAAGGAGTTGGCGAGGTGAGGGGTTGTGGTTGGCTTCAAGCCATTCTCGAACCTCGAGGCGCCGGGGATCGTCTTCGGGCGGGAGGTCAAAGTCCATCGTCGTCCCGTTCCGGCTTTGCAGACTCTCCCAGCAGCGACTCAGGGATGTCGACATGGCGGGCCCGGAGCCATTCGCCCAGTCCCTTGGCCTGCGCGTCCTGTCGGGTCGAGGCGGCGACCCCCTCACCGAGGATGCCGTGAATCACGAAGTTGATCGACCAGATGTTGGGCAGGGGGAACCGCTCGATCCTGGCGTCGCGAGCCTCGGGGATGAGCCGGCGCAGGCGCTCGACGGTGAGGAAGCCCTCGAGCCATCCGTATGCCGCCGCGGAACGTACGAAGACCCCGAGATTGGCGTTCCCACCCTTGTCGCCGGAACGAGTCCCCGCGAGCGTTCCGAGAGGAGCCCGGACGACCTCGCCGCTCGGCGACGCAACAATATCGGCCGCGACCGGGGTGACCGCTGCCGGGGCGACGGCAGCCGGGGCGACGGAATCCGGGTCGACGGCGGCCGGGGTGACGGTGACCGGGATGACGGGAACCGGAGTGACGGTGACGGCGTCGGAGTCAACGACTGTGCGGTCCCGACCCAGCAGCACCACATGCTGCGGCACCAGATCACGGGCCACGAGACCTGAGGTATGGACCCCGAACGGCTTGCCGACCCCCCCGGTTTTCAGCCCGAAGAACCCTGGAATACTGGCCAGCGCCAGATTGTTCATCGCCGAGCCGATCGAGGCGGTCTTGCGTTGGTCCGGATCCTTGACCGTGATCCGCCATGATGCCACCGCCTCCTCGTTGGTGGCGGGATCCGTCTTGTCTGTGCGTACAACCCTGGTGGCGACTTCGGCGAAGTCTTCGCGCTGGTACTCGCAGTTGCGCCAGAAGGCCCTTTCTACGAGGTCCGCTTTGGCGTCAATGTCGATTCCGGTCAGAGCGACGGCCAGGTCGCTGCGAAAGCCGCCCCAGGAGTTCATTGAGACCTTCAGGGTCTCAGGCGGAGTCTCTCCCCGCACTCCTGAGATGCGAACCCGGTCCCTGCCGACTTCGCTGAGTTGAACGGTGTCGAAACGGCTGGTGACATCGGGGCCGAGATATCTGGGACTGTCGATCTCGTAGAGCAGTTGGCTGGTCACGGTTCCGATGTTGATGTTGCCGCCGGTTCGGGGGTGTTTGCCAATTATCGAGGAGCCGTCGGAAGCTATTTCTGCGAAGGGAAATCCCGGATGCTCGAGTCCGTCTATCTCTTCGAAGAACGAGTAGTTGCCACCGGTCGCCTGGGTTCCGCACTCGATGACGTGCCCGGCGACGACGGCTCCGGCCATCGCGTCGAGGTCGGTGCGTGACCATTGGTGGTGCCAGGCGGCCGGTCCGCAGACGATGGCGGCATCGGTGGTACGGCCCGTTACAACAATGTCGGCGCCGCGGTTCAGTGCCTCAACGATTCCCCAGCATCCGAGGTAGGCGTTGGCGGAGATGTATTTGATGTCCGCCACCGGCTTGTTGGTCTCATGGTCTACCAGCACGATCCCCTCTGATTTCAGTTCCTCAAGACGAGGCAGAAGGTTGTCACCCTCGACATAGGCGATCGTGGGGTGCAGGCCCAGCTTCTCGGCCACTTCGGCGACCGCTTCAGCGCAATGGCTGGGATCGAGTCCGCCTGCGTTTGAGACCACCTTGATTCTCGAGTCGAGGCAGTTGCCCATCACCTGTTCCATTTGACGTATGAAGGTGCGGGCATAGCCGCTGTTGGGTCGTTTGGCTCGGGTGCGGGCCAGTATCAGCATGGTCAGTTCCGCCAGCCAGTCGCCGGTCAGCGCATCGATCGGCCCGCCTTCAACCATCTCCGCAGCCGCGCTCAGCCGATCCCCGTAGAACCCACTGCAGTTCGCAATCCGAATCGGCTCAGCCATCCCCGCCTCCCGTCTGCCCGCCGCCTCCGGGCGCTCCGGCCACGCCCGGCGACAATTCCTCGCCCCTAGACTCCTCGGCTCCGGCTACGCCCGGCGTAAGCACAGCCCCCTCGATGACCATCAGCAGTACGTCTTTTTCTATTTGGTCGCCCTCTGAGACGAAGATCTCGGTGACGGTGCCTGCTTCGGCGCTTCGCAGGTGGTTCTCCATCTTCATTGCCTCGATCACTGCGACCACCTGCTGTGCTTCGACGACATCACCCACGCCGACTCGAAGTTCGATCACCTTCCCGGGCATTGGTGCTGTGACCGCGCCGCCGACCATCTCCGGCGCAGGGACTGAGAATCTCGGAAGCACTTCGACCTGGACCCCGCCACCTGCGCCGGTCAGATGGAGGTTGGAACCGTGACGCGCCACTGCGTAGCGGCGTCGACGCGAATTGATCTCGACATCGATATGGCGCTGCGAGCAGCTTCGCACCCTCGCGGTGCCCCCCTTGCCCGCTGATCCGAGGGCGAACGCCCCGTGTCGGTCGGCTGAGTAGTGGACGGTCACCTCAGTGCCGGCGATCCGCAACTCAACGCGTTCACGAGCCAGGCGCCCGATACGGAAACCGGACGGCAGTGAAGTGAGAACTCTCGCTTTGGTCCGGTTGTCGTGCTGCAGCCACATGGCCGCGGCGGTTGCGACAAGACGCTGTTCTGACTCGTCGTGGGAGCGGGCCCGTGGGGGAGAGAAGCGTTCGATGAAGTCGGTGGTGGTGCTGCCGGCGAGAAATGCATCAGAACGGAGCGTGGCTGCGAGAAAGTCCCGGTTGGTCACAACCCCGCCGATCTCGAGGCGTTCGAGTGCCAGCGCCAATTGTTTGGCTGCGTCGGTCCGTGTGGCGCCATGGGAGATGACCTTGGCGATCAGCGGGTCAAAATCAGCAGTGATGGTCGAGCCTGTCGCCACACCCGTGTCGTAGCGGACTGCCGGGTGCGGTGCCGGTTCAAAGATCTCCAGGACTCCGGTGCTGGGCAGGAAATCGTTGGCTGGATCCTCGGAGTAGAGGCGTGCCTCGATCGCATGACCACCGAACGACACGTCTTCGCTCCGGTAGCCCAACTTCTCTCCCTGGGCTGTGCGCAACTGCTCCTTGACCAAGTCGATGCCGGTCACCTCCTCAGTAACCGGGTGTTCGACTTGCAGGCGGGTGTTGACCTCCAAGAAGAAGAAGTCACCGGATTCATCGTCTACGAGGAACTCGACCGTTCCGGCCGATTCGTAGCCCAGAGCGTGCGCCAGACCCACCGCTGCGGCTCCCATGGCTGAGCGGATCTCTTCTGTGACGAATGGCGACGGGGACTCTTCAATGATCTTCTGGTGGCGACGTTGAATGCTGCACTCGCGTTCACCGAGGTGAACGACGTTCCCATGCTTGTCGCCCAGGATTTGAATCTCGATGTGACGGGCAGTCGCTACATAGCGTTCTGCGAAGATGCGATCATCGCCGAATCCGGAAAGTGCCTCTCGGCGAGCTGCCAACACAGCCTCTGCAAGCTCGGCCTCCGAGTGGACAACTCGCATTCCCTTGCCACCACCGCCCGCAGCAGCCTTGATCAGGATGGGGAAGCCCAACGCGGTGAACTCACTCGGTTCGTTGCTTGAGGCGAGTACGGGCACTCCGGCCTCTTGCGCGAGCTTCTTTGCTGCGATCTTGTCGCCCATCAGGGAGATCGCTTCTGGCGAAGGCCCGACCCAGGCCAGGCCGTGATCCACCACAGCTCTGGCAAAGACGGCGTTCTCGGCGAGGAATCCGTAGCCGGGATGAACTGCTTCAGCGTCAGTGAGCCGCGCTGCGGCCAGCATCTGCCCGCTGTCGAGGTAGCTGTCGATTCTCACTGCCTCATCGGCGCAGGTGACGTGCAGGGCGTCGGCGTCGGACTCGACGAACACCGCCACCGTGCGGAGTCCCATGGCCGAGGCTGTCCGGACCACGCGGCAGGCGATCTCGCCCCGGTTCGCGACCAACAGTGTGTCGAACCGCTTCACAGTCGGAACACCCCGTACCCGTCTGCGCCCTCGACCGCCCGGTTGCTCGCTGCTGAGAGGCACATGCCGAGGACATGGCGGGTGTCTCGCGGGTCGATTATCCCGTCGTCGCTGATGGCGCCGGTGGCCCGCAGAGCGAGTGAGCCCCGTTCCTGGGTGGCCTCGACCGCGGCGACCGTCTCAGCGTCGGCCTCTTCATCGAATTCCTGGCCCAGTCGCCTGGCCTGACCCCGGCGCACCTCAGACATCACGCCCGCAATCTGCTTTGGGCCCATCACCGCGATCTTCGCAGTGGGCCACAGGAAAGTAAAACGGTTCCCGAATGCCCGGCCCGACATGCCGTAGGTCCCCGCGCCGTAGCTTGAGCCGACGATCACGGTGATGTGCGGCACGGTCGAGTTGGTGACCGCGTTGAGCATCTGGGAGCCCTTCTTGATGATCCCGTCGGCTTCGAAGTCTTTGCCGACCATGTATCCGGTGATGTTCTGAAGGAACCACAGGGGCACGTCGATCTGATTGCAGAGTTGGATGAAGTGCGCCGCCTTCTGGGCGGCGTCGGGGTACAGGACACCGTTGTTGCCGAGTATTCCGAGCGGGTATCCGTGGATCGACGCCCAGCCACAGACCAGGGTGCTGCCCCAGCGGGGCTTGAACTCCTCGAAACGTGAACCGTCGACGGTCCGGGCGATGATGTCGCGCACATCGACGGGCTTCACGAGGTCTCGGCTGACAATGCCGAGCAGTTCGTCGGGGTCGTAGACCGGTGGGTCCGCAGGGAAGCTGGGCTCGGGACCGGCTTTGCGGATGTTCAGGTGTGAGATGACTTCTCTGCACATTCGCAGCGCATCCATCTCGTCGGTTGCGAAGTAGTCGCCCCCTCCCGAGACCGTGGTGTGCATCTCGGCGCCGCCGAGCGTCTCGTCATCAGAGATCTCGCCGGTCGCCATCTTGACCAGCGGGGGACCGCCGAGGAACATCTTTGACTGGTCCTTGACCATGATCGTGTAGTCCGAGAGTCCCGGTTGGTAGGCGCCGCCAGCGGTCGACGACCCGAACACGACGCAGACGGTCGGAATCCTCATCTTCGAGAGTTCGATCATTTCGTAGAAGAAACGTCCGCTCTCGGCGAAATGGTCGGTCTGCAGGAAGCGCCTGTTGCCTCCGTCACCAGGTTGGATCCGCAGGTCACCGCCGGCGGATTCCACAAAGCTCACATAGGGCATGCGGTTCTCGCGCGAGATCTCGAGAGCGCGGCTCCATTTCTTGGATGAATAGGGGGTGAGCGCGCCGGCCAGAACGGTCGGGTCGTTGCCCATGATCACGCATTCGGTGCCGGCGATCACCCCGATCCCAACGACCATCCCCCCACCCATGGCGTAATCGGACTGGTACGCGGCTAAAGGGCTGATCTCTAGGAACGGGCTGTCGGGATCGATTACGTTAGCGATCCGCTCGCGTATGGGAAGCTTTTGGCGGGAGCGCAGCCTTGCCGTGCGCTCGGGTCCGCCTCCGGCCTCAGCTTCGTCGAGCAACTCGGAGATGGCATCGAGTTGCTCGCGCATGTCTCGGGCGTTCTGCGCGAACTGCGGATCGTCCGTGTCCAACGTCGAGCGGAGCGGCGCCGCCAAGGGTACGCGTAGCATGCCCGTGCGACGCTATCCGGTAATATCGCGACAGTCAACTTACCCGAGGCCAAGCAGAACGACCCGCAACACGGCCACGCCCAAGCGAGGCCGTGGCCCGAGCGGCCCGCCCGCGGCTCAGTGGCCCGTGAGCGGCCGAGCGCTGTCCCGTCCGCCGTGGGTGCAACGGACGGGACAGCGACGGTTCAGATGTTCAGGTTGCGCGACCTGGTGTCTACTCGAACACGCGTCTACTCGAACACGAAGTCGCTGGCGAATGGGGCGCGATAACCGGTGGTTACGGCCTCCACACCGTTGGGGACCTCCGGGTTCACCATGAAGATCGTGTTCTCGGTGCTCGGGATCCTCTCGTCGGGCGTGCCGTAGAAATAGTCGCCGCCGAGGCCCTCGAAGGAGACCGAGCCCAGACCATTCATGGCCGCGATGATGCCCTCGCGGCTCAGGTCGCCGTTGGCGACCGCGGCCTCGAGCACCTGCACCACCGCGTGGGCCTGCAGGTAGCCGAACGTGAAGTAGTAGTCAGGATCCTGGTCCGGGGCGAACTCTTCGAGCCGCTCGACCATTGTGGCCATTCCCGGCACGCTCTCGTCGCCCCAGGTTGAGCCCTCACCCACGACAACGAAGTACTCCTGCAGGTACGGTGCCAGTTGTTCGATCTGGGCAAAGGCGTTGATCCAGGTTGGCGAGGTGCCGATCCACTGCGGTGCGAACTCGCTCGCGGCCGCGGTGCCGAGCGCCGTGCCGGTGACCGATGGCAGCGTCACCAGGAACACGACCTCGCATCCGGCGTCTTGCAGCTGCTGGACCTGAGCGGAGAAGTCGGTGTCGCCCGAGACGTAGCGGGCGACCTCAGATACCGTGAAGCCGAGATTGTCCGCGGCGAACTCAAGGCCTTCTTGGCCCGCATCGCCGTAGGGGTCGTCCTGGATGAACGAGCAGTAGACCTGGTCGGCGTTGCCGCCGCCCTCATTGATCCACCAGTCAAACCCGTTGATCGCCTGAATCTGGTAAGGGCCGCCGATCGGCAGCAGGTTCTGTTCACGGACCCAGAATGCGTCGAGCGAGGCGGGAGCAGCCACGAGGCCGTCCTCTTTGAGGGACTCGAGCACGGCGTTGGTGATCGGCGTGCCGAGGAGTTGGCCGAACATGACGACATCGTCCTTTGCTTCGTTGTAGATCTGCACCGCGGTTGCCGGGTTGTACTGATGGTCCCTCTCGACGGTCTCGATCAGGTACCGGCCGGCTACTCCGCCCTGGCTGTTGATGTAGTCGTAGTAGACTTGGCCGCCTGCGGTGAGCGGGTTGCCGATGATCGAAGCCGGACCGGAGAGGTCGGAGATCACGCCGACGTTGATGGTGGACCCGTCGAAGCCTGGACCGGGCACGAGTTCCGCGGCGGCACCGTCGTCGTCCATGTCGCTGTCGTCAGCCGTGTCAGTGTCGTCGTCCATGTCGCTGTCGTCAGCCGTGTCAGTGTCGTCGTCCATGTCGCTGTCGTCAGCCGTGTCAGTGTCGTCGTCCATGTCGCTGTCGTCCATGTCGCTGTCGTCGTCCATGTCGCTGTCGTCCATGTCGCTGTCGTCGGCCATATCAGTGTCGTCGGCTGTCTCATCGGCAGCGGCGACGCCATCGGCGTCCACAGCAGTCGAGCCTCCGTCGTCGTCGCCGCAGGCCGCGGCGAACAGCGCAGCAACCAGCAGCAGCGCCAGCAATCGGAACCATTGTTTCATTTTCATGTCTCCTCCAAGGGACAGTGGCGAATCTCAGTATGAGAAGGGCCAGGTTGAGAAATAGTTGCGGATGCGAACCCAGATTCCAGCCAGCCCGCGGTGCTCCACCAGCAGGAACAAGGCAATGAGGAAACCGTAGATGATCACATTGAGCGAAGCGACAGACACGAGACCGGAGTCTGTGCTCTTGGCTGCCACTCCCGGCAGACCGTAGTCCGCCGATATGCCGTCGATCAGTCGGGGCAGCGCGGTGATGACCAGCGCGCCGATGATCGATCCATAGATCGTGCCCATCCCGCCCAGAATGATCATCGCGATGAACTGGATGGAGACCAGCAGCGTGAAGTCTCCCGGAGTGATGAAGAGTTGCAGCGGCGCGTACAGCGCTCCCGCCAGAGCCGCGATGGCAGACGACCAGGCGAACGCCTGAGTCTTGTAGCCGGTGATGCCGACGTCGATCCCGATGATCTCCGCGGCGACGTCTTGGTCGCGCACCGCCTGCAGCGCCCTGCCCGGTCGGGTCCGCACAACGTTCTTCGTCAGCCACGCCACCAGCGCCACCAGCAGCCAGATCAGCCAGAAGTAGCTCTCGTCCTTGCCGAAGGACTTGCCGAACAGGCTCAGGTTCTCGAAATCGATGAACCCCAGTTTGACTTCCACTCCCGCGGCTGAAGTGCCGGCGTTGCCGCCGGTGACACTCTTCCAGTTCCTGAAAATATGCTCGCCGATGAACACCAGGCCGAGAGTCACGATCACCAGGTAGTTGCCCCGGAGGCGAAGCGCGAAAGGGCCGACCGCTGCGCCGACCAGCCAGCCCAGCGCCGGCGCGAACAGGATCCAGAGCCACATCGGCCAACCCCAGACAGACCCTGCGTACGCCGTGCTGTAGGCACCGACGGCCAGGAAGACCGAATGCCCCAGTGAGACCTGACCGGTGTAGCCGGTGAGCAGGTTGAGTCCAATGGCCGCGATCGAGAACACTCCAGCGTAGGCCAGAGTATTCAGGGAGATCCCGTTCCCGCTGAGCAGCGTGAAGGGTGCCACGTCCCACAACACGGGAATCGCCGCCCAGGCGAGAACCATCGCCGCGAGAGCCGCGCGCCGCAGGCGGTTGGGGAACAGACGCAGGTCGTCGCGATAGTGGACGTGCATCTTCTGAGCCTTGTTGCCGGGCGCGGCCGACGCCCTCCGAGCCCAAGCGAAGCGTTTGGGAGACGTGAAGGCGGCGCTCATACCCGTCGCACCTCCTCGGTGCCCAGCAGGCCGTAGGGGCGGACCATCAACACGATGATCATGACTATGAAGATCGCCACCCGCTCGAACCCGGCGCCCAACCAGTCAAGATCCTCGATCGGGAACCATGCTGGGGTGGTGGCCACATAGGTCTTCACCAGGTTCTGAATCCAGCCGACCAGCAGTCCTCCGGCGACCGCGCCGGCCGGCGAGTCCAACCCTCCGAGGATCATCGCCGGAAATGCCAAGAAGACGACGAAGTCCAAGTTCGGAGTGATGAGTTCGGGGCCTGCGGTCGCCGCGCTGCCTGCCAGGGCCGCCACGCCCCCAGCGATCGCGAACGCAGTCGCGAACACGATCTTTGTCGAGATTCCCTGGGCGACCGCTGCCTCGTGGTCGAAGTGGGTGGCCCGCATGGCGATGCCGATCCGGCTGTAGCGGTCGACCACGAAGAACACTCCGAGCGCTGCCGCGGCCATGGCGATGGCCGCGAGCTTGGAGTGTTGGAGCACGACGTCTCCCACGACCGTCCTCGACAATTCCCAGGGGTCGTCGACGCTGAGCTCGGCGAAACCCCAGATCGAGGCTGTGACCTGCTTGACAATGAAAAGCACCCCGATCGTGACCATGATCGCTCCGAACAGCGGCAGTTCGGAGGGGCCTCGGTCTCCGACTCGTGCCTCGATGCGAGCGGTGATGAAATACGCCAGCACACCGATCACGACGCCGCCTATGAGCCCCACGAGATGGGTGGTTCCGTTGTAGTACAGCGCCGCCCAACCCAGCAGGCCGGCAGAGATTCCGACTACCTCCCGAAAGACCCGCTGCAGCATGGCTCGCTGCAACAGAACATTGAATCCCGCACACACCGCGACCGAGAAGAGGATCCCCAAGAAATAGTTCCCTCCCCACGAGGTGCTGACGTTGTAGGTGATGTAGCCGCCGAGCAGCAACGCACCACCCTGCGCGAAGTTGATGATGCCGGTGGCGCGGTAGATGACCACGAAACCGAGCACGATCAGCGCATACAGCGAACCGGTGGCGACTCCGTCGAAGGTTGCCTGCACGAAGGTGGTCATGGGTACATCTGCTCGATCAGGTCTTCGAACTGTGAGGTGATGGCTGCTCGTTTCACCTTTTGGGTGGCGGTGAGCTGCCCGTCCTCGTGGTCGAGCTCGACGGTCATGAACTCGAAGCGTTTGATCGTCTCGACCTGCGCGAAGTCCTGGTTGGTCTCCTGCACCACCTCGTCGATCAGGGAGCGGACTTCAGGCTTGTTCGAGAGGTCCGCATAGGTCGTGTAGGCGACGCCGCGACGGGTGGCCCAGTCGCCGACGGTGTGGTACTCGATGCCGACCAGCGCGGTCAGGTACTTTCGGCGGTCTCCGATCACCACCGCCTCGCGCACGAACGGCGACACCTTGAGTCGGTTCTCGATCTCCGACGGGGAGATATTCTTTCCGCCGGCGGTGATGATGAGGTCCTTCTTGCGGTCGGTGATCTTGAGGAAGCCGTCCTCGTCGAAGACCCCGATGTCGCCGGTGTGCAGCCAGCCGTCGGCATCGACGGCCTCGGCGGTGGCCTGCGGGTTCTTGAAGTAGCCGACGAAGGTTCCCTCTCCCCGGGTGAGAATCTCACCGTCTTTGGCGATGCGCACCTCCGCTCCGGCGACGGGAAGGCCCACAGTTCCGATCCGCACACCGTGTTGCGGGTTGATCGTGGCCTGAGCGCAGTTCTCGGTCTGCCCGTAGCCCTCGCGGACCGGCACGCCGATCGACCAGAACCAGTCGAGTATCTGGGGTGCTATCGGAGCCGCACCCGACAGGGCGTTTCGGCAGCGGCTCATGCCGAGACGCTCCTTGAGGGCGCGGTACAGCATCAGCGACCCCAGCACAGCCAGGGCACGGTCGACCAAGCCAAGCCTCCCCTGCATGCGGGCCTTCGCCAGGCGGCCGCCCCTGGCGCTCCAGAACTGGTAGTTGCGTCGTTTCAGCCAGGAAGCGTCGTTCATCCGCACCTGCACACTTGCCAACATCTTCTCCCAGACGCGGGGAACACCCAAGAAGAAGGTCGGTTGCACCTCGCGCAGGTCGTTGGCGAAAGCCTCGCCGCCCTCCCCGAAGTTGGTCGTGTAACCGGCGCTGATGCCGTTGATGACCGTGACCAGCCGTTCTGCGATGTGGCACAGGGGGAGATAGGAGAGCACTTCGTCGCCCGGCCCGACCGAGAATATTGCGTCGTAGTCGCTGAACGCCGCGTGCATGTTGGCGTGGCTGAGCATCGCGCCCTTGGGGGGGCCGGTCGTGCCCGAGGTGTAGACGATGATGGCCACCTCGCTGCCGTCGAGAGCGGCTGTGGATTCATCGAAGTCAGCGGCCGGCTGCTTGCGGCCGAGTTCGAGCAGTTCCTCGAAGGTCAGTATCCGCGGGTCGTCGAGCACCCGGACACCGCGGGGGTCGATGACCACGGCGTAGTCGAGGCTCTCGAGTTGGTCCCAGACTGCCAGGGTCTTGTCGAGCTGTTCCTCGTCCTCGGCCACCACGACTCTGGTTTCGGAGTGCGCCAGCAGGTAGCGGACCTCGGCTGCGGGGCTGGTCGGATAGACCCCGACGGTCACCGCACCGATGCCCTGGGTTCCCACGTCGGCGAAGACCCATTCGGGGCGGTTCTCGGCGTGGACCGCCACCTTGTCGCCCTTGGCGACACCGAGGTTGCGCAGACCGAGGCCCGCTAGGCGTGCGGTGTCGGCGTAGTCGTTCCATGTGTATTCGTGCCAGATTCCCAGTGTCTTGTGGCGCAGCGCCACGGAGTCGCCGTCTGTGGCGGCTCGAGTGAGCAGCTTGTGGGGGAGCGAGATGTTGGCGGGCGAATCGGTCATGCCGGCTCCCCGAGGTAGGCGGCGATGACCTCCGGGTCGGACTGGATCACGCTGGGCACGCCGGTGGCGAGGCACTGCCCGAAATTGAGCGCCATCACTCGATCGGCGATGTCCATCACCATGTGCATGTCGTGTTCAACGAGGATCATGGCGATGTGGAGGCGGTCGCGGACCTCGATTATGAAACGCGCCATGTCCTCGGTCTCTTCGAGGTTCATTCCTGCGACCGGTTCGTCGAGCAGCAGGAGACTGGGTTCCATCGCCAGGGCCCTGCCGAGCTCTATGCGCTTCTGGATGCCGTAGGGGAGCATTCCCACCGGGCTGTAGCGGTGCGGCTGCAGGTCGAGGAAGTCGATGATCTCCTCGACACGCCCGCGATGGTGGATCTCCTCGCGTTTGGCCCGTCCGAACCAGAGCGCGCCCGTGATGAATCCGCTCTTCATCAGCAGGTGGCGGCCGAGCATAAGGTTGTCGACGAGGTTGAGGTTGGAGAACAGCCCGAGGTTCTGGAATGTCCTGGCCACGCCGTGCTTGGCGACCTGGGTCGGTTTGGTTCCGATCAGCGACTTTCCCCGGAAGGTGATCTCGCCGCTCTCGGGGCGGTAGACCCCGTTGAGGCAGTTGAAGATCGAGGTCTTGCCTGCGCCGTTGGGGCCGATGATCGCAAACAACTCTCCGTCGCTGACCGTGAAGGAGACGTCGTCGAGCGCGGTCACGCCTCCGAAGCGCAGCGTCACTGCGTCGAAGCTCAGCAGCGGGGCGCTCATGCGCTCCATCGTTTCTTGCGGCGATAGGACTTGACGTCTCGGAACGACTTGCGGCCAGCCTCTCCGACCCCGAGATAGAACTCGCGGATGTCGTCGTCGGCCAGCAGGTCGGCAGCGGCACCCTCCTTGACGATCCGGCCGTTCTCGAGCACGTAGGCCCGGACTGAGATTGAGAGTGCCATGCGTGCGTTCTGCTCGACGAGCAGGACGCTGGTTCCCTGGGCGTTCACGGTCTTGATTATCTCAGAGATTCGTTCGACGAGTTTGGGGGCGAGCCCCAGCGACGGCTCGTCAAGCAGCAGGAGCTTCGGCGAGGCCATCAGGGCCCTGCCGATGGCGAGCATCTGCTGCTCGCCGCCGGAGAGGTAGCCGGCGGTGTCGCGCTGGCGGGGCTGCAACACCGGGAACAGCTCCATGACCCGCTCGTGGGCCGCGCTGATCGCCTTCTTGTCGCTTACCGTGTGGGCACCGGTCCGCAGATTCTCCTCGACGGTGAGCTCCGCGAAGATCCGCCGCCCCTCCATCACTTGGGCCACGCCGGCCCGCACCAGCTTCGAGGGGTCGACGTGGTCGGCCGGTTCTCCGTCGAAGTTGATCGAGCCTTTGGTCATCTCGCCGCGGTGGACCTCCAAGAGTCCGGTGATCGCTCGCAACAAGGTGGTCTTGCCTGCGCCGTTGGCACCGAGCAGGGTGACGATCTCGCCGGCCTCGACCCGCAGGCTCACACCGCTCAGCACCAGGATCACGTCGTTGTAGACAACCTCGGCGTTGCGAACATCAAGAATCGTCGGACATCCAGACTCCACGTTCATGCGCCCTGAAACCTACCACGCAACCCCGCGTCCGAAACGCCGAGCTCCTCACGCAACGCGAACACCATCCGCACCGCATGCTTTTTCTGCTCATCAGAGTAGCGGCGAGACCTCGCCGCCACCCTCGTTTGTGTGTCCATAGATTCCATACTCGTTCCTATCCTTGGAGCCTGCGCGAAACCCAGGGTGATTCATTCCATACTCGCTCCTATCCTTGGAGCCTGCGCAAAACCCAGGGTGAATCAATGCGGCAGCGCTAGGCGTAGGCGGCACTCCTCAGTCAATCTGCGGAGCGGCTCGGCCAATCCGGGCAGGTCGAAGAGGAACCTGCCGAATTCGCGATCGTTGTAGTTGGCCACGATCATGAAAAGCGTCACGTCGCCGCCAGCGGCGTCCAGGAAACTCTCGTTGAGGATGCTCGGCAGAAACGCAGCCTCATTGTCACTTGATTCGAACCAGTTAGACACGACCTTGTGCTCGGCAAAATACTGTTGTCGACGGGTCTGTGTCCAGCTCTGCCAATCGTTGGGGAAGAACACGTACTCGACGGGTATGCGGTTGTCGAGATGATACTGTCCCGCGAGGAATCCCGAATCGATATCGAGGAAGACTGCCGTTTCGCCGTTGTTCCTGCAGGTCACGTTCAGGGTCGGTATCGTGCGGCCGTAGGGTGAAGTCCTGTCGTGCCAATCTGCTTCGACAGAGACGGTGAGTTCGTTGCGACTGTTGCGGTACTCATACCACGGATCGGGGGTACCCCCGCATTCGTCGACGACAGCCTCGATGTGCGGCGCTGCGCCGGTCAAGTCGAAATTGAACGCCCCGAAACTGCCGCCGTACGGCCGATGCACATCCAAGTAGACGAAGTCTTGAACAAGCGCTGACGCGACAAAGCTGCGGATCATCACCGAAGGCAGGAACACTCCCTTATTGTCGCTGGCTGTGTACCAGCGACCTGCAACCGCGTGCTCGTCTGTGTACGCGTCGCGTGTCGGTTCGTCCCAGTCCCAGTAACCCTTGGGGTAGAACCCATGGGAAACAGCAGTTCTCCTGTTCAAGTCTCCGCCAAGATAACCGGACCCGAAGCTCAAAAAGACATCCAATTCAGAGGCACTGCTGCAGCGAACGACCAGCGTCGCCCAGTCGTCTTGGTATGGGAATCCTCTATTGTGCCAGTCAGCGTCGGTGTAGGTGTAGAGCGCTCCGGTGCTAGCACGCCTCTTGACCCACCCCGCTTCCGCCGCGTCGCCAGCCGTTGACGTTGTGGTTGTTCCGCACACCCCGGCAGTTGGGATGCCCGCGTAACGCACATAGAGTTGGTCGGCTACACAGCGAAAGATGTCGTTGTGTACGCATACCTGGTAGGCATCGTTGCTGGCAAGCTGCAAGCATTGCGAAACCGTGGGATGTCTGCTGACGAGTGCGTGTGTTACTTCATGGAGCAGCGTGTCGTTGAAGGAGTCGAGCCGGCGGATGTGATGGTCGTTGCGAGAGTAGCAGCCGATGATGAACCCGGAACTGTCGACTGTGGCGCAGTCTGAGCCGGCGGGCACCAACTCGCTGGTGGGAGGTTCAGCGGGTTTGCCTTCAACATCCACACCGTCCCATATTCGCTGGATCAGCTCTTCGGCTTCCTCATTCGACAAAGCTGTGTGGTAGTCGGGATTTTCTCTGAAATCGAACCAGGCACATCTTTCCCAATGGTATATGCCACGCGATATTTCCGCGGCGCACCTGCCTCCCGGTGATTCAACCGGTACCGTGATGCTCAGGCGTTCGCCGCTGACCCCCGAGTCCCCAGCCTCGCCGGTTTCGCCGGTTCCGCGGTCGTTTCCGGTTTCGCCGGTTCCGCGGTCGGTTCCGGTCTCGCCCGTCTCGTCGGTTCCGCCGGCCTCGCCGGTTTCGTCGGTTTCGCGGTCGTCGCTGCGGTCGTTGCAGGTGGGTGGCGTGGTGGGGTCGATGGTTGCGTTCGGTTCACCTTGATAGCGGTGCAGGAAGGTGATGAGCTGGGCTCTGGTCAGGGTCTTGTCGGGTGAGAACGTCTGGGGCGATGTGCCGGTGGTGATCCCCGCGTTGGCCATCCATGAGACGGGGTTCTGCTGCCAGCCTGAGATGACGTCGGTGAACGGATGCGCTGGCGCGTGCGGTTCGCCCGCGAGGCGGTGCAAGAACGCTGCGACCTGGGCGCGTGTGAGGGTGTTGTCGGGCGAGAACCTCTCTGGCGATGTGCCGGTGGTGATGCCCGCGTTGGCCATCCACGACACTGCGTCGTGTTGAGCGTCATCTGTGATATCGGTGAACGAGTGTGCGACACCGGGCGCGGGCCGGTTCTGCATATTGTAGATCCACAGTGCGGTTTCACCGCGCGACACGGCGGCGTCGGGAGCGAAACAGTTGTCGTCAAGACCGGTGACTCTGTTGTCGACAGCCCACTGCACGGCTTCGGTGTAGTACACGTCGGCTTCAACGTCGCTGTATCCGGCCACGCCCGAGGCAGGCGCGGCGATCAGCAATGACGATATGCACAACGCCAAGACCAAACCGCAAGAACCGATTCTTGTTCCCACGAGCGACATCTCAGTCTTCGGTCGAGGGGTTGTGGTTGGCCAGCGGTCCATGTTTGCGTTCTACCAGGGCAGACGATTGCACGCGCAACGATAACAGCGGCTTACCCGAGGCACCACACCACCGCCACCCCACGGTTACGCGCAGGCTCGGAAATCTCCGCTTCTCCGATATGTGATTCTCGACCACAACACCCCCACCGGTGGATTCAGGCTTAGTCGAAGGGGAGGTGGAGGAGTTTGATGGCGTTGCCGCGGGCGATCTTGAAGACGGCGTCGTCGTCGAGATGGCCGAACAGGGAGTGGGCCTTCTCGCGAGAATGGGGGAACGTGCCGTCGGAATGGGGGTAGTCGGTCTCGAACAGGATGTTGTCGACACCAACCTCATCGAGCAGTTTCATGCCCGCGGAGTCGTTGAAGAAGCAGCTGAACACCTGCCGGTAGTAGTAGAACGACGGCTTCTCAGCCAGCCGCTCCTCGCCCTGAGCCCACTGATGGGTCGCATAGCTCTCGTCTGCGCGTTCCAAGAAGTAGGGGATCCAGCCGATCTGGCTCTCCGCGTACATCAGCTTCAGGGTCGGATAGCGCTCCAGCACGCCCGAGAACAGGAAGTCGACCATCGAAGCGGCGCTGTTGGCTGAGATCATCGTGGCGGTCACCAGCGTCGGTGCGTCCTCGGAGGTGCGAACCGTGCGGGTGCCAGACCCGATGTGCATGGCTATGACGGTCGCAGTCTCCTCGCAAGCTTCGAAGTACGGATCCCAGTACCCGGAATGAATCGAGGGCAGGCCCAGCCAGGCCGGCAGCTCCGAGAAGGCGGTGGCGGTCACTCCCCGCGCCGCGTTGCGGCGGATCTCCGCGGCCGCCAGATCGACGTCCCAGAGCGGCACGATGCACAGCGGGATCAGACGCCCGCCCGAGTCGCCGCACCATTCCTCGACCATCCAGTCGTTGTAGGCCTCGACGCAGAGCTTGGAGAGCTCCTTGTCGGAGCGCTCGGCGAACAACTGACCGCAGAACCGAGGATAGTTGGGGAAGCACAACGATGCCTCGACATGGTTGAGGTCCATGTCGGCGAGCCGATCCTCCGCCCGGTAGCAGCCAGGGCGGATGTCGTCGTAGGTGACGCCCACCATGGTCACCTCCTCGGGTGGAGTACCAGCGCAGGCGATCATGTGCTTGATCTGGTAGCGGTGGTCCTCGTAGTGCCACCAGGCCGCCATCTTGTCGCCGGTGCCGGGCTGCTCGACCCAGGTGCCGTCCTGGAGACTCATCTCTCCCCGGGGCGCAATCACGATGTGCGGGCCGACGTCGCGGTACTTGGCGGGGAGGCGGTCAGTCCAGATGTTCGGCGGTTCCACCACATGGTCGTCGACGCTGATGATCTTCGGGAAGTCATTGACTGAGACCATGCCGGAACGGTATCGGCCCACCGGGTCGCGCGGCCAAACGGCGGCGGTCGCCGCTGCCGCCTCGATCGATCGATGGGAGTCCGTCACGGTGGACATGAACTTCCCTGCCTGACGCGAAGCCACCGCTCCCGCAAAGAGAAGCCACCGCTCCCGCAAAGAAAAGTTAGAGTGTCTAACTTGTGCGTACTAGAGTGCCCAACGTCAACCTTCGGACCCTTCAAGGAATTGTGTGACCAGGCTCGGCTTCCTACTCGACAGTGACTCATGCATCGGCTGCCACGCCTGCACGGTGGCGTGCAAGAGCGAGCACGACGTGCCCCTAGGCGTCAACCGCACCTGGGTCAAGTACATAGAGTCCGGGTCGTTCCCCAACGTCAGCCGCCATTTCTCGGTGATGCGCTGCAACCAATGCGATGACGCTCCCTGCATCTCGATCTGCCCCACCAACGCACTCTTCCGGGCCGACAACGGCGTGGTCGACTTCAACGACGACAACTGCATCGGCTGCAAGGGCTGCATGAACGCCTGCCCCTACGACGCGCTCTACATCAACCCCGCCACCAACACCGCCCACAAGTGCAACTTCTGCAACCACCGCATCGAGGACGGACTCGAGCCGTCCTGCGTGGTCGTCTGCCCGACCAACGCCATCAAGGTCGCTGATCTCGACGATCCCCGCAACGTTGCTACCAAGATCATCGCCCGTGAGGACGTGGCGGTCCGCGCGCCCGAGCAGGGCACCAACCCCAAGGTGTACTACCGCGGCGCCGACCAGGCCTCGCTCAACCCGTTGCGCACGGCCATTGCCAACGACGGGATGATCTGGGCCGACACCACGCCCGACCATCCGAGCGTGCCACCCGACAGCAGCGGAGTCGTGGCGCGGACCACCTACACCACAGCGCACAAGATGACCTGGACTGTGAAAGTCTCGGGCTACCTGGTCACCAAGGCGATCGCCGCAGGTGTGATGGCCATAGCGGCTTTGTTGGTGCTGTTGGGTCACAGCGGCGAGACCGCGGCGGTGGGTGTCGTGCCGCCGATGCTGGCAGGTTTCTTCCTGGCTGTGACCGGGGTGCTGCTGGTCGCCGACCTCAAGCAACCAGGCCGGTTCTACTACCTGATCACCCGAGGAAGCTGGGACTCTTGGCTGGTCAAGGGCGCCTACGTCCTGGCTGCGTTCGCGGCGGTGACGGCGGCCTGGTGGGTAGCAGGAATCGCCGAGGCGCCCGAGGCGCTCAAGGTGCTGTCAGTCCCCGTCGTGCTGGGGGCCGCAGCGACAGCCGGCTACACCGCCCTGCTGTTCGGACAGTGCGAAGGACGCGATCTGTGGCAGACACCACTGTTGCTGCCGACCCTGTTGGCACAGGCGGTGACCGCCGGTGCAGCGAGCTACTCGATAGTCGACCTGTTCGTCGAAGTGCCCGCAATCAATGCCGTTCGCTGGGCGTTCCTCGCCGGGGTCTGCGTCACCGCGGCTCTGGTCGCGTTGGAGGCGACCGCCAAGGGGACTCCCCATGTCGAGGCCGCTGTCCAGCAGATGATCAAGGGCGCCTACCGTGACCGCTTCTGGTTCGGCGTGCTGGTGGGCCTCGTTGTGCCCGCCGCCGTGCTGATCCTGGCGTTGGCCACCGACACCGGCGCACCGCCGGTCGCAGCCGCCGGGGTCGCCGCCATCGCCGGGATGTGGGCCTATGAAGACTCCTTTGTCCGTGCCGGCCAGTCCGTGCCGCTCTCCTAGAGGCCCAGCCGATTGCCATGACCGACCTGAAGCAGTACCCACCCCACGAAGAGTGGCACGATTACACCTCGTTGAACGCCAAGGCCTGGCCGACCCGCGTGGAACAGCACCACACCCTCGTGCCCACGACCTGTTTCAACTGTGAGGCAGCGTGCGGCCTGCTCGCCCATGTGAACCACGAGACCAACCAGATCGACAAGATCGAGGGGAATCCTCTGCATCCGGCCAGTCGGGGTCGCAACTGCGCCAAAGGCCCCGCCACCCTCAATCAGGTCAACGACACCGAGCGTATTCTCTACCCGCTGCGTCGGGTCGGCTCACGGGGTTCAGGGCAGTGGGAACGGGTGTCCTGGGACGAGGCGCTCAGCGACATCGGCACCCGAATCGCTGCCGCGCTCGACGAGGGCCGCCGCAACGCCGTGATGTACCATGTCGGTCGGCCCGGCGAGGACGGATATGCCGATCGGGTACTCAAGTCATGGGGTGTGGATGGGCACAACAGCCACACCAACATCTGCTCCTCCAATGCCCGTATCGGCTACCAGTCGTGGATGGGGCACGACCGCCCGTCGTCAGACTTCGCCAACGCCGAAGTGATCTTCCTGATCTCCTCGCACCTCGAAGCCGGCCACTATTTCAACCCTCACGCGCAACGCATCATCGAGGCTCAGGGCAAGGGTGCCACCGTCATCTGCGTTGACCCGAGGCTCTCCAACACCGGCGCCAAAGCCGACCACTGGCTCGCGGCCTGGCCCGGGACCGAACCCTTCCTGCTGTTGACCATCGCCCGCCTGCTGATCGAGAACGGCGCCTGGGAGCGCGATTTCGTGCGTCGTTGGGTCAACTGGGAGACCTACCTGCGCGAGACCCGCCCGGACCTGCCGCCGAAGTTCGAATCGCTCGAAGCCGCCCTGGGTGACGCCTACGCCGACTACACCCCACAGGCAGCTGAGGAGGTCTGTGGCGTCGACGGCGGGCAACTGCGCGAGATCGCCGAGATCATCGGTGCACACCCGACCAAGTTCGCCTCGCACAACTGGCGGGCCGCGGGCGCGGGCAACCTCGGCGGCTGGCAGACCGCACGCTGCCTTTTCTTCCTCAACGTGTTGACCGGCTCGGTGGCCACAGTCGGAGGAACCAGCGGCAACGGCTGGAACAAGTTCAAGCCGGCACAGCCCAAGGGCGCGCCGCCGCTGCACCAGTGGAACGAACTCACCTGGCCCCGCGAGTACCCGTTGTCGTACCACGAGATGTCGATCCTGCTGCCGCACTTCCTCAACGAGGGCCGCGGAACCCTCGATGTCTACTTCAGCCGCGTCTACAACCCGGTCTGGACCAATCCCGACGGGTTCAGCTGGCTCGAGGCGCTGACCGACGAGTCGAAGGTTCGCTGCCATGTGGCACTCACCCCCACCTGGTCGGAGACCGCCTGGTATGCCGACTATGTGCTGCCCATGGGTGTCGGCACCGAACGGCACGACGTTGCCTCCTTCGAGACCCACAACGGCCGCTGGATCGGCTTCCGCCAACCGGTCATGCGTCGCTACGCAGAGCTTCGCGGCGAGTCGCTCGGGCCGCACTCCCGCAGCCGCGACTTCAACCCCGGTGAAGTGTCTGAGGAGAACGAGTTCTGGATCGACCTCTCCTGGCACATCGACCCGGACGGGACCCGGGGGATCCGCAAGTGGTTCGAGTCCGACACCAACCCCGGCACGCCGATAACGGTCGACGAGTACTACGGGACCATGTTCGCCGAGTCGGTGCCCGGGCTTGCCGAAGCTGCCTCTGCGGCCGGCAAGTCGCCGCTCGAATACATGCGCGACGTCGGCGCCTACGCGGTGCCCGGCGACATGGTGACGCCCTATGAGCGGATCGTCGGTGCCGAAGCCATCGCCGACTGCGTCAAGGGCGACGACCAGGTGTTCCGCAAACCCGGAACCATCGGCACCTGGGACGGCACCCCCGCCCACCTCGCCGAGATAACCCTGGCAGACCTCGGCGAGGGGTCGCCGGCTGTCGAGGTTGACGGAGAGGTCAAGGAGGGCTTCCCCACACCGTCGAAGAAGCTGGAACTCTTCTCGACGACGCTGGCCGACTGGGGCTGGCGTGAATACGCCGCTCCCACCTGGATCAAGTCCCATGTCCACCATCAGGACCTCGACATCGAAGGCAACGAGCGGATCCTCCTGCCGACCTTTCGGATACCGACCTTGATCCACACCCGCTCAGCGAACTCGAAATGGCTCAACGAGATCAGCCACCGGCATCCCCTTTGGATCCACCCGAGCGACGCCGAGAAACTCGGAATCGCCGAGAACGCACTGGTGCGCGTCTCCACCCGCATCGGCCATTTCGTTATCGGCGCCTGGCGTACCGAGGGAATCCGACCGGGCGTGGTCGCAGCCTCGCATCACATGGGTCGCTGGCGTATCGAGGAGGACAAGGCCCGCTCGTGGGGTGCTGGCAAAGCCGAGATCGACCGCATCGACAACGGTGACGGCGGCAATTCCTGGAAGCTGACCCGCACCGACGGGATCCGCCGCTTCGACTCCGATGATCCCGACAGCCAACGCATCTGGTGGAACGACACCGGCGTGCACCAGAATCTGACCTTCTCGGTGCAGCCGGACCCGATCTCCGGGATGCAGTGCTGGCACCAGCGAGTCCGGGTGAGCGCGGCCGAGGCCGGCGACCAGTACGGAGACGTGGTGGTCGACACGGCCAAGAGCCGCGAGGCTTACCGGGAGTGGCTCTCGATGACCCGTCCAGCGCCGGGCCCGGGCGGTCTGCGCCGCCCCCTGTGGTACGCCCGCCCCCTCAAGCCCGCCGCTGAGATGTACCACCTTCCTGACGCCTGAGCCGGTCACTGCCCAGCTGGTTGCCCGCCGTCTCCCGCCGGATTCAGTCGTCGAAACGGTGGGCCTGGCGATCGCAGACCGTGCGCAGCGCGAAACTGGAACGCAGCTGGGCAACGTGGGGGAGTCTTGCCAGGTAAGCCTTGTGGATCCGCTCGTAGTCGGCGACGTCGGTCGCCGCGACATGCAGGAGATAGTCGCTGTTGCCAGCCATCAGATGACAGCTGAGGATCTCTGCGACGTCGGCAACGGCCTCCTCGAAGGCGTCGAGATGGTCCTCCTGCTGACTGGTCAGGGCGATCTCGACGAAGACCGAGGTGCCGCGCCCGATCAGCTTTCGGTCGAGGACTGCCACGTACCCTTTCACCACCCCGACCTCTTCAAGGCGGCGCACTCGCCGCAGGCATGCTGAAGCCGACAGGTGGACCCTCTCGGCCAGTGCGGCATTGGTGATGCGGGCGTCTTGTTGCAGGACCCTCAGGATCTCCCGGTCCGTGGCGTCGAGTTGATCCAACATGTTTCCTCCCGGACATACCCGCCGGACATACCCGATATACCTGCCTGAGCAATAATCACGCACTGATGCTGCTTGATGCAACAGTATATTGCGCCAAAGCGCAAAACAGAGCCTGATTTCGCATACACCTTCCCTCTGAGCAGGCGTATTCTGTTATTGGAGGCAACAGCATGCGCGTCGGAGTTCCCACAGAGATCAAGACCGCCGAGCGGCGGGTGGGGCTGACCCCCACGAGCGTGCGGGAGTTGACCATGCGCGGCCACGGCGTGCTGGTTCAAAGCGGTGCCGGAACAGGCATCGGTGCCAGCGACTCCGACTACACGGCATCGGGAGCGCAGATCGTCGCCGACGCGGAGACGGTCTTCGCCAACTCAGAGATGATCGTCAAGGTGAAGGAGCCCCAATCCGTCGAACGGGCCATGCTGGGGGCCGACCATCTGCTGTTCACCTACCTCCATCTCGCTCCCGATACCGCACAGACCGAGGAACTGCTGGCTAGCGGTGCCAGCTGTGTCGCCTATGAGACCGTCACCGACCGTCACGGAGGGCTGCCCCTGTTGGCGCCCATGTCGCAGGTCGCGGGACGCATGTCCATCCAAGCGGGCGCCCGTTGCCTCGAAGCCCCCAACGGTGGTTCAGGTCGTTTGCTCGGCGGCGTCCCCGGAGTGGCCCCGGCGCGCACACTCGTGCTCGGCGGGGGAGTCGTCGGCGAGAACGCCATCGAGATGGCTGTCGGGATGGGTTCACAGGTCACTGTGCTGGACCGCAACCTGGAAGTGCTCAATCGGCTCTCCCGCCGCTTCGGTTCCGCCCTGGTCACCCTCTACTCGACGGGCAGTTCCCTCGAGGAGCAGGTACTGGCCGCTGATCTCGTGATCGGTGCGGTGCTCGTCAAGGGGGCAACCGCCCCCAAGCTCGTTGGGCCTCATCTAGTCAAGCGGATGAAACCCGGCTCGGTGCTCGTCGACGTCGCCATCGACCAGGGGGGGTGCTTCGCAACCTCAAGGCCGACAACCCACACCGATCCGACTTTCGTTGTCGACGACGTGGTCCACTACTGCGTTGCCAACATGCCCGGGGCGGTTCCCCAGACGTCCACCTACGCACTCAACAACGCCACGCTGCCCTTCACTCTGGCATTGGCTGACAAGGGCCTTGAGCGCGCGCTGGCCGACGACGAACACCTGCGCAACGGTTTGAACATCCGCCGCGGACTGTTGACCGAGCAGCATGTGGCCGAGGCTCAGGGGCTGGAATACACCGATCCTCTCGTGGCGCTCGGGCCTGGCTGACGCCGGCGGCAGGCGCGGTAGCGCTGGCGGCAGGCGCGGTAGCGCTGGCGGCAGGCGCGGTAGCGCTGGCGGCTACTCGGTGATCCCGAAGCGTTGCAGGCCGTAGGCGTTGATGGCGTTGCCGCGAATCACCTTGTAGCACTCCTCGGCGTTCATTCCGGTGGCGGCGAACATGCTGTGTGCGACTTTGCGGGAGTGCGGGAACGTTCCGTCGGAATGCGGATAGTCGGTCTCGAACAGGATCTGGTCGATGCCGACGTCGTGACGCTGTTTGAGGCCGACCAGATCGTCGAAAATGCAGCCGAACACCCGGCCCTTGACGATTTCGCTGGGCAGCGGACCCTCTCCGCCGACGCCACCGCGACCTTCCCGGAAGACCGAGTCCATCCGTTCCATCTGGAACGGCATCCATCCGACCTGGCTCTCGGCATAGGCGATCTTGATCTTCTTGAACCGTTCGAGGGTGCCCGAGAAGACCCAGTCGACCATCGAGCCTTCGGCGTTCTGGGCGTACAACGACATCGACGTCGCCAGCGGCGCGTCCGGCGATGTGGAAGGCATCGACGACGAGGAGCCGATGTGCATCGAGACGGTGGTATCGGTCTCCTCGCATGCCTGCCACAGGATGTCCCACTCACCGCTGTACATGGTTGCACAGCCCAGCTTCGACGGATTCTCAGAGAACGCGATCGCGTAGCTTCCCTTGGCTGCGCAGCGCTGTACTTCGACCGCGCACATCTGCGGGTCCCACAACGGAACCAGCGTCAGCGGGATAAGGCGGCCGCGGCCGGCGCCACCGCCCCAGTCGTCGATGATCCAGTCGTTGTAGATCTTGAGACACTCGAAGGCGAGATCCTTGTCGTCGCGTTCCAAGAACCCCTGTCCGCAGAAACGGGGAAAGATGTTGGGGTAGTTGATCGCGGCCTCAACGTGGTTCAGGTCCATGTCTGAGAGCCGGTCGAGCTGTCGGTAGGTGCCCGGGCGCAGGTCCTCGTAGACGGCTGCCACATTGCGCTGCTCCTCGCGCGGCACTCCTGCGGGCCCGTGCAGGAAACCGGTGGGCGTGACGCTGTCCTCATAGAGCCACACGTCACACATCTGCCCGTCCGGGTCGTTGCGCTCAAAGCCGTAATGGCCCCCCTCGAACTTGAGGCGGATCCGTTCCTGCACGACCCTCGGGCCCCGGTCTCGCACGCTCGCCGGAAGCTGCTGCTGCCAGAGATCCTTCGGCTCCATCACATGGTCGTCAACAGAGATGATGAGAGGCAGGTCTTCTTCAGCAGGCGTGACATCGCTCATGCATCCAGCCTACGCCGGTCACAGCCGGAGCCGCGCCGTGTCGTTGCCGCCGGTGACGGTCACAGCCGGAGCCGCGCTGTGTCGTTGCCGCGGGTGACGGTCACAGCCGGAGCAACAGCTTGTCCCTCAAGCTCGGACAACAGCCTGAATCTCGCGGCCCGTGATCGTGTCCTTGTTTGCGTCAACCGTCTCGACCAAGGCCATGTGAGCCAATTGGATCACTTTGCGCAACGAGGAGCCACGCTCATACTGTCTGTAGAGTTCTTTGATTGCAGACGATGCCACGACATCTTCGAGTCGCCAAGTCGAATCGTCGCCATTGGGAGGGCCCAGATGGATCTGCACGCGTTGGTGCAGGATGCGAGCGAGTTGATCAGCCGACGGTATGCGGGGAAGTTCCACTTTTGTGTCGAGGAACATGAGCAAGTTGGAGTTTTCGGTGGTGGATTCGAGGTAGCGGGTATGTGTCGCCACGACTACCGAAGCCTGCAAGTCCGCGAGCCAGCGGATCGCGTTACCGAAGAATCCTGAGACGATCGTTTCTTCGGCAGCAGCGGTCCACCGGTCGGTGTCGTCGAACACGAAGACCGGCATGAGTCCATCACCGCGGATCGGTCGAAGGCATTGGTGGATTACCTCAATCTTGTCGACGAGGGTATTCGATTCGGTTGTTGTGATCTGTCTTTCGATCTGTTTGGCGATACCAGCGCGCGCGATCCATCCCGGAGGATGAACGCTCAAGCCTCTGCTGCTCCGGTTGACGCGGGTTACCTGACGCCGCTGCCCGATGGTGTCGTTGGTGTCTGTTGTCGGGTATCCGATCTCTTGGGCCAGACGGATGAGTTGCGAGATGATCATGTCGGCGATCAGGGTCTCTTTGGTCGCATCGTGCTCGAGCGAATGCACCGGTACCAGGATCGGGGCGACAGATTCAGCGGTAGGGCCGAGTACGTAGGACACCAAGCTCGTCTTGCCGCATCCGCTGTCCCCGATCAACGCGATGCGTTCACCGCGCAGTGTCCCGTCACGGAACCTGCGCTCCACCGGTGTGCCTGCGAACATCGATTCGAACGGGACATGGTAGATGCCGACGTCATTGAACTGCGGGGTGGCATCGAAGGCGTAATGATCGCTCAGCAACTTGAGCCGCGCGAGAGTCATGGTGCTTCCGGTGCAGCGGAGCTACCGGGGACGGTTGACGCTGATCGTGTCGGGTTGGGCCTGTAGAGCTTGCGGCGACCTGACCGCTCAGCCGCAACCATGCCTTGCGCTTCCAATTCGGCCAGTATTTGCACCACCCGGCTCCGGGTGACGCCGACCTCCGCTAGGAGTTGCTCGTCGCTAGCGTGTGTTGGTCCGCGTTCACCGAGAGCATCCAGAACTTTGACCGCTGTTGGCTTCAAGTTCGAACGAGCCTTCTGAATCTCCTCGAGACGGCGGGCCTCGTGGTCGAGGTCGTCCGAAAGGTAGAGGTCGCGGAGCACGGAGAGAGCCCGACGTGGTGTACATGGAGAGATCGATTCCAAGGCTGATTCGGACATTGATTTCAATGTATCTCGTTGTACTGGTGGACCCGCTGCGGTTCTGCGCCTCAGGAGGTCTTGAAGTTCTTCTGAGTCAAAGCGCTCCAACTCAACGACGACATCGAAGAACGTGTCTGCCGGTGGGTCGAGGGAGACACTGGTCCCTGAGACGACCCATTGAATCGGAACTTCCCAAGCCCGGTCTCGCCAGCGACCAAACATCTCAACGATGCCCTTGTCGTCCAGATCGTCCACGAGCATCGCCGGTAGAGGATCGTCCGGGAGTTTCACGGCTGCCGCTTGCAAGTGCTTATACGGGTCCTCGACCGACTTGTACGTCGTGCCAGAGAATTTCTCTATCGCTGTTGCCCATTGATCCCGTTGATTAGGGGCTTCTCTTCTCAAGCTCCGTTGATCCGTCAGTCCTCGTTCGACTTCTTCGAGCCGTTCGGTGAGTGTGTTGAACCCGTGAAGGCGGGCATAGCGGGCTTCGGGCCTCCCTCGTTGGATCTGACGCAGAAACGATGTTCGGCCAATGCCGGGTGGTCCGTGCACGTAGACGTTCAAGCCGAGCCTCAATGCGCGATCCACACGCTTCAGTTCCCTGTTACGATCAACGAACAGATCGTGGTCGGCATCCGATGTTCCTAGCGCCCTCTGGCTGAGCAAGATCATTAACACAATTTACAGTTAGTATTGTTAGAAAGCAAATACCTGCTTCATATCCTCTGGTGGTGCCGAACTCTCCGGCCGCTTCCGCACGCCGACACAGGTTGGTCTGGGGTCCGAGCCGTGCAACCCGACGACTGGTGACGGTCACCGATCTCCCCTTCACGCGGGGGCGCGGGTTTTGCGGAGGAGGGGGTCGGCTAGGGCGAGGGCGCGGTCGGCGACGCGCAGGACTCGGCCGGCGGCGCCGGGGGAGTCGGCGTCGAGCAGGTTCCCCATCACCTGGAGGGTGATGTTGGCGATGGCCTTCGTTCCCACGGCGAGGCGCAGGCCGGTGCGCAGTATCAGAGGGTGACCGATCAAGAAGCTGAACCGCCGGCCGGTCCGCAGGAAGGCGTCGAAGCGTTCACCGATGAGTCGGTCGTAGCTTTCCGGAGCTCCGGCGGGGTCGGCGAGGAACAGGTCGGCGGCCAGGGTCCCCGACTCCAACCCGTAGTCGATGCCCTCCCCGTTCATCGGGTTGACGAGGCCAGCGGCATCGCCGACCGCCACCCAACCGTCACCGTGGCGCCGCTGCGCGCTCATCGGCAACCGCCAGGCCCTCGGCCGCTCAAGGTAGTCACCGAGCTCCCAGTCATCGCGGATCAGGTCACGGTAGGAGTCGATCAGGCGATTCAAGTTGAGCTTCTTGTAGCCCTTCATCGTCGACAGCGCGCCGACACCGATGTTGACGGTGCCGTCGCCCGCCGGGAACATCCACCCGTAACCGGGGATCGGTGTGCCGTCGGGGTCGCGCAGGGTCAGACAAGCCTCAAGGTGCCGTTCGGCGTGGCGCGGAGAGGCCGCATAGCTCCTGATGGCCAGTCCATGCGGCTCGTTCTCCACCCGCCCTGCGCCGAGCATCCGCGCGACGTTGCCGGGTGCGCCGGTCGCAACCACCGTGAGCTCGGCGTGCCATCTGTTGGAGGCGGCGGTCACCCCGATGACACGTCCGTCGTCTCCGAGGATCGGCAGGGCCTCGGTGTTCCAGATGATCTCAGCGCCCGCGTCTGCGGCGGCGGACATCAGGTGCGCGTCGAGAAGTCGACGGGGCCACACTGCGCCGTGGGGGGCGAACGACCCGTTGTCGGGCCACGGCAGTTCGCGACGGGTCTTGTTGGCGATCATCCTCAGACCGTCGATCCGATGGGCGCCGCTCATGTCGATGTCGAGCTGGTTGAGGGCATGCACCGCCCGCGGCGTCAGTCCGTCGCCGCACACCTTGTCGCGGCCCGCCGAAGCCTTCTCGAAGACCGTTACCGAGGCGCCACCCCTCGCGGCCTGAATCGCCGCGGCAGCGCCAGCCGGCCCGGCCCCGATGACGACCATGTCGCGTGTCGTGTTGCCCACCCCCCGACGCTACAGCCGTTGAGCGCCGCCCGACCCAGCCAACAACCCAGAACCGCAACGTCCGAAGACCACGAGTTGCAATACAATCGACCGCAGGTTTCAATCGACGACACGACCGACCGCAGTGCAGTGAGGATCCGAAATGGCCGTTACCGAAGTTGAAGTAGAGGCTGGAACCAGCGACCCTGCTGGCAACGTGGCACCGGGGCGGGTTCGGATCGAACGGTTCGATGTGACGCTCGGGCCGTTGCTGCACCTCGCACCGGAACGCCAGCGTCTCGCCAGCCCACAGTTCAACGAAATCGAGGTGATACCCCGCGGCGTCACCCTCGGCGCGGAGATCAGCGGCGTCGATATCTGCTCCAAGGTGCCCGACTCGACAATCGCCGAGATCGCGGCTGCGCTGGCCGACTACAAGGTCATCTACTTCCGCAACCAGCCGCTCACCTCGGCGCAGCATGTGGCCTTCGCCCGACGTTTCGGAGACCTGGAGATACATCCCTTCATCACCGGCAACGAAGAGCACCCCGAACTGGTGCGCTTCGCGAAGGGGGCCGATACCGGGGGTTTCGAGAACGGCTGGCACCATGACGTTACCTGGCGTGAGATACCCTCGATGGGGGCGATCCTGCACGCCATCGAGGTTCCGCCCACCGGTGGCGACACCCTGTTCTGCGACATGGCCGCGGCCTACGACGGGCTCGACACCAAGACCAAGGAGCGCATCGACGGCCTCTACGCGATCCACGACTACATGCTCGCCTTTGCCCAGCAGGTCCCCGAAGGCCGCCAGCAGGAGATGCGCGAGCGCTATCCGCTGGTGCGCCATCCGGTCGTGCGCACCCACCCGGTGACCGGTCGGAAGCTGATCTTCGTCAACACCTACTTCACCTCCCACATTGAAGGTCTCGATGAGGTCGAGAGTGTGGAGTTGATCAAGCACCTGTCGGGCCAGGCCAACACGATCGAATACCAGTTCCGGGTCAGCTGGGAACCCGACACGGTCGTGTTCTGGGACAACGCCGCGGTGCAGCACTATGCGTCGAGCGACTACTACCCCGATGTCCGGGTGATGGAGCGGGCCTCGGTGATCGGCACCCGGCCCTACTGAGCCGCAGCGACCGGCGACCCAAGGGCATGGCACCCACCACAGACTGGAATCCGGTCCTCCGCAAGGAGTTCGACAAGCCCTACTGGCGTGAACTCATGGCCTTCGTGCGCGACGAGCGCATGGCCGGCGACGTCTACCCGCCCCACGAAGAGGTCTTCGCGGCACTTCATCTGACGCCGCTGGCCGAGGTGAAAGTCCTGATCCTCGGCCAGGACCCCTACCACGGTCCGAGTCAAGCCCACGGCCTCTGCTTCTCGGTCCGTCACGGAGTGCAGCCGCCGCCGTCGCTGGTCAACATCTTCGCGGAACTGGAGCAGGACCTGGGGATCAAGCCCCCGAACCACGGAAACCTCGAGACCTGGGCCCGCAACGGAGTGCTGCTGTTGAACACGACGCTCACTGTGCGGGCCCGTCGAGCCGCCAGCCACCAGGGTCGCGGCTGGGAGACGTTCACCGACGAAGTCATCGACTGCGTGAACGCCAAGGAGCAGTCAGTCGTGTTCGTCCTCTGGGGTGCCGCGGCCCGACGCAAGCGCGCCCTGATCGACGCCCACAGGCACTTCATCATCGAGTCTGTCCATCCCTCGCCGCTCTCGGCGCACAACGGGTTCTTCGGCACCAGGCCGTTCAGCAGAGCCAACTCGGCGCTCATCGAAGCAGGTCGGGCGCCGGTCGACTGGCGCATTCCGAGCGCCTAGAAATACCAGGGGAAACTCGACCAGTCGGGGTCTCGTTTCTCCAAGAAGGCGTCGCGCCCCTCGGCGGCCTCGTCGGTCATGTAGGCGAGTCTGGTCGCCTCGCCGGCGAACACCTGTTGACCGATGAGGCCATCGTCGATCAGGTTCATGGCGAACTTGGCCATTCGCTGGGCCGTCGGGCTCTTGGAGTTGACCTCCGCGGCCCACTCGAGCGCCACGGTCTCCAGGCTCTCGTGGGGGACGACCGCATTGACCATCCCCATCTCGAAGGCCTGCTGTGCCGAATAGTCACGGCCCAGAAAGAAGATCTCACGAGCCCGTTTCTGGCCTACCTGACGAGCGAGGTAGGCAGAACCGAAGCCTCCGTCGAAGCTGGCCACATCGGTGTCGGTCTGTTTGAAGACGGCGAACTCCTCGCTGGCGATGGTGAGGTCTGCGGTGACATGCAGGCTGTGCCCGCCACCGACCGCCCAACCGGACACGACTGCGATGACGATCTTCGGCATCGTCCGGATCAGTCGCTGCACCTCGAGGATGTGCAGCCGTCCCGCCTGTGATGCATCGACGGTGTCGGCCGTGTCACCTGTGGCGTACTGGTAGCCGGACTTGCCGCGGATGCGCTGGTCGCCTCCCGAACAGAATGCCCAGCCGCCGTCCTTGGGAGAGGGGCCGTTGCCGGTGAGCAGCACGCAGCCGACGTCGGCGGACATCCGCGCGTGGTCCAGGCAGCGGTAGAGCTCGTCGACGGTGTGGGGCCTGAAGGCGTTGCGTACTTCGGGCCGGTTGAAGGCGATCCTCACGGTGCTGAGGCCCTCGGCCCGGTGATAGGTGACATCGGTCAGGGCCTTGAACCCCGCTACCGGACTCCAAGCCCCCGGGTCGAAGATCTCCGACACCGATGCGTTGTCGGGCACTGGCTTGTCTGCCGCCTGCTGGTCTGCCGCCTGCTTGTCTGCCGCCTGCTTGTCTGCCGCCTGCTTGTCTGCCGCCTGCTTGTCTGCCGCCTGCTGGTCTGCTGTCATCGTCACCTTCCAGAACTCACTCGGCCCATGCGGGCATCGTGCCGCTGAATCCATGCTGAATCCATATTGAATCCATATTGACACCAAGTCTGCGCCCCGTCCGCCCTGTTCACCAAGATCAAGCAGGCCGACTGAGTCATGCGGGCCGACGACACCGCCTGCTCGGAGATCACTCGGCACCGACGCAGGGTCAACCTCCGCCGGTCGGCCGCAATCTCGTGGAGCCCGTTCCGTGAACTCAACCGAACCAGACTCTGGGAGGGTCAACCTCCTCCGGTCGGCCGCAATCTCGTGGAACGTGCCTGGAATCGCCATTGCCACGCAGCAACGGCAGTGCCGAGGCGCTCGACCGCGAGCGACGGTGCCAGAGCGATCCCGATGAGGTGGTACGGAAAGACGATCGCCATCACCGCGAGGATCACCAGATGGCGGCGAACATCGGGTAGGTCGACAGGGGATAGGTGTCGCTGGTGGGATCACGCAGCAGCGGAGACAGCACCAGCAGAGCGGCGAGGACCGGGAGGAGTCGAATCGCCCATGGTCGCATCCCGCAATCGTAGGGTCGCAGAATCAATCCCGGCTCGGTGAGCGCTCCGGCGATGTGGTGTGCGGTGGGCCGTCCTGGATCGTTGGAATTTCCGATCACCGAATCCAGCAGTGCCCCACCTGCAACACAGGGGCCAGCCCCACGTTTACGCGCAGGCGCTAGATTTTTCATTGTTCTCATGCTCTGTTGCTGATACCATACAGTGTCAGTGTGATGAAAACGTTGTCGCACGCGATTCAAGGAGGCGGATAATGAAACTGACCGAGGAGCTTCGCGCAGATCTGTATGTTACGTTGACAGAACTAGTTGGAAGCAACGGAGCTGAATTCCTGATGACGCAAGGCCCGCCAGGAGGCTGGGAGCAGTACCCCACCAAGACAGACCTCCAAGCCGTAGCCGTCGACATGGTGGCAGGTTTCGCTGCGGTTGATGCAAAGCACGAAACCCTGCGTGCCGACATGGTGGCCGGGTTCGCTGCGGCTGACGCAAAACACGAAACCCTGCGTGCCGACATGATCGCAGGATTCGCTGCGGCTGATGCAAAACACGAAACCTTGCGTGCCGACATGGTGGCCGGGTTCGCTGCGGCGGGCGCAAAAACCGACGCTCTGCGTGCCGACATGGTGGCCGGGTTTGCTGCGATTGAGATACGGATTGCCGAATTGATCGGAACACGCAGTCGAGATGTGTGGGCGTTCTCAGCTACGGTCGCGTCATTGATGGTAGCGTTCATCGTCGTTGTCCTCATGGGCACCTAGGCTGGATCGACCGGTGCGGGGAATACGTGTCCGCCGGGTAGCAGCGCTAATGTCGCGGTGATGCGAGCTGCGCTGCTGACCGCCGGAGGCTCACCCCTTGAGATAGTCGACGACATCGACGTCGAAGAACCTCGGGCCAACGAAGTCCTCATCAGGGTCTCGAACTGCGGGATCTGCCACAGTGACACGACAGTGCAGGACGGCGGTTACTCGGTCCCGACGATTCTCGGACATGAGGCCAGTGGCACCGTGGAGATGCTGGGGTCGGGAGTCACCCACCTCGCCGTGGGCGACCATGTGGTGCTGACGCCGTTGGCGCCGTGCGGCCACTGCGCTGGGTGTGCTCGACACGAGGCCACCGAATGCGGCGAGGCGTTGTCGTTCGCGAGCAACGCTCGCCCGGACGGCTCGACGCCGTTCAGCCGCGGGGGCAACCCGGTGTGGAGGGGACTCGGGGTCGGTGCGTTCGCCGAATTCACAGTCCTGCCAGCGTCGGGCGCCGTCCGGATCGAGCCCGACATTCCCCTCGACGTGGCCTGTGTCATCGGCTGCGCAGTGCAGACCGGTGTCGGTGCAGTGTTCAACACCGCTGAAGTCGAGCGGGGCGCGACCGTGGTGGTCATGGGCCTCGGCGGTCTCGGCGCGGCCATCGTCAGCGGTGCCGCCGTTGCCGGGGCGAGTCGAATCATCGCGTCGGACCCCGCCGAGGGCCGCCGTGAGACGGCCTCGAGTCTCGGTGCCACCGACCTGATCGATCCCACGTCTGACGACTTGGTGAGCACGGTCATGGACCTGACCGGCGGTCAGGGCGCCGACTACGCCTTCGACGCCGTAGGCAGCGCAGCGTTGGTGGAGCAGGGGATCAACAGCACCCGCGTCGGCGGCACGACAGTTATGGTGGGGGCTTCACCGATCGAGGAGAGCCTGACCATCGGTGCCGCGGTGCTGTTCATGACCATGCAGAAGCGACTGCTCGGCTGTCTGTTGGGTGCCTGCTGGCCCAGCCGCGACATCCCCTTGATGCTCGATCTCTGGCGCACCGGTCGCCTCGACCTCGAACGCTTCATCAGCCATCGCCTGCCGCTCACCGACGTCAACGACGGAATCGCCAAGCTCCACGCCACCGACGGCGTCCGCACCGTGCTCGACATCGCCGGCTAGCCCAAGCACCCATATACGGCAAGCCAGGGTCAGTTCGGGTGTTGTGCATCTGACAGCACGAAAACACCAGACATCGCCCTGCCCGGCGGACAACCCGGCAACCGCCACGCGCCGCTCCGGCGAGCCGATCCCGCACGCGTGGTGCTGGGACTCACTAATGTTTCATCGTGGTGCCGGTCAGCAGCAGAGTCGTTCGCGGGGTCGCGGCCTGGTTCCTCGTGCTCGGCGCAGTCGCGCTCGTCCGCTAGGAGCGGTTCTGTATGGCCCGATGGCCCGGCGGCAATATCCACGGGGATGCTGAGAAATCGTTCCCGCAGGTGAGCGGCTCGGTAACCGCCCGCCTTGCGACACACCGCTAGCTGTTGAGGTAGGCGCGGATGATCCTTTGCAGTTCTTCTAGGCTGAGGTTGCCTTCTTTGTGGGCTTTGGCAGCTCGCAGAACGTCGCTGAGGGTGACACCGTCGTCTTCTGTTTCTTCTTCATCGTCAGCGGGCTCGGCCTGTGCAGTGGCACCACTTGGTTGACTCGGCGGAGCCGGTGGCGGTGGCGGAGGCGGATAATACGGGGCTGTGTTTTGTTGGGGTGGCGGCGGGGCGGCTGTCGTTGTTGTTGGCACCACTGCCGTGGTGGTGGTCGTTGGTGCGGCTGTGGTGGTCGTTGTCGTTGGTGGTGCCTGGATTGCGCCGTCGCTCTTTTGCAATTGCGGAGATTCCTTCGGTTGAAGCGATTCTTTCGGCTGTATCCGCGAGTCTGACACGTCTATGTAGGCGATCCCGACTTGCGGGCATCGGGAGGTGAGATCAGCTAGATCTATGGCAACTTTGAACTTCACGGGGAACGTTGTGGCATAATGGCGGCGGTTCCGTATGGCTGCGTTCTTGGATGCTTCGCCCCGCGCCATCTCGTCGTCCTTGGGTTCGCGAGCTGTCGCCGTGCTGTTAGCGGATGACACGACCTTCTGGTCGGCGTGGCGGTACAGTCTCCATTCGCCGTTTTGATTCCAAAATCCGACAACGGCAGGGGCTTGGCGCAGCCACGCTGTGTGGGCCGCAACATCAAACGTGAAACTGCCACTACGATGTTTGATGTAGGCG
>JAHQYN010000008.1 GCA_024421085.1 Acidimicrobiia bacterium
CGACCCGGACACTGACGACCCGGACACTGACGACCCCGACCCGGACACTGACGACCCAGACACTGACGACCTCGACCCCGACCCGGACACTGACGACCCGGACACTGACGACGCAAACACTGACGACCTCGACCCCGACACTGACGACCCAGACGCAGACACAGACACAGACACAGACGACCCAGACACAGACCCAGACGACGCAGACCCAGACGACGCAGACCCAGACGACACCGATTCATATCCAGATGATGGGATTGATCCCGGTACAGGTGATGTGGCGTTTGTGCGTCCTGTTCGGGAAGCTTTGTGTGAACTTGATGCGACGATTGAGGTTGAACCGTTTACCGATGTTCCTCAGTCGTCTTTTGCTCACAATGACGTTGCATGCATCTTCTTGCTTGGTGTGACCACCGGCACCAGCAGCACAACCTACTCCCCGAAGAACACGGTCACCCGTGAGCAGATGGCTTCGTTCTTGGCTCGCTTGTATGAGAAATTGAGCGGAACGCCCGCCCCGGTTACGGAAACTCCGTTCACCGATGTTGACGAAACCTCGTTCGCGTCTGACGACATCAGCCGTATTTTCGGGCTTGGGATCACCACCGGCACCAGCAGCACAACCTACTCCCCGAAGGCTACGGTCACCCGTGAGCAGATGGCTTCGTTCTTGGCTCGCTTGTATGAGAAATTGAGCGGAACACCGGCTCCCGTAACGGAAACGCCGTTCACCGATGTTGACGAAGCCTCGTTCGCGTCTGCTGATATCGGCCGTATTTTCGGGCTTGGGATCACCACCGGCACCAGCAGCACCACCTACTCACCCAAAGACCCGGTAACCCGCGAACAGATGGCCACCTTCCTAGCCAACCTCTACCGAACCCTGACCATTCCGCATGGTTCAAGCGAAACCACCCCTTAGCGAAACAAACACTACCCCAGAACAACTGACTGTATGCGGCGCTTCGCGTTTGCTGTCGCATCTGTCTCGTTGCTGGGTTGCCAGTCTCTCGAAGTCGCGCAGGAATGCGCCACCCCCAAACCCGTCACAAAGGGGACAACGTCCGTGTTTGCCACACCCCGGCGGCCCATATGACAGGGTCCGACCAAGCGGAACTCAGGTGTCGCTGTCCCCGTTGCCCATCTGCTTCTCGAACGCTTGGCGGACGAGTCCGATCACGTACCGCAACTCTCCCGGCTCGCTTAGCCTTATCTCCGCATCGCCGTTCCCCCAGCGCCCGAGGTTGGTGACATCTGTAGCAAGGCGCTTTGGGTCGTGCAACTCGTGGAAGCGGAGGTTGAGCGAAAGGCGAAACTGGGAAGCCTGTGGAATGACATCAACGAAGTTGGTCTCCGCCTTGTAGGCGACGTAAAGCTTGAGGAACTCCTCGGTGACCACTGGACTGAGATCTAGCACTTCTTTCCGGAACATGTCGAACAACGGGCGGACAGGGCTCTCCGGGTCGAGGTGTGGATGGTCCTTGATCGTGTAGTTCCCAGGCGGCCGACGGTCCGGTTGCTGTCGGTATTGGGCAAGCCTCTCGTCAGGGAGTTGCACCTCTCCCCAGACGCTTGCGGCAAGGTCCGCAAGACCGGCGGCACGGTCCCGAATCGCTCGCTCATCCCAGCGCTCCCGCGATCCTATGTCTTGGTTAAGCCTGAGGGGACTCATCCTGAATCCGCCCTCCATGTCCCGTTTCGCTGTGAATGGGCGGTTGCTGTACTCCGAGTTATAGCCCGTTAGTGTCAAGTTGCCGAGTGTGTGAAGCCACTTCTCGTGTACCTGTTCCCATTCTGGCCCGAGATGATTTCTCCACGTCGCGGAGAGGTCAACGTTTTGGGGCATGATGTGTTCGATTGTGTACTCGTCAACGGTCGCGCGCTCTTTACGCTCATGATTCTCGAGCCGACGAAGCAAATAGCTACTCCTCGGGAAGTTGTAAACGTCTCGCTCTTGAAGTACACGCTTGAAATCGTCATCTCGCGGAAACCGGCGGTAGGACGGCATCAGGAGGAAGTGGGCCTTGATGCTCTCCAGGTAACTGTCTTTTCTGAGTTCGCGACCAAACGTCGAAAACGTCTTGTTTAGCGAGTTCGTTGGGATGCCGCAGACTGCGCGACGGAACACGTAAGACTCAACTAGCCGAACCGCCGTGTAGAAGTCGGCCTCGCTCAATTGGTCCTTGTCATAATGGGAATAGAGCTCAAGGAGGAAGGGGTAAGCGACACCGACTCTGAGCTCGCGCAGGTCTCGGAAGGCTTCGTTGAGGCGGCCTGGGGACTCCCGACCAAGGGCTATCGAACAGTAGTAGCCAGCGAATCGATGGATGTCGGTGACCAGCAGCTCGATGCCGTCTCGCGTGATCGTCGGTCGAGACGCGTACTTCTTGAACGCCTCGTAGACCTTCCCGACCTTGGGAATTTCGCCAGTCTTCAGCGTCAGATAATGGCGCATGAATCGGTCAAAGTGGGTGCCGTAGGCATCCTGTCCGAAGGCGAGCTCCATCGGTCGCCAATGGTCTTCGTAGATTCGTGTCTGCTTCGCTGGTTCGAGTCCCATCAATACGAAGTTGCGAATCAGGTCTGCCTGACTGAGCGCTCGTCCTGTCGAGTTCATGCTTTCGAAAATGAGCTGTGGATTGTCTTGCTCCCGGCTGAGCGCAACGTCGACGACCATCAGCTTTGCGAGGCCCCGGCACAGCGCAATGAGCTCGCCACCTAGATCAGCGATCTGATGTTCGAAGAACTCGAAGTTCTCCTTGACGCGGAGCGCTGCTTCCGTCGGCAGCGGACGCTGTTGAAGCAGCGCGATAAGGCTCTCCTTGTCCGTCTGCGTAAGCACTAACTTGAAGCGACGCTCGTCTTCTTCCAGATGATTGAGTAGGTAGTAGGTGCGGATTTTCTCTCGGGAGAACCCGTCCATCGGTTCTCCGTCCCCAAGGTGCCTGGCCAGGGCTTCGAGGATCAACATGACAGTCGTGAGACGTTGTTGCCCATCGATAACGAGGAGCGGTGACCGGCTCATAACCTGGTACATGCTCTCTTCGATGTAGACGATAGACCCGACGAAGTGCGCAGCAATCTGATCGTCGTTCCCGGTACGGAGTATGTCGTCCCAGAGTTGTCGACACTCGGGCTCCGTCCAGCTGTAGGTCCGCTGATAGATCGGGATCGCGAACTGAGGCGATCGGCTCAGAAACTCAAGGAGCTTCGCCTCGGTCGCTTTCATCAAGGGCCTCCACGGACGTTGCCATCGCGAGTCTCTCTCGTCTCACGCATCGGTCGCGCAGAGGTTGCAGCCTAGGTTGGAGTGGCCGAGCCCGCAACCAGGCCTCTGATTCAGCAAGTCCGGCGTTGCTGATGACGGGCTAGTTCGAAGTCAAACTGTCATACGCTACAGTTACCGTGGCGTGGATGTTTGAACCGTACGGCCGCACGGCCCATCGTCCGTGCAGCGCCATCGAACGAAACGCGGAGGGCAGGCGATGATCGAGGAAGTCAGCCCTGACTCACCGCACTACGGACGGGTCGTGGAACTCGGGAATGCCAATAGCAGGACCTTGGGTCACTTGCCGTTCGCTGCGATCGAACAGGCTGCGTCTGAGGGAAGAGTGCTCGCGTTTGTGGAGAAAGGCGAAGTCAAGGGCTACGCGCTCTACGCGAAGAGGGTCAAGACGCGCGACATCTCGCTGACTCACCTCTGCGTTGACAAGGAGCAACGTACGGCAGGCGAAGCACATCGAGCGACTGACCGGCCTGGGCCTCGTTAGGCCAGATGACTTTCTGTTGTGGTTGCAAGAATTCGGCGGCGAGCATGAACGCCAGATGCGATCTATCGCTGTCTCGGGTTGGTCTGTGTCCGCTGTTTCAGAGATTCCATCGAACACGGCGTTGTCGGTCTACTGCCACGAATATCTTGGTGAGCGTCCGACAGACTTGCGCCGGCGTCTGAGCGTCGTCACCGCTCAACCGTCGGGTCGCATCGAGCAGTTGATGTCCGACGACGAGGAACACCTGGCACTTGGGGCGATGTACCGCGATGGTGCTCAAGTCACCGTCACGGCCCTCCGCAGTGCACCTGGAGCGCTGTCGAAGGCGGCGGCCAGGCAGATGGTTCATCACCTCCGCACCATCGTGTCCGCAGACGGTCCGGCCACCATCGTGGTGGACGATCAGACACGTTCACCCGTCGACCGGGCATTACGCGACGAGGGATTCAGAGCGGAGGGGTCGGCATGGAAGGCAGCGGTTAGGACTGGCGTACTCGGCCCTGGCGACCCGTTGCCGGAGGAACTGGAACACATCGGATGGGATCGGCTGAATGTGCATATTGTCCGCGATTTTGAGTTGTACGCGTGGCCAGCAAAGATCTTCACCGGTGGCGTTCCGTGCTATATGGTCCCGATCAAGCCCGAATACGCTCGCGTGATCCTCGGGTACGAAGAGCCACAGCGAAGGCTGTTCGAACAGCATCGCCGCGCAGCCGCCGCTCGTGACAACGTCTACTACATGTCGCCTCGTCGGTCAGTTGAGGCGCCCGCGAGGATCATCTGGTGGGTTTCTGGTGGGGGGTCTCGCGGGGGAATGAGAGCCATGTCGTGGTTGGACGAAGTTGAGACGGGAGCCCCGCGTCGGCTCTACCGCCGCTATCGCCACTACGGAGTGCTTGACGAACACCAGGTCATCGAAACCGCCAAACGCTCCAAGCGGACAGGTCGTTCGGAGGCCACCGCACTGGTGTTCAGCCAAACGGAGATGTTCACCGAACCAGTCTCGATTGCCCGTTCACGAGAGATCTGTGACAGCATGAACCAGAATTCATACTTCATAACAACGCGCAGAATTGACGAGAATTATGTCCGCGCTTTCTACGAGGAAGGAATGGGGCCGCAATGAGCAACGATTTCTACGGGCTTGACCAAGACCGGATGGTTGTGCTGTCGCTGAAACCCAGATTCGCGGAGGCCATCCTCGCTGGTGCCAAGACTGTGGAACTGCGCCGCACCGTGCCGAAGATCGTGGTTCCGACGCGTGCTCTGTTGTATGCCGCGTCGCCGGTGCGTGCGCTGGTTGGAACATGCGTGATCACTAGCGTCCGGTCCGCTGGCCTCGCAGCCCTGTGGCGCAAGCACGGCCCACGATCAGACTTGTCCCTCGATGAGTTCCAGCAGTACTTCGAGGGTGTGACCAAAGGCACGGCCCTCACGCTTTCCGATCCACAAACGCTCAGCCGGCCGATCCCTCTCCAAGACCTCCGGGCAAGTCCGAGGAACTTCCGTCCCCCGCAGAGCTTCGCCTACGTCGACACCAAGACCGGGAACCAACTCATGAGAACGTCTGCTTAGCCTGGATCCAGGCTAAGAGCCAGCACAGGTCGCGAACGTCCATTGACCGGGGTTGCGGGTGTTCTGCCGTCACCCCTGGAGTAGCATCAAGCTGAGGAGAAAGACGTGAACCGAAGAACAGCATCAATGGCAGAGAAGAGCAGGCTCGCAGACACAACAGAGGAGAGGCTGCTGCCGTCCGTTGCGAGTCAGTCGCTTGAGCAGCGTCGAGAACTCCCAGATCAGACAGTGTTTCCTCTTGATGCCAAGGCTCGCCGCGAGTGGGAAGAAATGAACCGGCAACCTGCACGGGACTTGCCGGACCTGCGGGAGTTCATGCAACGACGTTCGCAATACATCAACTACGACTAACCCAGCACCGAAGCAGATCCCCGCTGACTCAAAGTGCGACACCTGGGGTCTAGGTGGCTTCGCTTTGGACATCGTGTAACAGCAACCGAGAGCCATGGGGACGAGTGATGTGACGAGCCAGTTTGAGTGCCGATCACGCGAGCAGACGGACTGGATCCGTAACCATGCGCGCTTGGCAAGCACTTCTTATATAGCAGAAGCGCCCGTTAACGCAACTCGGAGAGAAGGTTGACCCAACTCGTGAACTCACCGCGGTGTACGTGTACCGGGGGAAGCCAGGCCTAAAGAGCGGTCCGCATTCACAAGCCGGGTCCGCACGACAATTCGACTCGTGGAAGGCCCATTCGCTCGCAAGGGTCATAAGCCGCCCCCTGCGTTACCAACCGAAGGCTTGGACCATGGGCCAGCCGACAGCGTGGCGGGCTGAGGAGAAGGGCATCGATGTCCTGATGGCCCTCGACATAGCGATCAGAGCCCGCGACGATCACTACGATGTCGCCGTGGTTGTGTCTATCGTGCTCCTATCTCCGGCATGTTCGGTCTTGTCGGTCCCGCGCGATAGTCAGTCTTGCGAGACGCTCAAATCGGCGCGCAACTGGAACTCATCAACCACCGGCACGGCACCGAAACGGCCTTGAAGGTAAGCACGTTCGAGGTTCGTGGAACGACGGACATTCGTTCCGCGGAAGTCAGACAGTGCAATCAGGCCTGTACTCCCATCGGGCCTCTTTTCGGTGATCCACACCTCGTCGCGGTTCAGATGGCCGAGCAGGCTCGTGTCGTGGGTTGTGAAAATGATCTGGCCGCCACGCGGATTGGTCGCAGGGTCGTGGAACAGTTCTACGAGCTTGCTCGATATCGCGGGGTGGAGGCTGTAGTCGAGCTCGTCGACCACGATGAGCCCTCCGTTCGCGAGAACCCGAAGCAGTTCCGGCATCAGGCGGAGCCAGGCGAGGGTCCCCTCGGACTCCTCGGCCAACTCCAAGGGGAGCAGACTGCCCGAGACGTCGTGCAAGAGCCTCAATCGGCGCCCGTCGGGGTTGGTGGCAGTCTTGTCCTCGGTCACCTCTGCATCCCGGACGCCCAGGTCGGCGAACTTGAGCAGCGAGAGTGCCAGATCGCGCCGTTGGGTGTGACTGCCGGGTGGCGCGTCTTCACCGCTGCGCCGGTCACGCGAGGGCGATTCCTCGAACAGGTCGTAGAGGCCCTCTTGGTGATCCTCGGCGGTCCATCGTGCCCCAACGCGGGCATCCTTGAACACTCTGGGGATTATCGACCGCGGCCAGTAGTCGACGAATTCGATGTTCTCCAGCCATATCGCAACGGCGCTTATCTCCTCGGTCAGGCGGTCGGCGACGGACATGACCAGGGTCGTCGGAGTGATCAATTCGCGCCCGCCGCCAGTCAGTCGCGTGCCGCGCCTGAAGGTCAGGTCATCTCCCTGGCGCTCAAACAGCGTTCGGCGACGTCGCTGCGGGTAGCTGTACAGAGCCTCGGAGACGACTCCGGACTCGTCCACCTGCAACTCGTAGCGGTAGCGGGCAGCGTTGACGACCAGATCGACCCCGTAAGTTGTCGGCCCTGGTTCGGGTGCGAACTCGAACGGATCAACGGTAAGCGCCTCTCCCCGGGTGTACAGCGACAGTCTTACCGCCTTCGACAGGCACGCCAGCGCGTCGATCAGGTTGGTCTTGCCCGAAGCGTTCGCACCGTAGATTCCCGCGACCGTCAGCACCTGCTCGTCGCCGATGCCCTCAATATGGCGGGCCGCGACGCGGTCCTTGTCGATCGCGATCATCGACAACTCGACCGGCTCCCGGATGGACCGGTGGTTCTCCACCTCAAAGCGAAGAAGCATTCGGACTCCTTGTCTCCTGACCGTTCTTGCATCAGATGGACACACAGATCGGCTCTAGCGTTTAGTTTCTGCGCAGACTATAGTTTAATTGTGCTAATAATCCTGTCAAGAGGCCCCATTTCTAGGCACACAGTGTGACAGGAGTCGGACTAGGCGAGCATCTCGACGAGCCCGGGATCGGGGTGAGTTCACGATCCTGCTCGGCTCCCGGTCGACGGGGGCTCCCGGGCTCGGTCAACGGTGTGGCGGGTGCCTACAACCCAGCAACCTGTTTGTCGAACGAGTGGTGGCCCTGCTTTCCCGCGGGCGAGATCTCCCCGCAAGAGTGCAGGTTCTGCAGCTATAGCAGGTCAGTTATCATCCCGACTGGGCATTGGCGGCGTGTTCGTATGCCTCGGTCAGAGCAAGTAGTAGTTCGTCGTTGAACTCTCCGACCGTGTTTCCTTGACCCATCGTAGTCTTCGTGAGTTCCTCGATCCGTTCAATGAAGCTCGGGGCGTTCCGTTCGAAAACGCTGCGGGTCAACTGAATTGCTGCTCCGTTGTCGTTCCACAGTGTGAGCAGACCAACTCCCTGGTCAACCAACTCGGGACGCAAGGTGAACCGCTTGTTGTTTTTGCCGATGGCTGTTCGGAGTCTGACCAATCCCCGCTGTTCGAGGTTGTCCGCCCACTCCAGCAGACGGTGCAGATCCGCGTGAGTGCCCTCTGGTGCTCGGCGGATTGAGTCTTTGAATATGCCGCTACCGTCACGGTAGGGAGACGTGGAGCTTTGGTTGCGGGTGTTCTCCACGGTCACCTCGTGGCGCTCTGGAGTGACCCGCTGAGGTAGCACGATCGAGGTTCCGCCGATTTCGAAGGAATTGACTTCAACGAGGTCGATCAAGAGTTTGTCCGTGACATGTTCCAAGTAGGCCACCAGCGTCATCAATTCTTGTGGTACTTCGTCAAGCACGAACACCAGCCTGAATCTGCCTTCTCGAAGATGCTCGTCTAGGGAGTCAGTGAATTCCTGAGCGTCCGGAGCATCCTCGCGAACCGCTTCCAGTCCGTCCTTGGGCAATACGTCTGCAAGCTGTTCGTGGCTCATGCCGTGAAGATTCGCTGCATAGGCCAAAATCTGTGCAACGACAGCGCGACGAGCTTCGTTGTTCTTCGCGAGCTTCACTTCGACGATGACCGGTCGGCCCGATGTCTCCACTGCCACGAGATCCGCGTAGCCCGAACCAAGCGACACTTCTCGACCAAGAATGAACAGCGTCGGCTTGCCCGACAGCTGCAACATCTCCGGTTTTTTCTCTATCAGGCCATGGAGGGTTGCCTCATCTTCGAACCCTTCGGGCGGGCTCAACTTCCAGCCTTTGTCGTCTTTTGTCCAGATCTCCATCATCGCGCCAGCTTAGCTGTGTCGATCTGCTAGGGTTTAACCACTGCTCCGCGCCTTCCCGGTTTCGCCGGGAATGGCGGGGTATATCAGTTTTAGGAGGCGATCGGGTGGGAAATGGCTCCCCTCCATGAACATAGGGTTCACATCCGGCTCTGAACTCGGTCGTCAGCGTCTCTCTGTCTGAATGCGTGCTCATTGAGATATCTTGGTATCTCACATTCTCGCTACCAAGAGGTATCTTTCTACTCGGGGCGCTGCCGAGGAGGAGACGATGACACCGCAGGGACACACCAAGAGCATGACATTGCGTATCGATGAGACGCTCGCGGAGAGGGTGCGGGCAATAGCCGAGGTTGAGGAGACGACCGTGAGCGACGTCATTCGAGATGCCCTCGCCGAGCATGTGGAGCGTCAACGCAGTGACCCGGAGTTCCAGACGATGCTCAAGCGGAACCTCGAGCGTCATGAGGAACTGCTGAGCATGCTCGCGGACGGCTGAGTGAACTATCTCGAACTAGACGACTTGCTTGCCATGCCGGTTTCGCAGAACATGATGTAATATAGTGGATCGAGCAGCCTACAGTTTATGGAGCAACTGCCCTACAATTTGTGGGCCAATCGTCGGTTGCGATATCGCTGGGGTCAGCGTCAGCGCCAAGAAATCCGATCAGGGAATGGCGGTCAGTTCGGGTTCTTGGCGGTCGAAATGGTCCGAGGCGTTGAGCAGCTCCTCGTTGGGACTGGTGCGGTACAGCATGTAGAGCGAGTCGCGGGCTCGTGTCATGGCAACGAACAACTGGGAGAGTTGAAGCTCCTTCAGTTCTGCGAACTCATTCTCAGACTGGCCGGGGCGTCTTGGTTCTGGGAAGACCGACTCACCCATGTCGAGCAGGAACACCACTTTGAACTCGAGTCCCTTGGCTCTGTGGAAGGTCCCGACCTTGACGCTGTCGCTGGGGCGACCGTCCCAGTCCTTCAGGTTCTGACAGGCGAGTCCAGACCCAGCAAGACCCCTCAGGGCTTCTCCCACGATCTGATTCTTCGGGGCGAGCACACCGACGTCGCCGAGCGCCATACCCCAGGCACCGCAGAACCTGCCGATGTGTTCGGCGACCAGTTCGATCTGACGCGTAACGCTGAGAGGGCCGAGGAGTATTGGTTTCTCCCCATCTCGGATCGTCGTGGCGTCTGCGTCGGCGCGTGGGTACTCGTTGCCCAGGTCGTTGACGGCGCCGGAGCGCGTGCAGGCGGTTGCAGTGTCGATGACGCTGCGGGGGTTGCGGTAGTTCAAACGAAGGACTGAACTGTTGCCCGTGACGTCTATGCCCGCCTGGGCGAGCGTGAATCCGCCGGGATAGATCTTCTGGCCGGCGTCACCTACGAGCAGGAGTCTGTCGCGAAGGTCGCGCGTCTCGGTTCCTTGTGTCAGTGCGATCACGAGTTGCAGTCCGGCCAGGGTGAGATCCTGTGATTCGTCGATGATCGCAGCCCGGTATCTCGGGGCCGTTTCCCGACGGGCAGTCTCCAACGCCGACTGAACAACGTCTTCGAAATCGACGATGCCCGACTTCGCCAGGAGCTGGTCGTAGGTTTCGCGAAGGCACCATGCCTGTTTGCGCATGGACGGCGAGAAGGGGACGCGGCGCCCGCTTCTCTGTATCGTCAAGTACTCCTCGAGTGAGCTGATGCCGCGGCCCTTGATCACATATTTGACTTCCTCTTGCAGGTAGGTGATCGAATGCCTGTGAAGGGGCGTGCCGGGCCTGACGATCTGATGGCGCGCCTTTCTGAATGCTGCGTCTGCCTTCCCGATGTCGATCTTCTTCCGCTGGCCCGCCTCCTGACATATGCGCCGGGCGAGTTTGTCGATGTTGATGAAATCGACTGCGCCCGGTACCGAAGTAGGGATTCTCGAATACAGATGCTCGAGCACCGGCGGGAGCGTCCTGATGTAGGTGGTGAAGAGAATCGGAGCAGCGTCGTGGACCGCCGAGCCGGTCAGTCGCTTTGCTGAGGCAGCGGCGCGGTGGAGAGCGACAACGGTCTTCCCCGTCCCCGCAGAGCCGCTGACGCGGGCTGGACCGTTGAATCGCCTGTCAACGAGCGCACGCTGATCAGGATGCAGGAAGATCATCCAGTCCTCGATGGGTGACTCAACGAGCCTCCGGAATTCATCGGGAGTCAGAACCGACGAGAGACCGGCCAAGGCGCCCCGCTCAACGATCGCGCGCCGGAACCGTTCATCGACCCGTGTCTCGTCCTCAACACGTCGACCCTGCCGCCATTCATGGGGATCCATCTCAATCAGTTCAACGACCAGGTCGAACGTTGCGTCGTCGATGTCGGGCCACACCTCCAACAGATTCTCGGCAGTCGCTTCTCGAAGCATCCTGATTTGCCGATCATCGAATCCGGATTCGGCGAGTTCAGAGGATTCCCAGTGTTCGAGTATCGAACGCTCGTCGCTGACTGGTCGGCGCGTGGGCATGACCTCCTCTCGCCGCGCAGATCGCGATTCGGAGCCGTTGTGAACCGGATTGCGATCGAACAGACGCGGACTGCCGACCTGCGGCACGACGAACCTCGACCGGTTGGCGAGTTCGTAGACCTCATCGTGGTGGCCCGCGCATATCAGAACAGACGTGGAGCCCTGTCGGGCGAGCAGGATCCTGAGCTTCTCAGAGGCTCGAATCGACCACAATCGCTTTCGGCCGGACCCCGACAACAGTTCGAGATTCAGCGAGGGGGTGTTTGGGCATTCGGTGTACTTCTCCACGGCCCGCTCGACTCTCTGAGCATCAGCCGCCTCCAGATTCTTGAGTGATGCGCGGTAGCGGCCATCCAGCGCGACGTCCATCTTCTTTCACGCCTTTCACGTCCGAGTATCGAACCGTTCCTTCACGACCGCGATGCCGCTCTCAGTTCGGGGAGTTGCGGACCCACTCTAGCCGGGCAGGCGATCCTGATTCACCCTCGGTTTTGCGCAGGCTCCAAGGATTGGAGCAAGCATGGAGATCCTCCTTCTTGACTGGGTGGGGCGAGGCTTGATCCGGCGACGCGTCAGTGTGTGGGCGCGAGGTCGATGGTCAATTCGAGGCCCAGTGCGGTAGCGGCCTTTTGCAGGGTCGTGAGTTTGGCTCTGGTGCCGCCGGCCTCAAGGCGGGCAACTGCTGCTTGGCTGGTGGACATTCGTCGAGCCAACTCGCGTTGGCCGACTCCGGCTGCCTCGCGGGCCTCGCGCACCATCTCGCCGACCCTGATGGCCACGCGGGCCGAGGCGAGCGCCTCTTCGAATTCGGCTCGCTCCGCACTGGTCATGGCGTTGACGCGTTCGTTGCGAAGTTCTTCGATAGTTCTGCGTCCCAGTAGCCGTCCCCCTCAGCCTGAAGTCTGCTACCAGGAGCTTCGCCAGTAGCGAGAGGTCTGCCTGGAGCGCACCTCGGCGATGGTAGCACCTGGGGCCTTCAGAATGGTCACAGAGCTGAGTCCAGCCAGCTGTTATGATTGAATTTTGACCAGCAATTGTCTCTTATGCCTCTATCTGACCACCAGTTGTGATCGCTAAATCGGAAAAACGTTCACTATGGACGTTCTCGGGGCGATATTGTTCAGAAATGGCACTGGCATCTGCGCGCTGGCCTACCGGGTTGCTCACGATCTTCTTCGACGATGTCGCTTCACGCACCACGCTGTCGAAGGCTGTCGGCGACGGTCGTATCCGGCGGATTGCGCCGCGCATCTACACGGCTGACCTCAGATCGGCGCTAGACGAGATCGTCGGGGCGAACTGGTCAGAGATCTGCAACCACTACCTGCCGGGAGCTGTCATCGTCGACAGGTCCGCAGCGACCCACGGAGTGATTCGAGACGACACGCTCACGGTCGCGGCCGACACAACCCGCACTTCGATCAAGCTCCCAGGTCTCGAAATCAGAATCCGACGAGACACCCCCTACGAATCCGACCTGCCCTGGAGCAACGGCCTCTACATGTCCAGCCCGGCACGTGCACTCCTCGACAACCTCGAACCGAGCCGAAGCCGGAGTGGCCGGCCCTCGCGAACCCTCTCACTGAACGAGCTTGAGGACTGGATCGCCGGCAAGTACATCGCTTGGGGTCCCGAGCGCACCGACCGCTTCCGAGCCGAGGCCCGCGATCTAGCCGAAACGACGGGACGCTCCGAACACATCACGGCGATCGACTCCCTATTCGAGCAACTCGCCGGGGTAGAGCCGCTGAGGCCAAGTGCCGGCCAACTCTTCAGAACCGTCACCGTCGGCGAAGCGTGGGATGAGCGACGATTGCGGCTCTTCGACACCGCAATCGAGTCCCTCCAACGGATGGCGCCTCCAGGAGTTCCCGAATGGCTCCCCGGAATCGACCCCCCTGGTGAGCTTCCCTTCTACGAGAGCTACTTCTCCAACTACATCGAGGGCACGACCTTCACCGTTGACGAAGCGCGCCGGATCGTAGAAACAAACACTCCGCCAGCCGAACGGCCGGCCGACGGCCACGACGTCCTCGGCACGTACCGCTGCGTCGTTGATCCGATCGGTCGTGCAGCCACATCGGCTGATCCTGCCGAACTGATCAATCACCTCATCGCCCGTCACCAAGAGATCATGAGCGGACGCCCCGACCAGCGCCCAGGAGCCTGGAAGACAGAGAGCAACCGCGTCGGTACCTACGATTTCGTAGCGCCGGACCTGGTCGAAGGCACGCTCATCAAGGGGCTCGAGCGCATCGTGGAGCTGCCGGAGGGCCTTGCCCGTGCCCTCTACGCAATGATCGTCGTGACCGAGGTTCACCCATTCGCAGACGGAAACGGCCGGGTCGCCCGGGTGATGATGAACGCAGAACTGTCGGCTATTGGCGCCGCTCGAATCGTGATTCCCAGCGTGTATCGCAACGAGTACCTCACCGGGTTGCGGAGCGCCTCGGTGAATGACGGAGACCTGACCGCATACATCAGAGTCATGACCCACGTATGGCGATGGACCGCAGCGATCCCCTGGAACGATCCCGTCGCCACCGACGGCCAACTCATCGCAACCAACGCCCTGATGGACTCGACCCACGCCGAGATAGCCAGCAAACGGCTCGAACTGCCCTAGCCGACCCGCTAACTGTGACAATTAGTGCTGCCGATCAGCTCGAATCTGGGTTCTCGACGACCCTGGGGAAGAACATCTCTTTGGGCACTGTGGGGACGGTGAGTTCCCAATTGGTATGGGGGTCGTTGCCGTCTCGTTGTTCCTCAGACAGCGGTTGCCGCAGAAGGTGGCTGGCGATGAGCGTCTCAAGAAACGCCGACTCCTCCTCGTCGGAAGAACGCAGGTGCTTCGAGTTGTCGCCGGTGACGAACGCCGTCTCGATGACGTGCCCACCCTCGGTGGGGGCGAACGTCGCCTCGTAGATTCCGAATCCGGTCCAGCTGCGATGCGCGAACAGGCGGTTCTGTTCCATGAACATGAACCACTTCTCCTCCATCATGTGCGGGACATAACCGCGCCGTATCGACCCCATCTCCGCATCGGTCCAGACCCGGTCTGGCGCAGGGATCGGTTGCGGGTCGCACAGCGGCTCAGTCTCCCAGTTGTCCCGACTCGCCCTGTCGCTCATGGTGCTCCCATCTCCGGCATGCCTGACGACGGTAGCCTTGCCAGATTATTGACGCTATACGGGGACTACGTCGATGCGCCGATTGCTGGCGGCCGCGAGGATGGACAGGTCGCCAGGGTCCGAGGTGATGATCTGGTCGCCGTGGTCAGCCAACGCGACCAAAGCGGCATCGATAGCGTCGGAATGGCCACTGCCGGCGATCAAGACTCCAGCACTTCGTCCAAGCTCGGCCCCAAGCGGCACGACCTCGACGGCTTGCAACGCAACCGCGAGGCGCGCCTGGCGTCCGGTGCCGCCGCGCCAAACCTGGGCAACTACACCCCCGTGCGTCTTTGGTGGGCTCTCGGCTCTCAGGGCTCCCTTGAACCGTCGCCACATCCGGCGGTCGTCGCCCTCCAGTGCGATGAGCGCACCAGAGTCGAGAATATCGGTCATGCCGTCTGCCGGAATTCGGCTCGATACGACCCGGCCGCGTCGCGATCCTGCTGGGCCTGCTCGGCGATCTCCTCGTCGCTGATGAAACCGTGCTCCGCTTCGTATTCCTCAAGGAGTCGCCGCATCACGGCGAGCCGCGCGTCTCTATCGCGCCGTTGGGCCATCGCTTCGCTCACCCACTCGCTGACCGATCGGGCGAGTCCCTCGATAACCGCGCGGTTGGCAGCCTCGAGCAACTCTTCGTCCACGGTGACCGTTACCCGCTGCTTGTGCATATCTTTATCATACACATTGATGCGGTATTGCATACAACGCTGGTCAATCAGTTGCGCGGCACCCTGGCCCTGGGCCGGGCACGGGTGCCAATCAGGGCGAGACGGTGAACCAGCGGCGTCGGTCCGAGCCGAATCTGTAGATGCGAAAGTCTTTGTCGAGCGTGATCGCATCGTGGATACCCAGCCGTTGCATGACAGCCCAACTGGTTCGGTCCGACAGTGAGAATCGCTGGTCGGGGAGAGGGCGTGGCGTCAACGTGCGGTCGGCTCGGTGTCGGGGCCTTGACCGTTTTCTGAACCTCTGGCCCAGGCGAGCCAGAGTGCGGCGGTCCAGGTGAAGTGCTCTCCACCGACGGGGCCACCGGTCAGAGAGTCGAAGCTCTCGGGCATGCCGCTGAGCGTTATCAGCTTCGACGTGTCGGAGCGCAGGCGCTCGGCCCAATCGAGCGCGCCGATCTCAGCCAAGCCTGTGGCGATCATGTAGTTGACCATGCACCAGACAGGTCCGCGCCAGTAGCGCAGCGGTTCGAAACTCAGGTGGCGGGGATCGAAACTCGGCACCAGGTAGGTGCATGCGTGCGACCATGCTTCGAGTTCGTCCAGCAGCCGGTCGCCGTGTTCGGTGATCCCGCCGTACGGGGCGAGGAAGGACGCGGAGGTTCCGGCCTCAGCGTAAACCCCGGTCCGCAGGTCCAGCGAACAGTAGGCGCCTGCGGCCGGATTCCAAAACTGCTCGAACCCCTCGGTGAGTCGATCCACCCGCCTGTGAGTCTCGGTGGTGTCTGCGCCCATGGCCTCACCGAGCCAGACGAGGTCGCGCTCGGCCCGCAGCAGCACGGCGGTCAGGCACGGGTCGGCGACCCAAAATGGGCTCTCTTGGGCTATGGCCGCATCGTCCCACCCCTTGGATGCACCGTAGGCGACTAGGGCCAAGTAGCGTTCGTAGTCGTCGTTGTGGGGCCGCATGTCGGCGTTGACGTGGTCGAGATCACGTCGCTCGTAGCCGTCTATGAGCGTTGGGGCGACACGCGAGAGGGGACGGTCCCAGTCCGGGAGGTTGTCGCGCCCCGACTCCCAGGGATGAGTGATGGCGATCACCCCCCGGCCTTCGGGGTCGCGGGCACGGTGCCACCACTGGTGCCAACGCTGGATCCGCTCGTACAGCGACCGCGGCGGCAGTCCCAACCCGTGCGTCTCGGCCAGCGTCCTCACGATCGTGGCCGCCACCGGTGGCTGCGAGATCCCTGAGGTCGGAGGGGCCGAACCGTTGATCTGCCAGACATCGGGCCCCGGGAAGTAGCTCTCGGACTCAGACCAGAACACTATGTGGGGGACCATTCCCGACGGCCATTGAGCCTCAAACAGCGTCTCGATCTCGGTCCAGGCGCGGGCCACGTCCAACTCTGCCCAGCCGAGAGCCGCGAACAACGAATCCCAGTTCCACTGGAACGGATAGAGGTGTTGAGACGGCACCGTGTAGCCGCCCCGATCGTTGTTGTGAAGCACAGACACGGCCTCAGTTGTGCGGTCCGGGCCGTCGAGGTTGGGGTTGGGGGTCATCGCTTGTAGAGCACGCTCTGGTTGGCAGGGTCTATCCATCGGATCTGATCAGCGGGCAAGCGTATGTGAACCTGTTGTTTCGCGGCCACAGCCAGGCTCGGATGGGTCGAGACCTTGAGCCGGTGCCCTCCGATCTTTGCCGTCAGCAGGTTCTGCGCCCCCAGAGGCTCGACGACCTCGATCGTCACGGGGACGGTGTCAGACGACGGTGCGACGAGTGTCTCCATGTTCTCGGCCCGAATGCCCAGCGTGACCCGATCGCCGCTGAGCTCCCGTATCAGTGGTTGCAGGGCTTCGGGGGGTGAGAAGTCGTGTTCGCCGACGGCGACCGTCAGGTTGTCGCGGTCGCGTCGAATCGTCCCCTCCATGAAGTTCATGGGCGGGTTGCCGATGAAGCTGCCGACGAATTGGTTGGAGGGCGACTCGTAGACGGTGTTGGGTGCGTCGCACTGCTGTATCTTGCCGTCGAGCATGACCGCAACCCGGTCGCCCATGCTCAGGGCCTCGATCTGGTCGTGGGTGACATATACGGTGGTGGCCTCGACGTCGGCCAACAGCCGCTTGAGTTCAGCTCTCATCTCCAGCCGGAGCAGTGCGTCGAGGTTGCTCAACGGCTCGTCCATCAACAGCACCTTGGCCTCCATCGCCAGTGCGCGTGCCACGGCGACTCGCTGGCGTTGTCCGCCGCTCATTGCGCTGGGTCTTCGGTCGAGCAGGTCCTCGATGTGCAGAAGTTCCGCAGCGCTCCTTACCCGGCGGTCGATCTCGGCTTTCTCGACCTTGTTCATCAACAGGCCGAAACCGATGTTCTGATGCACCGTCATGTGCGGAAAGATCGCATAGCTCTGAAACACCATCGAGATCTGGCGCTGACCCGGCGGCAGATAGGTGACGTCTTGCCCGCCGATGGCGATCCGCCCGGAGTCGGCCATTCCGAGCCCCGCGATCGCCCGCAACAGGGTCGTCTTGCCGCAACCGCTCGGCCCTAGCAGAACCAGGAACTCTTGGTCTTCGATAGTGAGGTTGATGTCGTCAATCGCAACGTTGTCACCGAACGCTTTGGTGACATGCTCGATTCGAATCTCAGCCATTGCCTACTGCTTTCACTTGGTGACCTGCCCCCACATGTTGAACAGGTAGCGGCGGATGAAGAACATGAACACGATCGACGGGACCATCAAGAAGAACCCGCCGGCGAACTGGAACGCATCAGGGGAGTTGGCCAGTGAATTCAACACCAGCGCAGGCAGCGTCCGGTTGTTGATCGTGAGGATGGCCGCCGCGAAGACTTCGTTCCAGGACAGCACGAACGAGAACAGGCCCGACGCGGCGATCCCCGGCAGCACCAGCGGCACCACGATGTAGCGGAACGACTGGAACGGGGTCGCCCCGAAGACCTTGCCCGCCTCCTCGAGCTCGTACGGGACGCTGGCGAACACACTGGACACGACCAGTATTGAAGTCGGCAGGGCGAGAGCGGTATGCATCAATGCCAGACTGTAGAGGCTGTCGAAAACGCCGATCCGCAGGTACAGCACGGCGAGCGGGATCGACAGCACCACGATCGGGAAGGCACGGACGGCAAGCACCGCCAGCCGGAAAAGATCGCGGCCCCTGAACAGATAACGGGCGATCGCGTACCCGGCCGGGATCGAGATCAAAGTCGACAGGACCAGCGTGATCCCAGCCACGACCATGCTGTTCCACAGGCTCTGCAGGACGCCATCGGACTCCAGGAAGAAGCGCATCGTGTCCGTTGAGAATGCGATGAACGGCAGGAAGTTCTTTGGGTAGGAGCGGACCGTCTCCTGGGTTGTGAACGCCATTGAGAACACGAAGAAGATCGGCACCGCGATCCACAGCGTCAAGATGGTGCCGGTGATGTACGCGGTCAGCCGGCCGCGGCCGCGCCGGCGCCGCATCCGCCGGTGCATCTTCTGAACCTCCGGAGAGTCCAGCGGAGGCAGCACGGTTGGAAGCCCTGCACCCGCAGCGGGGCCCGCGGAGTCTTCGGGAGCGGTCTTGAGACTCATGTCGGCCGGGTCTCCGGCTCGGATCGAACCGCTCGCAGGTAGAAGAATGCGCTCGCCATCGACAGCATGAGGATGAACACCGCATAGGCCGATGCCACATTGTTGTTGCGCAGGCCGAAGTACTGGCGGTAGGACTCGTTGGCGAGGACGGTGACGACATCGCCCCCGCCCAGGGCGATCACGACCGCGAACACCTGGAAGGCGAGGATCGTGCGCAGGATCAGCGCCACCTGGATGCTCGGGCGCAGCAGCGGCAGCATGATGTGGCGGACCCGCTGGAAATAGCTCGCCCCGAACAGTTCGGCCGCCTCCAGAGTCTCGTCGGGGATGGCCTGGAGGCCCGCAACCAGGATCACCATGACGATCGACGTCGCCCGCCACAACTCCGCGAGCACGATGGCGAAGATGATCCAGCCGACCGTATCGGCGGTCAAGAACGCATAGGGCCCGTCGATGATGCCCAGACCGTCGAGGATGCTGTTGAGCAGTCCGTTGCCGGTGAAGATCGAGAAGAAGAGGATTCCCGCGGCGAGGTCGCTCATGCCGATGGGCAGCGAGAATGCGTACAGGAAGCCGGTGCTCAAGCGGGTGCGGGCGTGGACGACCAGAGCCATGACCATCGCCAAAACGAACTGGGCCGGAATGATCAGCACCATCAGCAGCAACGTGGTGCGAACGGCGGGACCGAAGAAACGGTCATCGATCATGCGCCCGATGAACGCGGTGGTGAACTCGCCGTCGGTTCCCCGATGCACCCGGCCCCGCTCACCGTCTTCGAACACCTGCAGGAACCGTGACGGCGCCCAACCCGCTGCCGCGGCAGGGTCGTCGGCGGGTCGCACCTGGAACCAGACCTCGAGCAGCGCGACCTCGTTGATCTCCACAGGTGCGCGTTGTTCGAGCTTGCCGATCACCTCGCTGCGGTCGTTGGGCGATTCGTGCACGTCGGTGAGAGGATCCGACGTGGCGGCGAGCCTCGGGCGGACCGTTCCGCTCACCGGCGCGCCTGTGGCGTCTTCGTCGCGCACCCGGATCCGAGCCCCAGACACCCAACCGCTGACGGGCGATCCGCTGGGATCCTCGGCGGTCACCTCATACCAGGGATCGGTGAGCGCGTCGGCGCTCCCGTCGCCGACGACTTCCTGGCTGCTCCGATCAACTATTGCCAGCGCCGTGCCCTGGGGGATCTTCGAGACCTCGCTTGCGCCGAGGTTCGGTTCGTCGCGGATCGGCAACAGGGCATCGTCGTCATAGACGGCCAGAACCAGACCCTCATACATCGGATAGGCGAAGAACATCGCGAGGTAGACGATCGCCGGCGCGATCAACAGATAGGGGACGACGCGATACCGCCACGTCCTAGCCTTTGAGGCGGACGTGGCGGTATCGGGTGTTGTCATCGGGCTCCCTCTTGGGGTGAAAGGGACCTGGTAGTGATGCCGAGGCTCAGCCTGCCGGGTTGACTACGCAGGGCCCGTCGCCGGCCGGGTCGGGCGACCAACATGGTGCACCGGTCTCGTTGAGGAGAGCTTGGAGGGCGTCACCCTCGTCGTCAAGCACGGTGGCGATGTCGGCGCCGTCCAACACGACACGGTCGAAGGCGTTGCGGAAGATCTGGTTGATCTCACCGCCCCGTTCGCCCAGTCCGACCGGCAACAGCGCGGGAATGGCGTCTGCAGCGTTGGCCAGTTTGTCGACTGCCTCAGCTTCGAGCGCCACACCGGCCGGCAACGAGGACGTGTCGACTCCCTCGACCACTGGGAAGAAGGCCAGCTCAGCGAGGATCCGGCCCTGCACCTCGGGACGGGTCAGATACTCAATGACCGCGTACGCGTGCTCAGGGTTGGGGGCGTCCGCCGGAACGCCGAGACCGACGATCACCGGCATGAATCCTCTTCCCATCGGGCCCGACGGGGTCGGGAAGGCCACGAATGTGTCCGGCTCGGTGTTGAAGGCGTTGACCAGTCGAGCGACGTGGTCGAATGCCACCCAGACCTCGCCTGACAGCAGCGGCTCCTGCATGAAGTCGTAGTTGATCGACTCGGGGTGCATGGTCGGCCACAGCGAGTCGCGTGCCCAGGCCAGCATGTCTTCAGCGCCGGAACTGCGGAACTCTGAGACCATCCCGCCGGTGAAGGAGGGCCAGAGATACCCCTCGAGGAAGCGGTGGAACAGGCCGGCCTTCGGCAGGCCGCACAGGGGCCTGCCTTCGCCTTCCATGATTGCCCGGCACCAGTCGGCGAGGCCAGCCCAAGACAGGTTGTCGATGTCGGCTCCGTCGGGGAGGTAGGCGAGCGCCTGCTCGTTCGCCGCCATGATGTAGGTCGCCTGGGCCCACGGGACGTATGCTAGGAAGTCTTCTGAGCCGAGCAGGCCGGCTTGGACGAACGATGGAGCGAACGAGCGGTCGGCGCTCAGATCGTCGTACACGTCGATCATGTTTGTGAGTGCGTTTTGGTTCGCCAGTGGCGGGAATGAACCGTGCAGCGCTCCGAGCACGTCGATGGCGCCAGCGCCTGCGAGGATCTGATCGATGGTCGGGCCCGCTTCCACGCCGGTGAAGTCCAGACCGGCGTCTGCGAGGATGTCTCTAAGCTTCGCAGCTTCTTCGACCGGCACGAACTGTGTGCTGACGAACTCCGCATCGGAGCCGTCGACCATTTCGTCCGTGTCGGAATCGTCCATGTCGGAATCGTCCATGTCGGAATCGTCCGTGTCGGAATCGTCCATGTCGGAATCGCTGTCGTCCATGTCGGAGTCGCTGTCGTCCATGTCGGAGTCGCTGTCGTCCATGTCGGAGTCGCTGTCGTCCATGTCGGAGTCGCTGTCGTCCATGTCGGAATCGTCGGAGCTGGTCTCCACGGGTGCGGCCGTCGTGGTCGTGTCGGCAGAGTCCGCGGGGGACGAGTCGTCATCTCCGCAGGCCGCGGCGATCATCGCAAGCACGATCATCACGCATGCCAGCTGAGTTCTCCACCGTCCTTTCCTTTGGGGTGACTCTGTTCGGTGCATGGGTTTTCCCTCCTAAGTTGCCCAGGGGCGGTTGTATCGGCAGTTGTTGACCGAATCCGAAACGTTTCGGAAATCGGATGGAAGGACACTACAATTCTGGTTGCCCGCTGTCAAACAAAAAGTTGAAATAGTCACCGCCACCAATTTCGAGGAAGACCAAGGAGCAACCTTGAGACCCAAGCGACGACCTACACTTCGCGATGTAGCCCGGGAGACAGGCATCTCCGTGACCCAGACGTCTAGGGCGCTCAACGGACACGATGACGTGTCTGCACGCACTCGGGAGCGTGTTGCCGAGGCAGCGGCGAAAATCGGCTACACCCCCAATCTCGAGGCTCGGCGCCTGAAGATGCCCGAGACTCGATCAAACTCTCTCGGACTCGTGCTGGTGACCAAGAATCAGCGCTTCTCGGATCCGTTCTTCGGCGGGTTGTTGACCGCGCTGGTAGACGAAGCAGCTCACGACGGCTGCGAGGTGCAGCTCACCACACCGCTCGCCGATGACGACCCGACTGCGTCGTACGAACGTGCTCTTGCGACCAAACGGGTAGACGGATTCGTCGTGTTGCGAGCCGTCCACGATGATCCCCGTGTCGAGTTCCTTCTGGAACATTCGGTGCCTTTCGTGACTTTCGGGCGCGTCGGCGACACCGGGGGGCATCCGGCTGTGCGGGAGCCGATCGGCTGTCTTCATCCGGCTGTGGAGCATCTGGTTGCGTTGGGCCACCGACGGATAGGCTGTCTCGCCGAACCGCTTGAGCATGCCATTGCCACGCAACGCAAAGCGTCGTTTCATCAGGCGCTCGCTGACCACGGGCTAGAGGCCCAAGCCAGCCACATCGTGGTATGCGGCTTCAGGGAGCAGGAGGCGCAAGAGGCAACGGGCCTGCTGCTCGACGGGCCGGATCCCCCGTCCGCGCTCATGACTTTCAATGATTCGCTGGCCATCGGGGCGCTGCGGGCGGCGGCGTCGCGCGGCATTGATGTGCCGGGCGACCTGAGCGTCGTCGGTTTCGATGACATTCACGCGGCCAGCCACACGATGCCGCCGCTCACCACCCTGCGGCATCACCCCCAGGTCTTGGGGCGCCACCTGATCCGCCAACTGCTCGCCGCGATAGAGGATCGCGGGTACGCAGACGATGTCTGCATCACCCCCGAACTCATCGTTCGCCAGAGCACCGGCCCAGCGCCGACACGAGCGGCCTGAACCACTTGTGCGCTGGCGCGGCGCTCGATCCGGTTCGCCGCAGTCAGACGTGACAGTCAGAGGTGTATTGTGAAGGAGTGGCTGAGGTTCGTATCTTGGCGATGAGTCGACGACGGCATCGTTCCACCAACAAGTGCGAACAAGTCACAACCCCCAACCCCCGAAGACAAACGCTCCACAAGGTGGGAAGCTCAAGGTCCGGTCTCGGCGAACTTGGAGAACTCGGTCGGTTGCGGGCAGGATGCAGGGATGTCTGAGGCTTACATTGTTGACGCCGTGCGCACCCCCACCGGCAAGCGGGGCGGTGGACTGGCCCACATCCATCCGGCCGACCTGGGAGCAGCGTCGATCAAGGCGTTGATCGAACGCACCGGCATTGACCCCGCAGCGGTTGACGACGTCATATTCGGCAACGTCGACTCGGTCGGGGGCCAGGCCGGTGACATTGCTCGAACCTCATGGCTCGCGGCCGGGCTTCCCACCCACGTTCCGGGAACCACCGTGGACCGTCAATGCGGCTCGGGCCAGCAGGCCGTGACCTTCGCGGCGACGATGGTGATGGCGGGGATCGCCGATCTGGTGGTTGCCGGAGGTGTCCAGCAGATGTCGCAGATACCGATCGGGTCAGCGATGATTCTGGCTGCTGACCTGGGTTTCGATGATCCGTTCAGCGGATCTGCCGGTTGGGTGCAGCGTTACGGCACCCAGGAGATCTCGCAGTTCCGCGGGGCCGAGATGATCGCCGAGAAGTGGGACATCTCCCGCGAGGCGATGGAGGAGTTCTCCTTTGAGAGCCATGAACGGGCGATTCGGGCCATCGACGAGGGCCGTTTCGATGCTGAGATCGTTCCGCTGGGGGACTGCCTGACCGACGAGGGGCCCCGGCGCGGCGGCAGCCTCGAGAAGATGGCTCAACTTCAGCCTCTCGCGGAGGGCGGGAGGTTGACCGCGGCTGTGGCGAGCCAGATCAGTGACGCGTCGGCTTCGTTGCTGATCGCTTCGTCGCAGGGGATCAAGGACCACGGCCTGACCCCGAGAGCCCGGATCCATCACCTGAGCGTGCGCGGCGACGACCCGGTGCTGATGCTCACCGGGCCCATTCCCGCCACGGCCCACGCCTTCGAGAAGACCGGCATGTCGGTCTCCGATATCGACCTCTTCGAGTGCAACGAGGCATTCGCCTGCGTGCCGATGGCCTGGATGGCCGAGCACGACATTCCCCACGCGTCAGTCAACGTCAACGGCGGTGCGATTGCGCTCGGTCATCCCCTCGGTGCCACCGGGGCCAAGCTGATGACCACCCTGTTGCACGAGCTAGAACGTTCGGGCGGCCGCTACGGACTCCAGACCATGTGCGAGGGAGGCGGCCAAGCCAACGTCACGATCATTGAACGGCTCTAGGTAGCGCAACCGAGTCACCCCACCAAGCTTCGCGCCGCTCGGGCCACTGCTTCGCGTCGCTGGGGCCGCGTCGTCCAACCTGTGCGGTCGGCCTTTCACACCAGAGCGTCGTCGACGCGGGTCGTGGCGATCTCCTCGTCGACCTCGAGGGCGAACGCGAGCTCTGAGATGAGCACTGTCCGTGCCTTCGTGTAGAGCGACTTCTCGCCGGCCGACAGTCCCCTGGCGTTGTCTCGCAGCGCAAGGTTGCGGACCACCTCAGCGACCTGGTACACATCGCCGGACTTCAGCTTCTCCTGATGGTTCTTGAAGCGTCGCGACCAGTTGGCGGGCTCGCGCACGTCTCGTTTGGCGAGCACCTCGAAGAGGTCTTCGACGTCCTCAGTGGAGATCGGCCAACGCATGCCGACCTGCTCGACCTTGTCGACGGGCACTGAGAGGACCAGGTCGCCGTGTGCCATGCGCAACACGAGATAGTCCCGCTCCTCGCCGAACGCGGTGCGCTTCTCCTTCTTCTCGATAATGGCTGCGCCGTGGTGCGGATAGACGACGCGATCACCCGGTTTGTAGGTCACAGAAGTCCTCGTGGGTAGCCAGACACCGTGTTCAAGGATGCCAGGACTGGCACTGTTCGCAAACGCTTCGGGCGCTGTTTGTTCGACGGAGCACTACAGCCAGCGCCTGATCCATTCCCCGGGGGGCGCCAGGGCCTCATCGATACCGGCCATGACCGAAGGGTCCAGCAGGTCGCGAAGATCATCGACAAGGGCGTCTTTGTCGGGAAGGTCGGCAATGCACCAGCGGGCGAAGGAACCTTCGTCGAGCCATCCGGCGATCGCAGGGTCCATCCCAGGCCAGGGTGAGGAGGCATTCGAGGCTCGATTTCGGAACGCGTCCCAGCCCAACGGCAGCCTCAAGCGCCTGTTGCGCAGGCGCCACGGTTCGATCTGCCGGTCCGTGAGCGGGTGCAGCACCGACACCGCAGCCCAGTTGAGCGGTCCTTCGGTAGCAGCGCGCAGCGCCACGCTGATGATCCCGTCGAGCCAGAACACGTCTAGGACGTCTGACGGAGGGGTCGGTTCTGCAGGCGTGGCCATTCCCAGCACGCGCCGCCCGACATCGACTGCCGGACCGAGCTCGGCCTCAATCGTCATCGGCTGCTTCCGGTCGGGGTCGATGATCAGCGGCGCCGAGGTCCGGCTCACGACGACGGCGATTCGGGTGTCGGACTCCTCTCTGTGGACCAGGCGGGCCGACAGTGGGTAGGCGACGGCACCCACGCCTCTGCCGCAGCGCACCCCCACCAGGGGACCGTAGGGATGCGCGCTGCTGCCGGGAGGCGGAGGGATAGCAATCATCTCCTCGGCGAGGGCGGCGACTCCGCAGTCGAGCGAGAGTGCGCGCCTGCCCAAGGAACTGGCGGATAGGGACTTGGCCATCATTTTCTCCGGGTTGATGTCGGGGTGTGATGGCGGTCCGACCCGGATCGCGAGGGAACCCAGATCATGGCCGGAGTGTGTGACACTGCTGTTCTGGGATTCGCCTGAGAACGGAGTTCAGTGGAGTTCAGTTGCCCAATAGCGCCGAGCAGAGCAGACGGACCGCCCCTTCCGTTCGAGCCGCAGAGGCACTCCGTCGCCTGATCCGCCAGAGTCAGTTGAGAGTCAAGGTCACCAGGAACTGCAGGGGCCAGTTCTTGCCGCCGAGAATCCACTCGCCGTCTCCGTTGTAGGCAATGCCGTTGAGCACCTCGTGGCGTTCGCCGGCTGGGATGCCCGCTTCGCCGGCCAGCGCCGCGGCGTCGATAGACACCAGCACCTCCCCAGAATCGGGGTCGATGACGATGATCTCGTTGCTCATCCAGATGTTGGCGACAACCAGCCCGTCGACGCATTCGAGTTCGTTGACCCTTGTCACGGGATCGTCGCCGCGAAGGATCGTCGTGGTCGCCGCGACTGTGAAGTCCCTGTCGCGGTGGGTGAGCGTCGGAGTGCCGTCGCTCATCAACAGACGGGAACGGCCCTCGTCCCAACAGATGCCCCAGCCCTCGCCGTCGTAGCGGAACTCGCCGCGCGGCTCGAAAGTGTCGCGGTCCCAGCGAAATGCCCGGCCCTCGCGCCAGGAGAGTTGGATTATCTCGTCGCCGACCAGAGTCAGACCCTCGCCGAACACCTCGCGCTCGAGCGCAACCGAGCGCAGTTCCAGCGTGCCTTCGAGGGCACGCAACCGCGACTTCCCGTAGAGCCCGGTGCTCTCATAGATGATCCCGTCGTCAGTCTCGAGTCCCTGAGTGAAGGCGTCGGTTTCGTGACGCCACGAAGCCTCGATCCTCACCCGCCACTCCCTGTCGCTCGCGGTGCGGGGATCCGATGGCCAAGGCGACACCTCGGCGACACCTGGTGACCTGGTTGAGGTCGTGTTTGTGCTGGTCGGTGTGTTGGTGGTGTTGGTTTGGGTTGTGCTGGTCGGTGGTGTGGTTGACGTCGTGTTCGTGTTTGTGCTGGTCGGTGTGTTGGTGGTGTTGGTTTGGGTTGTGCTGGTTGGTGGTGTGGTTGTGGCGGTCGGTGGTGTGGTTGAGGTCGTGTTCGTGCTGGTCGGTGGTGTGGTTGACGTCGTGTTTGTGCTGGTCGGTGTGTTGGTGGTGTTGGTTTGGGTTGTGCTGGTTGGTGGTTTGGTTGAGGTAGTGTTTGTGCTGGTCGGCGTGTTGGTGCCGTCCGTGCCCTGGTTGGTGGTTGGAGAGTTGGTCGGCGTGGTGGTCGTCGTGCCCGAGCCGTTGTTGCCCTTGATGGTCAAACCGGAGTCGATCGGTGCGGTGGTCGTGTCTGTTCGGGGCACGACTGTGGTCGTCGTGGTGGCAATGTCGGTGGACGAGGCCGTGCTGGTGGCGGCTGTGTCGGTGCTTTCCATCGCTGAGGTCGCCCCCGTCCCAGTGCCGGAGCCGGCGGTCTCGGCGTTGCCGACCAGGTCCGCTGTCGTCGAGGTGCTCGCACCAGGCTCATCGCCGAGACGGTCGCCATCTGATCCAGCACATGCCGATACTGCGACGCAGAAAATGAATGCGACCGGGAGGGCCGCGCCTCGGCCGATGCGACCGAACATCAGGCGATACCCACCACACCCCGAGCCGCGAGGGATTCCGCATCGTTGGCGCGGCCGAGGCTGCCGAGAATCTCCACGGTGTGCTCCCCGAGTCTGGGGGCGAGGCTGCGCGGCGCCCAGGGTGTGCCGTCGAAATCGACCGGTGTGGCGATCATCGATGTCGTGGCAGACTCGTCGGGCACCTCAACGAGGGCGCCCGCCGCATAGAACTGGGGATCCGCGAGCAGATCGTCGGGTGACTGGACCGGCGCCCAGAAGAAGTCTGGTTCCGCAGCGAAGATCTCGGCCCACTCGGCGAGCGTCTTCGTGACGAAGATCTTGTCGAGTTCGCCGAGCAGCTCCGGCCCGTTGCGTGCCCGGTCAGCAGCCGTGGCGAAACGCCCGTGGGTGATCCATTCCGGGTGCCCCACCGCGCGCGCCAGCGGCGGCCAGTGCCGATTCGCCTCCAGGCCCACGACCCAGAACCGCTTGCCGTCGCCGGCGATGTAGTTGTTGGTGGTGGGGTTGTGCATCGTCTCCCGGGCACCGACTCCCAGCGTGAGCCCCCAGCCCACGGTGATCGACAGATCGAAGCTGATCGTGTAGATCCCCGTGCGGAACAGCGAAGTCGAGCACAGTTGCCCTCGGCCAGTGCGTTCACGGCTGTACAACGCTGCGGAGACGGCGGCTGCGGCCGCCATGCCGGCATTGTGGTCACCCATGCCGCCCCGTTGGAACGGGGGATTGCTGCCCTGCGGAGTGAGCATGTGGGCGATCCCGGACCGTGCCCAGAAGGCGGCGATGTCATACGCCGCACGGTCCTTGTCGGGCCCGTCAAGGCCGAATCCTGTGATCGCCGCGTACACCAGGCGGGGATGCTGCTCCAGCAGGGTCTCGTGGTCCAGCCCCAGGCGTTCGAGTCCGGCGAGCCGCACATTGGTGATGAACACGTCGGCCTGCGCGATCAGTTCCTTGGCGATTGCCAGACCCTCGTCGTCGGAGAGGTCCAGGGCGATGCTGCGCTTGGAGCGGTTGTCAAGTTCGAACACGGGGTTGGTGGGCATGTCGCCACCGAGCATGTTTTGGAAGGTACGGGCCGGGTCACCGCCCAGAGGCTCGATCTTGATCACATCCGCGCCCCAGTCCGCCAAGATGCCTCCAGCGGCTGGTCCGGCTACCCAGACGCCGAGCTCAACGATCCGTACTCCATCAAGTGGTCCCGGCAATGCTCTACTCCTTGATCCTCAACTGAGTTGCTTGAGTTGCGGCCATCAGTCTGGCCCGTAGTCTCGCGTACCGTCCCAGCTGTGACCGCTTTCGCTCAACCGCAACACCCTTGCTGATCTCCGGCGGGGATTGACCCGACCTCATCGTTGACCGCTTGTGTCAGTGCCGGTGTCCAGCCGCGCATCGACCGCCTCGCCCGGGGTGCGGATGTTTGCAGAACCCGCTTTTTGTTCTGTTGCGCCTTCCGCATTCACCTGACAGCTCGAACCCTTGAGACGGGTCGGCTGCTCCGCCTTCGTTTGACAACTCAAGCCTCTGATGCTGGCGGGCCGGTTTCGGGAATGAGTGTTGAAGGCGGCGCGCGACGTCCAGACCGGTGACTCGTCGAACCGCGATGGCCTCGATCATCTCAGCGACGACTGGCGCGGCTCTGGCGCGGTCCGGCAACGTGTCGACGGCTTCTGCGAATGCCGTGTTGAGGCCGTCAGCGAGAGCGTCGATCCGTTCAGCTACGAGCAACGGAGAGACGTCAAGCTGGTCGGCTACATGCAGCCAAGCCGATTCTCTGTCGGTTTTGTTGAGCGTGTAGTCCTTGCCTATCTTCATCGCCACTTTCAGTTTCGGGAGATGAAGATGCTCGCCGTCCACGATCCTGTACGGGATGAACGAGCACAGGTCGTACAACGGAGCGAACCGGACATCATCGGCGTCGAGCAGCAGACCGTAGTTCTTGGCGTGAGCGTCGGTGTTCACTATCAACCAGTTGTAGACGAACGCGTCAAGGAACCGGCGAACATCGTTCTCCGGCTTCGATGAATGCTCGCGGATTAGCGAAACCACCCTTGATGGCGTCGGTCCACCGTCGTTCTGGTATTTCTGGTGCGGGGGAACAGCCAACGCTTGACACGCATCTTCTTGATGGATCCGTGCCCAGTCGCCGTTCGGTAGTTGTTCCCTGTCGAATCGTGTGACGACCAGGATCCTTTCGTCATCGAAATAGACGCACGCAGTCCCGGCTGCGTGCAGGCCGAGTTTGCGTGCTGCATGTTGGCAGAGGTGTTCCACGATGTCGAGGTCCGGGAACCTCGCCGCTGCCGGTTTGAGAATATGGGTTGTGCAAGCGGAACCTGCGGCGAGCGACCACTGTCCGTTGTCGAACCGCAACGCTGTCTTGGTCTGTGCGCCGCCGAGACTGAACGCTGTCTGTGACCGGTCGCGGTTCCAGCCCGACGGGTCTGTGCGGAGGTTTGAGATTATTCGAGCCACGCCGGACTCAGTAAGCGGATGCAGGATGCCGGCTCTGCTCATAAGGTCGCTGGTCGTCTCAGGTCTGCATATCTGCACGGCCCCCGCACATTCTCGACCGACTGGCGTTGCCAGCAGATCGACCGGTTTTGTGGACTCCGCCTTGTAGTCCGCGGCCCATCTATGCCGCACGTTGTCGTTGTCTGCGAGCAGACCGTCGAGCCACGCCTCAATATTCTTCGGTCCGGGTTCAAGAGGAATGCTCACCGACAGCGGTGTAGGACTGGACGAGTTCAAATGATCGTCGATGTAGGCGAACTCGACCCTCCCACGGTTTCCTTCGGTGACGACCCCTACGAGCCGTCCGTGCAGCAGAACATCAAGACGTTGCATCGTCGGTAGTCCTTCTCAAGGCGTTGTCGAGCCGGCTGCCCGACTCCAGCGGACGGATTTCGAGTTCGTAGTCCAATGCACGCAGCAACTCGAACAGGGTCGTCGTTCTAGGGCTGCTCTTCGCTGATTCGATGTCTGAGATCTGCGGTCGTGAGACCCCTGACGCTGCTGACAACTCCTCTTGTGACCAGCCCAGCTCGCGGCGGGCTTGCCTGACCGCCCACCCGAGCCGACGCGATGTCGTGAGCGTCCGTTTCGGGCTCCGCTTCGCGGGAACCCCACCCGCATCCTGATCATTTGTAGTGTTCACGCTACAAACCTACCAGATCCATGATTTGTCGTCAACACGCTACAAACCAACCAGGACTCATGGTTGTCGTCAACACGCTACACACACTGGTTGGTTTCAGGTTGTTGGCGCGCAGTGTCGTCCACCGATCACAGCGTCTAAACAAGACTCTCCCGTAGCGCACGCTCCAAGACAGGTAGTCGTGACCCGCATCCAGCTTCCGCAGCACTTCGTCCTGCGTGTTCCCGGCAACCCAGGAGTTCGGACGAAGCAGCTAGAAGTCGAGCTTTCAACGGCTTAGATCTGGATCAACCTTGGCGTGACGGCGGTTTCTCCTAAGAAACGAGTTGCACCGTCGAAGTTTTCCGCGATTCGGTCTATACGGATTCGGCTCAGATCACGGAATCCCGCGTAGTCCGCTCAGTTCTGCGTTCCAACGCGTCGATGAGACGTTCCGCCAACTCTCGTTCACCGATTCCGTGCAACTGATCGGGAAGCTCAGGTCGTGACTTCGCGAACACGTCTGCTTTGCTCAGCGCTGCCCGACTCAGGAACGTCAGCATTGATAGCTGCAAGTCCGCTGCAGCGTCGGCGTCTCCGATCTCGAACAGCTTTCTGTACAGGCCCTCGGCCCTTTGGGCGCGTTTGAGGGCATCAGTCACCGACGGCAGCGACAACCGGTCCTGCCAGTCGGCGCGCAGCGTCGTCCACCAGTCGCGGCGTTCAAACAACACCACCCCGTAACGCACGGTCCAAGACAGGTAGTCGTGACCCGCAGCCAGCTTCTGCAACACCTCGTCCTGCTCGTACAGCCTCAGGTCTATGGAGATCGGCGGTCGAGCCAGAATGGGCCGACACTCGCCGTACACCAGAACCAGATCAAGGTCATCGCTGTGTTCCACGTCGCGAACCGACGAGCCGGTCGCCACGATCGCCTTGACGGCCTCATTATCGCTTGCTCCCCCCACGGCCCCGTGCGTCCATACGCGAGAGGCTTCGTCCGGCCACCGCTTCACCACATCCGACAGGTCACCCCTTGTGAAGGCTGTGCTCGACACTCGTTCCGAGGTCAGTTGTTGACTCATTGCAGGAGGCTCCCGATCTGCTCGACGTATGCCTCAATCTCCGACGCGACCTCCTGCGGATCGAGATTGTCGGGTGGTTCGACATCGCCGTAAGCTTCGGACTTCCGCATTGTGTTCAGGTCAACGAGCAATTTCTCAATATCGGGCAAGTGGTGCGTAGTCGTGAGGTACCGGGCCTCCTCCGCCTTGGCACGGTGGCTGCCAGGACGTGTCCGCTTCAACTGAAGAGCGGCCGCGACAACGCAAGCCTCAAGGCAGTAGAACCCGAACGTCGACAGTTCAAGCCAGTCGGTCGGGTCGTCCCACGACACAGCAACGCGCTCAAGATGTTTCAGAGCCAAGTTGAAGGAGTCCTGTGCTGTCTGTGCCATCTGAGACCTCCTCCACCGAATCAAAGGGGCCAAGTGATGTTACTCCAAGCATCTTGCATGCAGGTCATGTTTGACCGTTGAGGCGAGGGGCACCGGCCGCGGCGGGGCAGGGAGTGCTGGGTGTGGAACTGCGTTGTAGCCCAAGCGGCTGATGTCGATGGTGGGACTCTGGTCCGGGCGTGCGAAGCTTGGAGGATGTGTGAGTTGCGGGTACTGGTGGTCTGCACCGGAAACATCTGTCGCTCGCCGATGGGGGAGGCGATTCTGCGGGCCCGGCTCGGTGCCGCGGGTGTGGGTGCTTCGGTGGCTTCAGCCGGGACCCTGGGGTGGTCGCAGCACCCCGCGACCCCGCACGCCGTCGCGGTCATGGCCGAGATGGGCTTCGACATCGGTGACCATGTCAGTCGCCGCCTGAACAGCGACGACCTTGACGTGGATCTGGTGGTGGCCATGACCAGAATCCACGCGGGCGCGGTAGTCGGGCGCGACAGCGAACTGAAGACCCGAGTGTTCCTCCCCTCCGAGTTCGCCCGTCTGGCGGCAAGCTCGGGATCGTCCGGATTGACCACACCGACCAACTCGACTGGGAACGCGATGAGCGAACGAATTGCGGCTGTCGGGGCGATGCGCGAAGGCGAACTCGTCGGGCGTCCCGCTGAGGAGATCGACGACCCTTTCGGCGAACCGTTGGCTGCCTACCGAGCCACCGCCGCCCGGCTTGACCGTCATCTCACCGGACTGGTGAACGCCCTCGTCGGTGGAGCCGTCGACCAACAATCCAAAGTCCACGACTGACCCGACGACCGATTCGGGCCGACCCGACGGGTGCCTCTAGAGTGGAAGCGACCTCAGCCGAGCGAGTCAGCCGAGTCAACCAAGTCAGCCAAGTCAACGAAGTACAAATCCAAAGGACCACCATGTTTGATCTTCTAATTCGCAACGGGACCGTCGTAGACGGCACCGGCTCAGACCGCTACACAGCCGACGTGGCCATCGCCGATGGTGTCATCGTCGCGGTCGGCCCCGACCTCGAGGGCGACGCCAGCGAGACGATCGACGCCAGCGGACTGCTCGTGACACCCGGTTTCGTCGACGTACACACCCACTATGACGGTCAGGTCACCTGGGATGAAACGCTGGAGCCCACGTCGCTGCACGGCGTCACGACCCTGGTCATGGGCAACTGCGGCGTCGGGTTCGCTCCGGTCAGGCCGGGCACCGAGGAATGGCTGATCCAGTTGATGGAGGGAGTTGAAGACATCCCCGGCGCGGCTCTGAGCGAGGGGATCGAATGGGACTGGGAGACGTTCCCGGAGTATCTCGATGCGCTCGACAAGCGGCGCTGGTCCGTCGATGTCGGCACCCAGATTCCCCACGGGTCGGTGCGCGCCTACGTGATGGGGGAGCGGGGTGCCCGCAACGAGGACGCCTCAACAGACGAGATCGAAGCCATGGCCGAGATCGTGCAGCAGGCAGTGGAGGCAGGCGCTCTGGGCGTCTCCACCTCGCGCACCATCGGGCACCGGGCGATGGACGGCGAACCCGTGCCGGGCACGTTCGCCGCCGAAGACGAACTGTTCGCGCTGGGCCGGGCCCTGCGAGACGGCGGAGGCGGAGTCTTCGAACTGGCACCGGCTGGCGCCGCGGGCCTCGACCTGGTTGCGCCCATGAAAGAGGTCGACTGGATGCGCAGGCTCTCCGCGGAGACCGGTCAACCGGTCACCTTCGCGATGCTGCAGGTACCGGGCGCGCCCGACCTCTGGAAAGAGCAGATGGCGGTGTCGCTGGCGGCCACCGAGGAGGGCGCCAGACTCTACCCGCAGGTTGCGGGTCGCCCGTTCGGGGTGCTGGTCGGATTCCAGACAGGGCATCCCTTCATGTTGCGCCCCACCTACATGGGACTAGCCGACCTGCCGATCGAGGAGCGAATCGTGGAGCTCCGCCGCCCTGAGGTCCGGGCAGCGATCCTCGCTGAGGAGAACGCCGAGCGCCAGGGATCGGTCCACGAGGGTGTCGCCATGCTCGTGGCCGGGATGCTCCACAATCTCTACGTGCTGAGCGACCCGCCGAACTATGAGCCGACCCGTGAGCGCTCGATCGGCGCGATCGCGGAGGCCTCAGGCGTCTCTGCGGAGGAAGTCGCATACAACGCGTTCCTCGCCGAGGACGGCAGGGCGCTGCTGATGGCGCCGCTCTACAACTATGTGGACTCCAACCACGACGTTATCCGCGAACAGTTGACCCACCCGCAGGCTGTGGTGGGGCTCGGTGACGGAGGAGCCCACTGCGGCCTGATCTGCGATGCCTCGCTGCCGACCACCATGATCTCGCACTGGACCCGGGATCGTGACCGCGGCGAGAAACTGCCGTTGGAGTGGGTGGTGCGCAAGCAGACCAAAGACACCGCCGAGCTCTTCGGCATGGAGGACCGCGGCACGCTCGCCGTCGGCCGGCGGGGCGACGTCAACATCATCGATCACGACACGATCAATCTGCGGACACCCGAGTTGGTGCATGACCTTCCCGCCGGCGGCAGGCGCTTGATCCAGCGGGCCGACGGTTACGTGGCGACGATCGTCGCCGGCGAGGTGACCCGCCGGCACGGCGAGGACACCGGAGCACGCCCCGGCCGTCTGGTCCGCGGCCGCCGCTGAGCACCGACGGCAGAGAGGCAAAGAACGGGTTCCGGTTTTGGGGCGCTGGCGTGAGTTGTGGTGGACTGCGGGGGTATGGCTGAACTCTTCGAAATCGACTTCAACCTCGAGTACCCCTACACGCGAACCACCGGACCGATAATCGGACCGTTCCTGACCGGTCTTCGGGACGGACGGATGCTCGCCACGAGAGTCGGCGCCAGGGTCATCTGCCCGCCTGTCGAGTACGACCCCGACACCGGCGCCACCGTGGGTGCCGAGAACCTCGTCGAGGTTGGTCCCGCCGGAGAGGTCACCGGCTGGACATGGGTCGCGCAACCGACCTCCAAGCATCCTTTCGAGCACCCCTTCGCCTTCGCCCAGATCAAGCTCGACGGCGCGGACACGACCATGCTGCATGCCGTCGATGCCGGCTCCGAAGACTCGATGTCGACCGGGATGCGGGTGGTGGTGCGTTTCAGAGGCGATCGGCAGGGCACGATCAACGATGTCTATTTCGTTCCCGGCGACGAGGCACCCGCAGCACCGGAAGTCGATGACGACGCCGAGCCCGTGCGGATAACCGAGCACCTGATAGGCGTGCGAATCCGAGAGCCGCTGCTGCCTCATCGGCGTCGCTTCGTGGAGGGACTGCGGCAGGGCAGGATCATCGGGCAGCGAAGCCCCGTCGACGGCAAGGTCCATGTGCCGAGCCGCGGCTACGACGCCACCAACCGGGTGCCGATGACCCCAGACGATGACGTGGAGGTCGCCGACGTCGGCACGGTCACGTCGTTCACCGAGATCGTGCCGGTCCAGTATCACGGACAGACTGAGACGGAGCCCTACATCCGCTGCTCGGTGCTCCTCGACGGCGCAGACTCCACAGTCGGCGGGATCGATATCCGCGACATCAAGGTTGAGGACTTCCGTGTCGGCATGCGCCTTCAGATGGTGTGGCGCGAAGACGACCGCATCGGCGAGTTCGACAACCGCGGCTACGGCCTCAACGAAGAGGTCTACGAGCGCTGGGAACCGACCGGAGAGCCCGACGTCGATCCCGAACTGTTGAAGGAGCACAACTTCTGATGCCACAGTCTCAACGCCACAACACTCAACGCCAAAACACTCAACGCCACAACACTCAACGCCACAACAACGACATAGCGATCGTGGGCTTCGCGCAGACCCACGCGCATGTGCGCTACGACGGCCCCGAAGTCGTGCTCATCATGGAGTGCGTCAATGCGCTGCTCGCTGACGCTGGAATTGAACGCCACGACGTCGACTTCACGATCGCCGGTAGCTGCGACTACCTCAGCGGAATGCCCTTCGCCTTCGTGTCGAACGTAGACGGGATGGGGGCGTGGCCACCGGTGTATGAATCCCATGTGGAGATGGACGGTGCCTGGGCACTGTTTGAGGCATGGCTGCGCCTCCAGATGGGCGACATCGACATTGCCATGGTGGTCGGCTCAGGAAAGTCCTCCCCGTGCAACTCCCGCGAGGTCTTCCACCTGCAGGCCGATCCCTACGTCGTCGCCCCGTTGGGTATCGACCCCGATGCCATGGCCGGAATCGCGGCACGCTCACTGATCGAGTCGCACAAAGCCACCGAGACCGAGATAGCCGAAGTCGTGGCCCGCAGCTACGCCTCAGCGGCAAGCAACCCCCATGCTCAGATCCGCACCACAGCCACGGTCGAAGAGCTCCTAGCCGCCCCCTATGACATGGCACCGCTGCGCGCCCATGACGTGTCGCCCAAGGCGGACGGTGCTGCCGCGCTGCTGATCGCCCGTCGGGACCGGGCCACAGAGATCACCGACAAACCGGTGTGGATCAGCGGACTCGACCATCGCATCGAGTCCCATCACGCAGGGCTGCGCGACCTCACCGACTCGGCGAGCACACGCCTGGCCGCGGCGGGATCAGGAGTCGGCGACGGGGCCGTTGATGTGGCCGAGTTGCACGTCACCCACGCCCACGAGGAGATCATCCTTCGCAACGCTCTGAACCTCGCCGACTCCACCTCGGTGAACCCCTCAGGAGGACCCCTCGCAGGTGATCCGGTGATGGCCACGGGCCTGGTCCGGGTGATCGAGGTGGCTCGACGCATCGCCGCCGGCGAAGCCGGGCGGGGAGTGGCCCATGCCTCCTCGGGTGCGGCGTTGCAACAGAACCTGCTATGTGTCCTGGAAGGGGGAACCTGACATGGCTCGACCATGCGCAGTCGTCGGAATCGGCCAGACCAAGTACAAGCGTCGGCGCGACGACCTCTCGCTCGACGGGCTGGTGCGCGAGGCCGCACTGCGGGCCCTCGACGACGCCGAAGTGAGCTTCGCCGACATCGACGCGGTGGTGCTCGGAAAGGCCCCCGATGCGTTGGAGGGCGTGATAATGCCCGAGTTGTCGCTCGCTGATGCTCTCGGAGCGGTCGGCAAACCGATCCACCGAGTCCACACAGCCGGGTCAGTGGGCGCCTCAACGGCGATCTCTGCCGCTGTGCTCGTGGAGAGCGGCCGTTACGACACGGTCTTGACGGTCACCTACGAGAAGCAGTCCGAGGGCAACGCCACCTGGGCATTGTCTGGCGGCAAATCCGGAGGCCAGGGGGCCGGAGGCACCTTCGCGCCGTGGATACGGGAGTACATACGTCGCTCGGGAGCGCCGGAGCACATCGGCTGGCAGGTAGCGGTCAAGGACCGACAGAACGCGCTGAAGAACCAGTACGCACACCTGCATCTCCACGACATCAGCATTGAGGCGGTCAGGGAATCACCGATGCTGTGGGACCCGCTGCACTTCTTGGAGTCGTGCCCCTCCTCCGACGGTGCCGCGGCGATGGTGCTGAGTTCAGAGGACCTGGTCTCGCGCTCGCCGAACACGCCTGCCTGGGTGCTGGGGCACGCCAAGCGCACCGAATTCTCGAGCTTCCCCGGGCGCGACACCGTCAAGCCCCAAGCCGGGGTCGACTGCGCGGCGGCGCTGTACAAAGAGGTGGGGATCACCGATCCGCGCCGCCAGATCGACACTGCGGAGCTGTATGTTCCGTTCAGCTGGTACGAACCGATGTGGCTTGAGGGGCACCTCATTGCACCGGACGGTGAGGGCTGGAAGATGACCGATGAGGGCGCGACGGAACTGGGCGGCGACTTCCCGGTCAACTGCTCGGGCGGTGTGCTGTCGTCGAACCCGATAGGTGCGTCGGGGATGATCCGCTGTCTCGAGGCTGCCAATCAGGTGCGGGGCACCGCCGGTGACTATCAGGTCGACGGAGCGCGGGTCGCGCTCGGTCACGCATACGGGGGAGCGGCCCAGTATTTCGCGATGTGGATCGTGTCGTCCGAGTTGGATCCGGCGTTCTCTTGAGCACTGAAGTGGCCGATCTTGACGGGCGGGTGGTGATAGTCACCGGGGCTGGGGGAGGTCTCGGCCGTGCCCATGCGCTGGCGTTCGCGGCGCACGGTGCCCGAGTCGTGGTCAACGACCTCGGCGTTGAGCGCGACGGCACACCGTCAACCAGCGACGCCGCCAACGAGGTGGTGGCCGAGATCGTCGCTGACGGCGGTGCTGCAGTGGCCAACGCGGCTGACGTGGCCGACTGGGAACAGGCCGCGGCACTGGTCCGCCAGGCGATCGACACCTTCGGCGGGCTCGACACGCTGGTCTGCAACGCAGGATTCCTGCGTGACCGGATGCTCGCGGGGATGTCCGAGGATGAATGGGACAGCGTCACCCGGGTACATCTCAAAGGCCATTTCGCACCGGCACGCCACGCCGTTGAGCATTGGCGCGACCGGGCCAAGGCGGGCGAGCCGGTCGCCGCCCGAGTGGTCAACACCTCTTCGGGGGCCGGTCTGGCCGGATCAATCGGCCAGGGCAACTATGCGACGGCCAAGGCCGGGATCGCGCTGCTGACGATTCAACAGGCGGCGGAGTGGGGGCGTTACGGCGTGCTCGCCAACGCCATCGCCCCCGATGCCCGCACCCGCATGACCGAGGGCATCTTCTACAGCGCTGAGATACCCGATGGATTCGACGACAAGGCACCCGAGAACGTTTCTCCGCTGGTCGTCTGGCTGGGCAGCGCCGCCTGTGACGTGACCGGTCGAACCTTCGAGAACACCGGCGATCAGCTCAACGTCTGCGACGGATGGCAGAAGGGCCCGGTCGTGTCGGTCGGTGGCCGGCGCATGACCGTCGCCGAAGCGGGCGAACTGGCGCATCGTTCGATTGCGGGCGAGCGCGCTCCACAGCCGGTTCATGGCCTGCGGGACTGAGCCGCTTCGGTTTTTGCTGTTGTGCCCTGTCGTTCGGTGGCGCGCTCGGTTGCGCGCTCGGTTGCGGCTCTGACTGCTTCGAGCGCGTCGTCGAGCCCGACTCCGAGCACGGCGAGCTCGAAGACGAATCGGTCGGCTGCGGTCGCCACCCGTTTGCGGCGCTCCTGGAGCGGTTCGCTGTGGGGGGGCTCATCAACCACGAAGGTCCCGCGGCGGCCTCGGCCTTCGACGATGCCGTCGTTCTCGAGTTCGCGGTAGGCGCGCGCCACGGTTCCCGGTGCTAGGTCCAGCGCGGCAGCGAGTTCTCGAACTGTGGGCAGCTTGCTGCGCGGCTCGAGCCGCCCGACCGCGGTCATTACCGACAACTGTGCTCGGAGCTGTTCGAACACGGGGATGTTGGTGCCTGTCTCGAGTCGGATCACGAGCCGTCGCTCGAAGTTTCGGTGGTCGCGGTAGGCAACGATAGGAGCGCGTTCGGTGTCTGCCATACTGACTATTGTATCAATACAAACTACAGAATCAAGAACCCCAGTCCAAAGACAATTGCGAAAATTAGGAACTTGGCAACTATCAATGTTGATACATAGTATGATTGTGCCAACCTACGCAGAACGGAGAATCTGTCATGAAACTAGTCAGTGCGGTTATCAAACCCTTCAAGCTCGAAGACGTCAAGACTGCGCTCGCCGATGTCGGCGTGGCCGGCATGACCGTGTCGGAGGTACAGGGCTTCGGCCGCCAGGGCGGCCACAGCGAGACCTACCGTGGCACCGAGTACCGGGTCACCTTCACACCCAAGACCAGAATCGAGATTCTCGTTGACGACTCCGCGGCCGACGGAGTGGTCGAGGCCATCCTGGCCTCAGCCCGTACCGAGAAGATCGGTGACGGCAAGGTCTGGGTCACACCAGTTGAGACCCTCGCCCGCATCCGCACCGGGGAACGCGGCAGCGAAGCGGTTTGAGCGCAACCCGCCCCAACCGCGAGGTTCGCCAAACCGCGAGGTTCGCCAAACGGCGAGGTTCGCCAAACCGCGAGGTTCGCCCAACGGCGAGGTTCGTCTAATCGCGAGGTTCGCCCAACGGCCAGATTCGCCTCCGCTGGCGGCGCGGGCAATACTTGTGGCGATGCGACATACCGAAAGGCGACGGAACGCGAAGTGAGCGAGCAGCTTGTCGATGCCACAACGTTCTGGGAACTGCTCACGCGCCGTGCAGCGCTGTCGGGTGACCGACTGTTCCTAGTTGACGATGCCTCTCGGCAACTCACCTACTCAGAGTTCCACGACAAGGTCGAGCGAGTGGCCGCCGGCCTGTATCAGCTGGGAGTAACTGAGGGCACCCCGGTCACTTGGGAACTGCCCACCCGGATCGAGACGATCGTGTTGAGCTTCGCACTCTCTCGCCTCGGCGCGGTCCAGAACCCGATCATCCACATCTACCGGCATCGCGAGGTCGGATTCTGCATAGCCCAGACCGGAGCCCGCTTCGTGTTCACCCCGGGAGTCTGGGGCGAATTCGACTATCACGCCATGGCGACCGAAGTAAGCGTGAACCTCGACCCCCGCCCGCAGATACTCAACGGCTACTCGAACCTCCCAGAGGGCGACCCGCAGATCCTGCCGCCCGCGCCGACCGACGGCGACGCACTGCGATGGATCTACTACACCTCGGGCACCACGTCTGACCCGAAGGGAGTCAAGCACTCCGACAAGACCCTGATCGCGGCAGGAACCGGCCTCGCCCTAGCGCTTCAGACCAACGCCGACGACATGGGGACCATCGCCTTTCCCTATGCCCACATCGGCGGCCCCGACTTCATCGTGATGCTGCTGGTCGACGGCTTCGGAGCGGTCCTGATCGAGAAGTTCACGCCCGCCGGCGCGGTGGCCGCCTACGCCGAGCACGGCGCCACGATCATCGGCGGGTCGACGGCCTTCTACCAGATGTTCCTGGCGCAGGACCAGCAGCTCGGCGGAAACTCGATGCCGCGGCTCCGGGCCATGGCCGGCGGCGGCGCGCCCAAGCCCCCCGAGATCTACTTCGAAGTGAAGGAGAAGATGGGCTTACCCATAGCCCACGGCTACGGCATGACCGAATGCCCGATGATCACCCAGGGTTCGCCATCGGACTCCGATGAGCATCTGGCCCACACCGAGGGCGCACCGGTCAGGGGTTGTGAGGTGACGATCGTGGCAGCCGACGGTTCGGAGGCGGCGCCGGGCAGCGAGGGCGAGGTCCGCGTCAACGGGCCGATGCTGTTCGCGGGCTACACAGACCCGAGCCTCAACGAACAGGCCTTCGACGCACAGGGCCGGTTCCGCACCGGCGATCTCGGAATCAAGCATTCCGATGGGCATGTGACGCTCACCGGTCGCGTCAAGGACATCATCATCCGCAAGGGCGAGAACATCTCCGCGAAAGAAGTCGAGGATGTCCTCTATTGGCTGCCGTCGGTGGAGAACGCGGCGGTGATCGGACTGCCCGATGCCGAACGGGGCGAACGTGTCTGCGCGGTGGTCGAGACCGCCGCGGGACATTCGGACCTGACCTTCGAGGAGATGGCAGCGGCTTGCCGAGAATCTGGGTTGATGCGCCAGAAGACCCCCGAGCAGCTCGAGATCCACGATGGCCCGCTGCCCCGCAATGCCACCATGAAGATCCTCAAATACGAGCTTCGCGACCATTACAAGGAGAAACAATGGCCCTGACCATCTACCACAACCAACATTGAAACTCGTCGAGCAATGCCGTGGCGGTCGCCACGGAGATGGGCGTCGACTTCACAGAGGTCCGCTACATGAAGGACTTCCCCGACGAACAGACGTTGCGTGAGCTGATAGCCAAGCTTGAGGAGCCTGTCGAGAACCTCGTTCGCAAGGATGCTCAGTTCGCCAAGCTCGGCCTCAACGAGGACGACTACGTCGGCAATGTCGATGCCGTGGTGGAGGTGCTCAGCAAGTATCACCGGCTGCTTCAGCGTCCGATCATCGTCGGGCCCGACAAGGCCATAATCGGACGCCCCTTCGAAGGCGTGCAGGCCAAGACCCGAGTGGCCGAGATGCTCAACTCGGAAGCGTCCCCAGCAGACCGCTGACGTTCGACGGGAGATTCTCTGGGATCGGTGTTGTACGCGATCGAGTGTCTGCGGCGGGTCTGGGATTGAGGTCCGGGTTGTTGTCTTGATGGGCACGCTGGAGCTCTTGAGGCACCACTGGGGGCTCAGTTATTCGGCGTAGTCGCGTCCCCAGCAGGTGATTGTGTCGTCGGCGCGTATCGCGCAGGTGTGGAGTCCACCTGCGCTGACGGCTTTGAAATTGCCTTGTGGTGGGTCGGCTTGGCCCCAGTTGTTGGTTCCCCAGCAGGTGATTGTGTCGTCGGCGTGTATCGCGCAGGTGTGGAGTCCACCTGCGCTGACAGTCTTGAAACGTCCGTCGGGTGTGTCGAGTTGCCCGTTGGTTCCCCAGCAGGTGATTGTGTCGTTGTTGCGTATCGCGCAGGTGTGGAGTCCACCTGCGTTGACGGTTTTGTAGTTCCCGGCCCGCGCGTTCGTTGTGTCGTCGTCTAGGCCGCCTGCTGGGGTGTCTCCCCAGCAGATGATCGTGTCGTCTGTGCGTATCGCGCAACTGTGGAGGCCGCCGGTGCTGACCGCTTTGAACGTCCCGTCGGGTGAGTCGATTTCTCCCCAGTCGTGTTCTCCCCAACATGCGATGGTGCCATCGGCGCGTATCGCGCAGCTATGGAGACCGCCGGTGCTGACATTTTCGAAACCTTCTGCTGGTGGGTCAAGCCGTTTAGCGTCGTCGTCGCCCCAGCAGGTGATGGTGCTGTCGGTGCGTATTGCGCAGCTATGGAGCCAACCTGCGCTGACAGTTTCGAAGGTGTCTGCTGGCGCGTCGAGTTGCCCCGCGTCGTTGTTGCCCCAACAGACAACGGTGTTATCGGTACGCAACCCGCAGCTGTGACGCGAGCCTGCGCTGACAGCTGAGAAACTAGCTGCTAGCAAATCGGCAGGGGTTTCGGCGTTGGGGTCACAGTCAGTTGTTGACGCGTTGATGGTCACGTTCGGGGTGTTCTTGTAGCGGTACAAGAACGTGACCAATTGAGCACGTGTCAACGTGTCATCGGGCGAGAACGTGGTGTCTGATGTGCCGGTGGTGATACCGGTGTGAGCCATCCAAGACACCCCATCTTGTTGCCAGGCCGCGGCAACGTCACCGAAACTGTGAGGCGGCGCAACGGGTTTTTCAGCGAGACGATGCAGAAACGTTGCGATCTGGGCTCGGGTCAACGTCTCGTCGGGCGAGAACGTGGTATCTGATGTGCCGGTGGTGATACCTTTGAAGTACATCCACGAGATGGCTGCGTGTTGAGTCGCGACGGTTACGTCAGTGAACGAATGGAAATCCCCGGGTTCGGGCTGGTTCTCCATGTTGTAGATCCACACCGCTGTTTCTCCACGCGACACCGCAGAACCTGGCTCGAAACAAGGTGTTTCTATTCCGGTGATCCCGTTGTCTGTCGACCACTGCACCGCGTTCGTATACCAAGTGTCTTCGGCGACGTCACCATATCCCGCCACCGCCCCAGCATGCGAAGCCGCCCCGATCACCATTGCAATTGTGAACGCAACGCTTGAACCGAGCCGCGACAAAATCCGACCGGAACCAACAGTAGACGTTGTACATCTGATTCTATTCATGAGTTGAACCTATTCATATTTTCTTTTTTGGTTTTCTTTAGAGTTGTTTTACTTCGTTTTTGATATTAACTAGCTTTGTTTTGCAGTCCCGTTTGCAGAAGGGATCATTGTATACAGCAGCGTAGAGCCGCTCAAACGCTCGAAACGTATCTCGGATACGCGCCGGATTGCTATCTTCAGCAAGCTGATCAGCAATATCGGACAAATTTTTCAAGGCAATAACTGCACCAATTCCCTGAACCGCGGTTCCAAATTTTCCGGGAACGGGAATAAGGGCCGTCAGATCAGGAATCACAGCACGTATTATTCTCAAGATACCACCGATTCTTATACTACCCAAATATTCTCCGTCGCCATCGGGTGAGCGGGAACTGAAATCGTAATCATGCAAGCGCTTGATCAAATCGTGTTTGTCATGTGGAAAAGACGCCAACTGATGAAAGAGTTCTTTGTACGCAGGCACGTAAGTCTTTTCATACACTCTAATAAACTCTTTGACACCGTCGTACTCACCAGTTGATATTGTGCCCCCGTAAATCTTCGCGTTACCAAAGATTTTCGCGTCTCCCTTGATGACCGCACCACCAGAAATTTCTGCGTTACCAGTCACCACAGCATTGCCCTCCACTATAGCGTCGCTCACAATGGCATCACCCGAAACCGTAGCACTGTGCGAAATTATAGACCCGTCGCGGATCAGGGCATTTTCCGAAACTATTGCCTTGCGGGATACTCTAGAACCTTTTTCCACCCACGAACACCCCTCTTGAGAAAGACTACTAGCGGCCCTGACGTGCCCCCCTTCTTCATGTTCTCTAATCTGTATGTCCGTTCTGCCCGGTATGGCAAAGGATCGTCGAGCAATAATCTTCATATGCGGCTCCTTTCCCGAGCCGCCCCTGCCGCTGATGTTCGCACGCCTGTACTTTTGGCCAACTGGGCATGGTTCGGGATCAACGGGGTCGGCGGCGGTCCAGTCGCCGCTATCGGAACCTCGCGTCGCCCTGATCGACAATACAAGGCTAGAATCGTTCTCCAAAGGGCGTTCGAACTCTGCTGAGCACTCCGTTGCGTCACACTCGAATCCGATGTCGTCATCGAATCTGGTCCTTGGATAAAGTGGCCATTTCCATTTAAACTCATAAGACGTGGCACCTGCGACTCGTTCCCACGATACCGAATCGACGCTGACGATTACCCCATCTCGTTCCTGTCGCTTCCCGATAGTATAACGGATGCCTTTGACCTGTCCCAGCTCAGTTGAGGCCGCTCTAACATTTGTCGTGGCTGTGCTGGTCGCAGGACTGCTGGCGCGGTCGTCCTCGTTCACCGCGACGACAGCAACATTGTAGGTAGTGCCGTAACTGAGGTTCCATGAGGGCGTGTGCGACGTACCGGTCACTCTTATCTTTCCGCTAATCCATAAGGCGACCCTTTCAAAGAATCCGTCAAGGATCCCGGGGGTTCCGGCTCTCGAATACTGAACCAAATAGTGACTGATCGGCGAACTCCCAGAACTCGACGGCGGATCCCACGTGACCCGGATCTTCCGCGCACCGTGGGCAAAAGCTCGCACATTACGCGGTTCGCTCGGAGGTGCACCAGCCTGAGCCGCGGTCGAAACTTTGGTAGTCACGGCCGTGCTGCTGCGATTGTCACCGTTCACGGCGGTCACCGTAACAGTGTACACGGTACTGAAACGCAGATTCCCACTGATGTAGGAACGACCGGTCACCCGCACCGGTTTGGTGCTCCAAGGACGGTCACCGTCGACAGCGGACCCCGAATACTGAAACAAGTAGTGGCTAATCGGCGAACTCCCAGAACTCGACGGCGGATCCCACGTGACCCGGATCTTCCGTGCACCGTGGGCCGCAGCTCGCACATTACGCGGCACGCCCGGAGCCATCGAATCGCCTGTTCCGGTAACGGCAGTTCCGGTAACGGCTTGAAGCCAATTAGATCTGACAGTCTCAAAACCCGACCGACCAACAGTCACATAAACCCCGTTGCCAGTAAGCTGAGCAAAATCAAGGAAACAAACACCCTCCCGCATCGCCGAACCACTCTCACCAACCGTCAAAGAAAACGTCCAAAACTCCGACGGCCCGAAACGACCCCACCCATCATGAGCACAAGACACCGAATAAATACCCGGCGCGAACCCCCGCAACACAACATTGACATGCCGACAAGTCGACACAGCCACCCCACAAGCAACACCCTGCCCAGGCCCAACCTCAGTCGGACCCAAACCACCCACAGCAACCCTAACCGACGCCCCACCACCACCCGAGTTTCCCGACGGGATAAAAACAGCGATGGCACCCCAACACATGACCCCACCATCAGACCTAACCCCACACGAATAAACGTCGCCAGCGGACACAGCAGTGAACTCACCAGCAGGCGCAACCGACTCCCCATCATCGTTGCGGCCCCAGCAGGTGACAATGCTGTCAGACCTAACCCCACACGAATGAGACCCACCGGCGGACACAGACGTGAACTCACCAGCAGGCGCAACCGACTGCCCATCATCGTTGCGGCCCCAGCAGGTGACAATGCTGTCAGTCCTGACCCCACACGAATGAGACCCACCGGCGGACACAGACGTGAACTCACCAGCAGGCGCAACCGACTCCCCATCATCGTTGCGGCCCCAGCAGGTGACCGTGTTGTCAGACCTAACCCCACACGAATGATACCAGCCGGCGGACACAGACTTGAACTCACCAGCAGGCGCAACCCTCTGCCCAGAGAAGTTGCTGCCCCAGCAGGTGACCGTATTGTCAGTCTTGACCCCACACGAATGAGACCGACCGGCGGACACAGCAGTGAACTCTCCAGCAGGCGCATCCGACTGCCCATTGTCGTTGTTACCCCAGCAGGTGATCGTGTTGTCAGTTTTGACGCCACACGAATGCAAGGTGCTGGCGGACACAGAAGTGAACTCACCAGCAGGCGCATTCGACTCCCCTAAAGCTCTGGTGTAACCCCAGCAGGTGACCGTATTATCAGTCTTGACCCCACACGAATGAGACCAGCCTACCTCATGAAGCCCGCCGGCGGACACAGACGTGAACTCACCAGCAGGCGCAACCGACTGCCCACGGTCGTTGTTACCCCAGCAGGTGACCGTATTATCAGTCTTGACCGCACACAAATGATACTCGCCAACTGACACAGCAGTGAACTCACCAGGCACAACACTGCCCCCATAGGCGGGAGAATCTGGTCTGTTACCCCAGCAGGTGAGCGTGTTGTCAGTTTTGATCCCACACGAATGAGACCAGCCGGCGGACACAGACGTGAACTCACCAGGCGCACCCCGCTTCCGATTAAATTTGTTACCCCAGCAGGTGATCGTATTGTCAGTTTTGACCCCACACGCATAATCTCCGCTGGCGGACACAGAAGTGAACTCTCCAGCAGGCGCACCCCACTCCTCATAGCTGTTGTTATACCAGCAGGTGATCGTGTTGTCAGTTTTGACCCCACACGCATAGGACACAGAAGTGAACTCTCCAGCAGGCGCATCCGACTGCCCATTGTCGTTGCTGCCCCAGCAGGTGACCGTGTTGTCAGTCTTGACCCCACACGAATGAGACCGACCGGCGGACACAGACGTGAACTCTCCAGCAGGCGCAACCGACTGCCCATCATTGTTGCGGCCCCAGCAGGTGACCGTGTTGTCAGTCTTGACCCCACACGAATGAGACGAGCCGGCGGACACAGAAGTGAACTCTCCAGCAGGCGCAACCGACTGCCCATTGTCGTTGTTACCCCAGCAGGTGACCGTGTTGTCAGTCTTGACCCCACACGAATGAGACCAGCCGGCGGACACAGACGTGAACTCACCACCGGACGTGTAGGTTTGTTCATCGGCCTGGACGGTTTCGACGTTGCTGGTTGTGTTGGTGGGTCCGGTGTTGTTGTCGCATCGGGAGACGTTCGGGTCGTCCGGTGCGAAACAGTTCCCGTCGACACCAGCGATGTTATTGTCGGCTGACCATTGCAAAGCCTCGGTGAAATCTTGGACTTCGGCAACGTCACCCGACCCGGAGACCGCCACCGCAGGCGACACCGGCGCTAGCAACGAAACCACACAAAAGCCCCACCACAACGCTGTTTGGTGTCGGCTCACCAGCATCAACGAGCCAACCACGGCCCTTTCAGCAGCGACCGGCGACGGGGGGGGGGGGGGGGGGGGGGGTGAAGGCGGGGGCCCCCGGAACACGCGACAGCCGGGTGGGGGGGGGGTGTTGAGAGTTCAAGACGGCTCCTCCAGCAAACAACGACCGCAGGTGCGGGCACCGACATCATACAGCACCCACACCCGCAGACGCAAGCCCACCGCTGGCAGGTCTGGGTTGCCATCTGACTTCGCGTGACAGTCCTAGAGTTTTTCAAGCAGCATCTGGCAGCGTACTCGCAGGTCACGGCCTCGCCCCGGCTGGCACGACGTGTCCTGCCAAGGCACCCGACCCAACCCACACAACCACCCCCGACCACCGACAGAATAATCTGGGCTGACGTTCAACGACTTACACCCACCCAACCAAACCCGACCCAAAACGCGAAGCGGCGCATTGCTCTACGCCAGCAAACCCAACTGGACGCTACTCAACACCCTTACTCCGACCTGAAACGCGAAGCGCGGCAAGCTGGTCGGTCTCTGAACTCCTGGATCATCTCGGTGAGGGCCTCGTCGGTTGATGATGTCACAGTCAAGGAGAGGCGGTCGGCGTGTTCGCCGTATTCGGCGCGCAGCCGTTCGGCGCAGTCGGCGGGGGTGCCGCGCACCGCCAGCAGGTCGACAACATCATCGTCGACGAGGTCGCCCAGCGTGGCCCAGTGGCCGGTCTTGGTGATCTCGCGCAACCGGGGCTGCAGGTCGCCGAGTCCGTGATGGTCGAGCACGACCCGGTAGGCGGGGGTGGAACCGTAGAAGGCGAGATTGAAGCGGATCGCCGCGGTCGCCCGTTCGTAGTCCTTGTCGGTCAGGCAGGGGGCCGCGATACAGCCGACGTTGAGCGTCAGCGACGACCGGTCTCGCCCACCCTCGGAGAGGCCCGCTTCGATCATCGGCATCGTCTGGTCGGCCAGGAACGCGCCGGTGTTGAACGGGTGGATGATGATCCCGTCGGCGTGCGCGGCCATCGCCCGGGTCATGCGGGGCCCGAGCGCTCCGACCCAGACTTGCGGAACCGGGTGCCCGAGCGGTGCTGGCACGAAGATAGGGGTCATCAGGTCGACGCGGTAGAACTCGCCGCGGTGCGCGAGTGGAGTCTGGTCGCTCCAGTTGGCCCAGACGGCGCGCAGCACCGTGATCAACTCGACCATGCGCTCAACCGGACGGCCCCACTGTGCTGAGAAGCGCCGTTCGATGTGGGGTTTTATCTGGGTGCCGAGCCCGAGCGCGAAGCGGCCTCGGCTGGCCCGCTGAAGGTCCCACGCCGAGTAGGCGAGGTGCATGGGCGAACGGGGGAAGGCGATCGCCACATTGGTGTAGAGGTCGACGTCGAGTTCGGTTGCATGCACCAGTGGAAAGAAGACGTCGCTGTTCCCTTCGAAGGTGAACAGTCCGTCGACCCCGGTGGCGGCTGTGGCGGCGGCGCGTGCCGCGGCTGAGGACAGGTCGCCGGTGAACGAAACGTCGATCAGCATCCCGCGAAACTATCGGGAGCGGGCGCTGATCGCGAGCACCACGATGAGCAGGATTCCCCAAGCGAAATTCTTGAAGAAGTTCGAGCCGCTGTGCTCCACGAGAACCTGATTGAGTCCGGTTGACATTGCCTGTAGCACTGCCACAGCCAGCAACGCGCCGAGTGGGCTCCCCCGGCCGCCGTACGGGTTGACACCGCCTAGAACCGCGACAAGGACCGCGAGGAGCACGAAGCTCTGCCCGAAGTCGACTTGGGCGGCGTTGGTCCTTCCGAGCACGACCAGCCCGGCGACTGCAGAAAGCATTCCGCTCGCTACATACATTGCGAACTGCCGGCGACGAACGCTGATACCCGAGAACCACGCGGCTCGAGCGTTCTCACCAACGAGGTACGCTTCAAACCCGAATCGCGTGCGTGCGAGCAGCAGAGACAACAACACCGCCAGCGCGACCAGCAGGAGGAATGGCACGGCAAGACCGACGACCTTGCCGTCACCGAGCCATGTGAACGCATCGATTCCGAAGACCACCTTGCCCTCGGTTGCCGCGGTCCCGATGCCGGTGAAGAGCGTCAGTGTGCCGAGCGTGACCAGGATCGGTGAGACCCGTGCGCCTACCACCAGGGTCCCGTTGAGCGCTCCGGCCACGGCCCCCCAGGCCAAGGCGACCACGACGCCCACGATGATCGCGGTTGCGGTGGCGCCTGCTGACGATCCGCCCAATGACGTCATCGTCCTTGCTGCAATTATCCCCGCGACATTGGCAGTCGCGACGATTGACAGATCGATACCGGCAACGATCATCGTTAGAACTACGCCCAACGCGAGCAGTCCTATCTCCGATGCTTGCAGGGTCATCGAAGTGAAGTTGGCGCGTGTCGGATAGGTCGCCGGTTCCAGTATTGAGAACACGCTTATCTCAAAGATGAGAAGTCCCACGAGAAGAATGACGTGTGCATCGACGCGGTCGCGGAGCGCGTTGCGGATCATTCGATCGTCCTCGGGTCGGTACGCGTGTTCCAGGTGCGAAGCGCGGGGAGCATGACCCCGGCAAGTATGAACAGTCCGACGAACAGTCTTTGCCATTCTGTCGGGATGCCGGCCAAGACTAGGCTCGAGTCAACCAGGGCGATGAGGATGACACCGAGGAACGTGCCGAGAACGCCTCCGCGTCCGCCGGTGATGGCGGCGCCACCGATCACAACCGCGGCAAGGACGTCAAGCTCGGTGCCGACGATGGTGAAGGGGTCCGCGGCCCTGATGAGCGCGGCGTCCACGACACCGGCGACACCGGCAATTGCTCCGGCGAGCACATAAACCCCCAGTTCCACTCTTCTTATTGGCAGCCCCGCCCGCTCTGCAGCTTGGCGGTTGCCTCCGATGGCATAGATGGCCCGACCAAATGGTGTCCAGCGGAGAACCGCGGCCACAGCGAGGGCTAGGCCGACGAGCAGCAAGAAGCCGACGTGCAGTGATGCCTTCCCGCCATTGGGCGTTGCAACCGACAGGATCGTCGAACGGGCGAAGGGTTTCATCTGCGCCGGGAGTTCGCGGATTCGGTCTGTTCCGATGAAGAACAGCATGAATCCCCGGAACATGGTCAGCGTTCCAAGTGTCACGATCAGAGTGGGCAATCGGAGCAGTGAGATGAGGGCACCATTGAGGAGGCCGAGCAGCCCCCCTATGGCTGCCGCGATCAGAAAGGCCACAACGATGGGACCGCCGTAATTCACGCCGTTCAGAATCTGTACGGTCGAGTACATCGATAGCACCGCCACCGCCGTGAACGAAACGTCGATACCTCCCGAAATCAGTACCAAGAGGAGCCCGAGGGCCATTATCCCGATGACTATGCCGCTGCGCAGGATAGCAAACTGGTGCGGTAGTTTGATGAACGCCGGATTTCGCGCGATGAACGCAACATAAAGCGCCCCTATCGAGACTAGAACGAACGACGAAGGGGCGTCTTGTATGAACGCGAGCGTCCTCTTCATGACCGAGCGCCATCTGCAGAGATCGCCTCCCACAGAGCTTGCACCGTGAGGTCGCTGGTGTGGAGATCGTGGCGAAGCCGTCCGCTTGAGAGGACTAGCACCCGGTGAGTGACTGCGAGCAGCTCGGGAAGATCATCCGAGGCAACTATGACCGTCGTCCCGTCTTTGGCCAGGCGTCGGATCGTTTCGTGGATGTCGTGCCTTGAGCCGACATCGACACCTACGGTTGGTCCGTTGAGGATCAGAAGTCGCGGCCGGTTGGCTAGCCACTTCGACAGAACCACACGTTGTTGGTTGCCGCCCGACAGAGTGTTGACTGCGTCGTTGCTGTCGGCGGACTTGACGCGCAGTTGACCCAGCCACTTCTCGGCCGTGGCGTGGAGCGCGCTTCGGTCGAGCACACCCAGCCTTGAGCTGTGCGCGCTCGCCACCGCGGCGGCCGCGTTGTCTCGAATCGAGCGATCAAGGAACAAGCCCTCGGTCAGACGATCCTCGGGCACATAGGCGATGCCGCACTCGATCGCATCTTGAAAGTGTCCGGGGCGCAGCGCCACGCCGTCAATCTCGACCGAACCTGCAGACGATTTGAGTAATCCACAAAGACATAGCGCCAATTCGGTCCTCCCGGACCCGAGCAACCCCCCGATCCCGATGACCTCTCCTTCTGCCGCTTCGAAAGAGACATCCCCGACGGCACCCTTCACACACAGCCCGGTCACGGTGAGCCGCGGTTCTCGACCGCTCGGAGCTTTGGTTGGCCGCGCTGAGCTGATCTTTCGCCCGGTCATGTCGTTCGACAGCCGTTCGATGGTGTAGTCAGCGGCGGGGCCCTCGGAGGCCACGACTCCGTTGCGGAGTACGGTCACACTGTCCGCCAGTTCGAGAACTTCGTTCAGCTTGTGACTGATGAACATGAACGACATCGAGTGTTCGTCGCGGAGTCGACCTACGAGTGCCAGCAGTCGATCAATCTCCTGGTGGGTCAGCGCCGCTGTCGGTTCGTCCATCAGGATCATGCGGGGGCGGTGGGTCATGGCTCGAGCGATTGCGACGAGCTGTCGTTCGGCCGTTGGCAGTCGCTCAACCACCGTTGTGGGTGAGATGGCCGAGCCAAGCTCTTCGAGTGCGTCCGCGGCTGCACTCTTGGCCGACGATCGCCATTGCCAGTGTGGTTTGAGCGATGCGCTTCGCTCGCCCGGAGCGATGTTCTCCGCGACCGTCAAGTTGGGGAACAGGGCCAGGTCTTGGTATATGGTCGAGATTCCCTCGCGTATCGCCAGAGCGGGATTGACTCCCGATCGAGGCTCGTGGCCTGCCATTGCGACGGTGCCGGCATCCGCGGACAACACGCCCGCGATGATCTTGGTCAGCGTCGACTTTCCCGACCCGTTCTCACCGACGAGGCAGTGGACGGCACCCTGATCCACGGCCAGCGACACGGCTTGCAATGCCTGAACGCCGCCGAAGGATCGACTGACCTCGGTAACCGTTAGGACTGCTGACATCGACTGACGACCTTGTTGGTTGGCGACCCTGTTGGTTGGCGACCCTGTTGGTTGGCGACCCTGTTGGTTGGCGACCCTGTTGGTTGGCGACCCTGTTGGTTGACGAACAGAGGCGGACAGATCGGGTTGGGGGCGGAGGGGGGTGCCCCTCAACCCGATCGATCTTGCTTGGCAATAGTCCCTCAAGCTAGATGAAAGACCATTCCTCAAGGTTGTCCAGCGTCACATCCACCCACGCCGCGCCGTAGATCACCTTGCCGTCGATCTCGATCGATTCGTAGCCAGGCAAACCGAGGTCCATGCCACTCGTTGGTTCTTGGCCTCTGAGAAGCATCAGCGCGATCGCGTCCATCGCGTATCCAGCGTCACTTGGGTCCCAGAAGCTGATCATGTCGATCGCGCCGGTCTGGATGAGGTCGGAGGTGATCGAGGGGATGCTCGTCCCGACGACAGCGATCTGGTTTTCGAGTCCCGCTTCCTCGATCGCTTGGCCGGCACCGATCACATCGACCGCAGAGCTGCCTTGGATGCCTGCCAGGTTCGGGAACGCAACCAAGAGCTCTTGAGTCCGCTCGAACGCCGTGGCCGTGTCATCGTTCGTTTCGATCTTGTCGCCCACCAGCGTCATGTTGGGATAGGTCGCTTCTTGATGCGCGATAGCCGCGTCTACCCACTCGTTGTGGGATGTCGATGTCAAACTGCCGA
>JAHQYN010000009.1 GCA_024421085.1 Acidimicrobiia bacterium
AAGACCAAACGTCAGGAGCTTTTTGTTCAAGACCCGCGGAAGCCGCTTTGAACAGCACATCCTCTGGATAGTCACAGTCGACTCCACCGTCTTCGTTCTTGATACTAGCCTCACAATCGGCATCTATTTCGGGAAGCGGCACGTTCACGAGATTATACTGGGAGACGGCGGCGGTCGGTGTCCACCAATAAAGCAGAATCGGCTCATTGGCCGAGACGCGTGCGTCCAACTCCGCAACTGTAGCTGCTTCCGTACCTGAAAATATGACTTCGAATGGCAGTCCGAGGTTATTGATGATCTGTTCGTCGAATTGTGAATAGGAAGGGTCAGTTCCCAAGAATCGGCCGTTGTCGCCGGTCTCAGTGGTAGCAAAAAGGTCGGCAGCTGCGCTGCTGCTGTACCCTTCCCACGTTGCCAACTCGGGGTTTTCCTCAACGACATAATCGGGAACGAACCATCCAATTTTCCCGACGGTTCCCAATTCACCGATATTTGTAACTCCGCCGTCGTCAAAGAAAGCTTGCTCAGTTTCAGTAATTCCCGAAGGCCAGATCTCCAAAACGGCATCAAGTTCGCCGTCAGCGAGTCCTATATACATGGCCTCGTTCTCGTCGATATTGATTACGTCAGTGGGATATCCAAGCTCGCTTTCGATGAGTTGACTAGCAACGCTGACATTCAGGTAAGAAGCCGTCCACGGGTTAGTGACCAACACAATCTCTGGTTTGTCCCCGTCGGCGGCGGTGGTCGTTGTGGACTCTTCGTCCATCATCGATTCAGAGTCAGCATCTGAAGCGACGGTGGTTGTGGTTGTCGTTGTTGATGTGGTGTCATCACCACATGCTGCGGCTAGCAGTGCTGTCCCAAGCAGCACGAATAGCAATTTCTTCATGGTTCCCTCCATGTTTTTACGTTGCTGCGGTCTGCAGCAGCGTCACTCGCGCCGCAGCTTACAGTCTCCGAAGAAGAAGTCAATCGTTGGTCGATCCAAGCCGCACGCTGCGGTTCGTGAGGGGCGATGGCGTCGGCGACGGCTTCCTCCGCAACGATCCGTCTGGTCGGGCGCGCCTGGAACGTCCGACCCTCACCCCAGCGACTCCGACCTCAAACGCGAAGAGCCAGATAACTCTTTGGAGTCACGACGGTGGGACTATGGCGGGACTATGGTGTGGGGCGTGAGGGGCTTGGTCACCAGAGAGTCTGAGAAGCCGGCAGCGAGTCAGCGACACCATGAGCGCAGTTGATCTCGCCGCGGTCGTGGTCACGGTCGTTTGTCTGGTCGTGGTGGTGATCCTGGTTTTCGCGGTTCAGGCGCTGGTCGCGACCCTGCGCCAACTGCGTGAGACGATCGATGAGCTGCGTGCCGAGAGCCTCCCCATGTTCGGTGACCTGCGGGCCACGGTCACCAAGGCAGGCGACGAACTGGAACGGGTCGATGAGGTCATGGGTCGGGTCGAGCGGGTCGTGGCGACCGCCGACGTCGCCTCGCGGCTGACCCAGAGGGTCTTGACGCCTCCCCTCATCAAGACCGCGGCCATTGTCAAAGGCGCGAGCAGAGCCACGCTGACGCTGCGCAGGAGCCGTTCCCGCAAGGTGCTCCCTGCTGGCAGGACGGGTACCGCACACAGCCCGCGCGGCTCGCGGAATTCACGACGCTCGCGTCGGTCACGAAGGTCGAGGGTTCGATGAAACGCACGTTCTGGGCCGCAACCGGTTTCACTCTCGGCTTCGGAAGTTCGGTCTACCTTCAGAAGCGGCTCCGCCGCGCGGTTGAGCGTTACAGCCCCGAGCAGGTCCGACGAGGCGTCACCGACGTCAGCAGACGAGCCGCGACCAAGACCAGAGACCTGATCTCGGACCTGCGGGAAGCGGCCCAGGATGGCAGCGAGGCGATGCGCCAGACTGAACACGACCTGCGCTCGGAGTTCGTTGCAGGCCGCGAGGCGCACCGCCACCGCCCCGCACGAATCCGCCACTGACACAACCCGACCCCGCCCCGGAGTCGCCCCGTCCCGAAACTGCCGACAGGCGAGCACTCCGGAACCCGGCCAAGTGGGATTCTGGCCGACTGGGATAGCGTTGAGTCGACTAGCGCATGGGCCGATGAGCAATGAGATCAATCACAATTCGCAATTACCGCTGTTTCGGCGATGAGCCGCAGACCGCACGTTTGGCACCGCTCACGTTGCTCATCGGCGAGAACAGCAGCGGCAAAACCTCTCTGCTGGCGATGGTCCGCGCTCTGTGGGACGTCGCCTACGACCATCGTGTCCCAGACTTCAAGGAAGATCCCTACGACTTGGGCAGCTTTGAAGAGATCGCGCACCACCGCGGCGCTCGCGGAGGTCGGGCCGAGGTGTTCGAGGCGGGTTTTGAGTCCAACGGCCGGGGCGCGGCGCGCAGTGGTCGGTCTTCTTCGGGATCGACCCAGGTAACCGTGAAATTCGAATCGCAATGGTCCGCCCCGGTCCCGATCAGCAGGCATCTGGAACGGGGGCTCTACTGGGTCGATCAAGATCTGCGCAGCAACTACATCGACAATTTCAAGTTCGGCGGCCCCGACGGCGAATGGGAGTACCGCGACCAAAGGGGGGCCAGCGAACCATCACCGCGTGTCGCTTACGACCGGATCCCGCCGGTCCGCAGCCTTCGGTTCGCCCTCGAGTCACAGTTCAGCCGAGGACCCGATGAGACGCAGGAGATAGTCCAGATCGGTGACTCTAGGGACTTTACGAGAGAAGACCTCGAGACGCTCGGATCAGAATTGTTCAGGCACGTACCCGGTAGTTTTCCGCCCCGTCGTCAAACGATGGCGCGTCCATTCGCGAGTGCTCCAGTCAGGTCTCAGCCACAGAGGGTCTACAGTTATGATCTGGCCGTGGCCGACTCCCTCGGTGACAACACTCCGAGTTTCTTGGCACAGCTCGCACTCAGGAAGCCTGATGCCTGGAAGGCTCTGAAGGAAGGGCTTGAGAGCTTCGGCAGAGAATCCCGTCTGTTCGACGAAGTGCGGGTTCGACACCTCGGAAAGACGGATGCCGATCCGGCAGGTGCGGAAGTTCAGCAACAACGTCAAGGGTCCGTTCCGGAACTTGGTCGATGTCGGTTACGGAATAAGCCAGGTCCTGCCCTTCGTCACCGAGTTGCTGAAAGTCGATGGACCAACGACGCTGCTCTTGCAGCAGCCGGAGGTTCATCTGCATCCGAGTGCCCAAGCAGCGGTCGGGTCCCTTTTCTGCGATGTCGCGGCAAGTTCAACTTCGCACAAGCCCAGGCAGTTGATTGTTGAGACTCACAGCGACTTCATAATCGACAGAGTGCGCATGGCTGTTGCCGACGAGACTCATCCGCTCAGACCCGCCGATGTCGCCCTAGTCTACTTCGAGAGGCGCGGCCTCGATGTTGCACTCCACTCGATCTCCATCGACGAGGCCGGGAACGTCGCTGGAGCCCCCCAGGGTTACCGGCGGTTCTTCCTCGACGAACTTCAGCGATCCGTCGGATTCTGAACAGTGTGCACAATCATTGACGTGAACGTCGGCGGGCGGCAGGTGCCGGGGTAGCGGCGATAGACTCGGTTGGGTGCAAGCCAACGAAGTTCGCCGTGCCTTCGCCTCCTTCTTCGCGGAGCGCGGGCACAGTCGCCAACCGTCGGCGAGCCTGATTCCCCACGACCCGACGCTGCTGTTCACAGTGGCCGGAATGGTCCCCTTCAAGACGTACTTCACCGGGGAGCAGGCCGCACCCTTCGACCGCGCGGTGACCGTCCAGAAGTGCGTGCGCGCAGGCGGAAAGCACAACGACCTCGATGAGATCGGGCGCACCAGTCGCCATCTCACCTTCTTCGAGATGATGGGAAATTTCAGTTTCGGCGACTATTTCAAGTCCGAAGCGATCGCCTGGGCCTGGGAGTTCGTCGTCGACGTGCTGGGCCTGGACCCGCAACGCCTGTGGGTTACCGTGCATCTCAGCGATGACGAGGCCGCAGCCATCTGGACAGACGAGGTGGGAATCCCGCCCGAACGGCTGCAACGCCTCGACGAGGACAACTACTGGAAGATGGGGGCGACCGGTCCCTGCGGCCCGTGTTCGGAGATCTTCTGGGACAAGGGCCCCCAATACGGCGACGCCGGCGGCCCCGAACACGGCGGCGAGGACCGCTACATCGAGATCTGGAATCTCGTCTTCATGCAGTTCGATCAGCAGAGCGACGGTTCCAAGGTCCCCCTCCCGAAACCGTCGATCGACACCGGGATGGGTCTGGAACGCACCGTCTCGGTGCTCCAGGGGGTCGACTCGGTCTGGGAGACCGACGAACTTCGTTCCTTGCTGCGGCTTGCCGCCCAACTGACCGGCGTCGATGCGTCCCGAGCGACAGAGGAACAACTGGTTTCGCTGAGGATTCTGGCCGACCATGCCCGAAGCACGGCGATGCTGGTCAGCGATGGGGTCTTCCCGTCGAACGAGGCCCGCGGCTACGTGTTGCGCCGGATCCTCCGCCGGGCGGTACGCCACTCCTACATTCTCGGCGTCGAGCACGCCGACAGCGCCGACGCCACAGTGATGGGCGCGATGGTCAACCGAGTGGTGGAGGTCATGGGTGCGGACTATCCCGACCTGGTCAAGAACCGGCAGTTCGTCAGGGACGTGATCGACCGCGAGGAGCGCCGATTCCGCGAGACTCTGCGGACCGGGCAGGCCATCCTCGACGCCGAACTGGCCAAGCTGAAGGGCGAGGGCCCCGCTGCCGAGCCACTGCCCGGAACCATCGCCTTCCTGCTGCACGACACCTACGGGTTCCCGGTCGAGCTCACCGAGGAGATCACCAGCGAGCGCGGCATCGCCGTCGATTCAGAGGGATTCCGCGCAGCCATGGCCGAGCAGCAGCAACGGGCCAAGGATGCCCGCACTGAAGCGCAAGCGCACGACACGACGACGCTCGTGCAGCTCGTCGAGCAATTCGGTGAGACCGAGTTCACGGGCCGCGGCGAGGTTGAGTCGGTCGCAGAGATCATCCATGTCGACGACGAGGTCGTGGTGCTCGACCGCACGCCGTTCTACGCCGAGTCTGGTGGTCAGATCGGCGACACCGGAACGATCCGCACCGAAACCTCCGAGATAGCCGTCAAAGACACGCGCTACGGCGTCCCGGGACTCATAGTGCATGCAATCGAGTCGGTCGAGGGCGAGGCGGCGGCGGGTCAGACTGCCAAAGCAACCATAGACAACGACCGGCGCGAGTTGATCCGCCGCAACCACACGGCCACCCACCTGCTCCACGCGGCATTGCGGACAGTTGTCGGTGAACACGTGAAGCAGCAGGGTTCCTATGTGGGGCCAGACCGGCTCCGCTTTGACTTCAGCCACTACCAGGCGCTGGCCGACAGCGAGATCACCGAGATCGAGGACTTCGTGAATGCCGAGGTGCTCGCCAACCCCGCCTGCCGACATTTCGAGACCACGATGGACGAGGCTCAACGGCTCGGAGCCATCGCCTTCTTCGGCGACAAGTACGGCGACGTGGTGCGCGTGCTCGAGGCCGGCCCCCATTCGACTGAACTCTGTGGCGGCACACATGTGCGCGCGCTGGGAGACATCGGACCGGTGCGGATCATCTCGGAGTCGTCGATCGGCAGCAACATCCGCCGCGTCGAGGCGCTGACCGGCCAAGCGACGATCGACTCGTTCCGTTCCGTTGACCGCAGCGCAACCGAGGCTGCCAGGGCTCTCAGCGTTCCCGCCAATGACCTGCTCGGCGGTGTTGAGCGACTCAACTCCGAAGCCAAGGCTCTGCGTCAGCAGGTCGCCGCGCTCCGCAGGCAGTTGGCGATCGGTGAAGCGCCTGCGCTGGCACAGGAGGCGGTCGACGCGGTGGTGGTGGCGCGGGTGGACGGGCTGGACCGCAACGGTCTTCGTGATCTCGCCCTGTCGGTTCGCGATCACGACGGAGTAGACGCCGTGGTGCTCGGCACCGAACTCGACCGCGGGGGCGTGGCGTTGGTCGCCGCGGTCGACCCTGACAGCGTCTTCAACGCCGGCGTGCTCATCGAAGACGCCAAGAAGACGGTCGGCGGGGGAGGCAGACCCGCAGATGAGATAGCCGTGGCCGGGGGCTCCAGAGCCGAGGCGCTCGACGACGCGCTCGACGAGGTCCGCGCCGCCGCGCGCCGCCGATGAACGCGGCCAATGATTGTGGCCACTGAGATGCGGGCCATTGACGTGCGGGTCACTGACGTGCGGCCCAATGACTGTGGCGACTGACGTGCGGGTCACTGACGTGCGTGACGTGCGGGCTATTGACGTGCGAGCCCACTGAGATGCGGGCTGACTGAGATGCGGGCCATCGGGATCGACCTCGGCACCAAGAGGATCGGTGTGGCCGTGTGTGACTCGAAAGGGTCGCTGGCGACGCCGATCGAGGTGGTGAAACGGCAGGGAGACCGCCGCCGCGAACACCGCGAACTGGCGGGCCTGGCGAGCGAGTGGGAAGCGGAGGTCGTCGTGGTGGGCGTGCCGTACAACATGGACGGGTCGCTCGGGGAGGCGGCCAAGAAGTGTCTGCGCGAGGCGGTCGCACTCGGCGAAGCGCTCGGCCTTGAGGTAGTGCCCTACGATGAACGCCTGACCACGGTGACTGCGGAGCGGTGCCTCATGCACCAGGAGATGAAGGCCGAAGCCCGCCGCCGCGTGGTTGACAAGGTCGCCGCGGCAGTGCTGCTACAGTCGTGGCTCGACGCCGGAATGCCCCGTGCCTGACGAAGCCCCGCGCCGAGTCCGCTCCGGCTGGCTTGCCTTCCTGTTGGGCTGGGCTGAGAAGGACCCCGACCAACCGCCCCCTCTAGACCGTGTGCAGCAGGATCGTGCCCCGACAGGTGCGGCGATTCCGAACCGCGGTGATGAATCGCGTGTCTCGGAGCCTGCCGTCGCCACGGTCTGGGCTGATCCGCACGGGGTTGATCCGGTCGCGGTTGATCCGGTCGGGGCTGATTCGGTCGGGCTCGACCCGGCGCCCCACGGGACCCACGACGGACCGGGAGTGCCCGACGAAAGCCGAGTGCCCGACGAAAGCCGAGCGGTGCCGGTCGCGCTGCCTGATTATGAGGCGCTGCCTGATTACGAGGTGCCGCCTGATTATGAGGTGCTGCCTGATTACGAGGTGCCGCCTGATTATGAGGTGCTGCCTGATTTTCTAGCGCTGCCTGATTATGAGGCGCCGCCTGGAGCGCTGATCGCGGCGGGGACCGACGAGCACGGCACGGCGTACGTGCTCGAGGATGAACCCGACGCCGATCCCCTGGTGGATCCCCGTTACGACGCTGAGGATCGGAACTGGGTCCGTTACAGGAGTCACTGGGGCGGGTTCCTGCGCCTGCTGGGCGTTGCGGTGATCATCTTCTTGGTGCTGACGACGATCCGCGGGCGAATCTACGGCTGGATCGACGAGCAGATCGTTCCGCAGGGACCTATCGGCGAACCCGTGATCTTCACGGTCCGAAACGGTGAGGCCGTCAACCAGATCGCCACCAATCTCGACAATGCCGGCGTTATCGGCAACGCCACCGTCTTTCGCTACTGGCTTCGCTGCGACGGCCCCGAGGGCGGTAAGATCACCGTCTCGGGCTTCCTGCGGTGCGATGCCGACTCCTCGTTCGAGGCAGGCGAGTACGCACTCTTTGAGAACATGCCCTACGTAGATGTTAACAACATCTTGAACCTTGGACCGACTCCCGAGGTGATTTACAACTTCACGATCCCGGAGGGGCTGAGGGTCGCCGAGACTATCGACCTGATGGCCGCACAGAACCCCCAGTTCGACCGTGACGAGATCGTCGCCGCGCTCAACAACCCGGCGTACGTGTCGAGGTTCCTGCCAGAAGACGTCGGTCAGTTCTCGTGGTTCGAGGGTCTGCTCTTTCCCGCCACCTACGACGTTGCCGAAGACGACCTGCGCGATGAGGCCAGGTTCATCCAGCGAATGAGCAACACCTTCGACGAGCGTTTCAGCGCCCTGCTCAACGACGTGGGCAGAGATCCGGTAATCGATGAGCTTGCGTTGACCGACTATCAGGTCATTACCGTCGCGTCGTTGATTGAAGAGGAGGCCAGGGTTGCCGTCGACCGTCCGCAGATGGCGAGGGTCATCTACAACCGCCTGTTGCGGGGCGAACGGCTGGATATCGACGCCAGCGTCTACTACGCGCTCAACAAGTCCTTCACCGAGGGTCTGACCCGCTCGGACCTGGATGTTGACTCGCCTTACAACACGCGTCTCAACCCGGGGATTCCGCCGACCCCGATAGCCGCTCCGGGTGAGGCGGCGTTGCGAGCGGCGCTGCAGCCCGACCCCGATCCCGACCTGTTGTTTTGGGTTCGCACCGACCACGGCGGTGTGGACGGTGCCCATACGTTCACCACCAACCTCGACGACCACAACGCGGCAGTTGAAGTGTGTAGTTCACTCGGGTACTGCGAATGAGCCCTGTGCCGCCGATGAGCCCGGTGCCGCCGATGAGCCCGGTGCCGCCGATGAGCCCGGTGCCGCCGATGAGCCGGTGCTGCCGACGGGTCCGGTGCCGCCGATGAGACCGGTGTCGGGCGCGACGAGGGTTGTCGGGGTGATCGGTGATCCGGTGACCCATTCGCTGTCGCCGGTCCTGCACAACGCTGCGTTCGCGGCGCTGGGGCTCGACTGGGTCTCGGTGCCCTTCCCAGTCGCGGCGGGCAGGGGCAACCAAGCCGCCGATGCCATGCGGACCCTCGGGTTGGCCGGTCTGTCGGTCACGACCCCGCACAAGGATGCGGTCGCCCAAGCGGCAGACGAAGTCACCGACGCGGTCGAGGCTCTCGGAGCAGCGAACTGTCTCGTTCGGCTGGCGGACGGACGCATCCGTGCAGAGAACACTGATGGTAACGGCTTCCTGGCGGGTCTGTCCGCAGACGCCAGCGTGACGGTGCACTCTCGGACGGTCGCGGTACTGGGCGCCGGTGGAGCAGCCCGGGCCATCGTCCGTGCCTGCGCGCAAGCCGGCGCGTCGCAGGTGTTGGTCGTCAACCGCACCGCGCAGCGCGCAGAGGCCTGTGCGCGCTTGGCCGGTTCGGTCGGTGCGGTCGGCGGACCCGCGGACGTCGGTGACGCCGACATAGTGGTGAACGCGACCACGGTCGGGATGGGCGCCGAGGGTGGGCTGCCCTGCGACCCGACACTGTTGCACCGGGGCCAGACCGTGGTCGACATCGTCTACAACCCCCTCGAGACCCCCTGGTTGGCCGCCGCGCGTGCCGCGGGGATCGACGCCTTCAACGGCCTGGCCATGCTGGTTCATCAGGCTGCGGTGGCCATTCCCCACTGGACTGGACGGCCCGCGCCCGTGGCTGCCATGACTTCAGCACTGCGAACCCGCTTGAACTGAACCGCCCGGACTGAATCCACCGATTGGGTGTGGACGAGCGCGTGGATTCCGCGCCGAAGCCGACATTCGAGGCTCTTCGCGTTTGAGGTCGGAGCCAGCGCGGTTCTCCGAGGGGTCCCCCAGAATCAGCGCTGACCGCACCCTCACCCCGACCCAAAACGCGAAGCGCTTGTTTTGTGGGCACCGGGCGGTTAGGTTCGGTTGGGCGGGGCGCGGCGAGCGTTGCAAGCTACGCAGGCGACAAACAGGAGAGGCGGAACCATGATCTTGGCGGTGATTCTTGCCGCGTGCGGCGGCTTGATAGTCGGCGGCGCGGTGACGATGCTGGCTGAGCGGACCGTCCGCGGCGAGCCGTTGTCGTTTCGTTCCCGGTGTGGATCGTGTGAGGCCCGGCTGGGCATCCTTGAGACGATCCCGTTGTTGTCGTGGTGTTGGCTCAGCGGCCGATGCCGCTACTGCGCCGAGAGGATCTCGTTGATGCATCCCGGCGTCGAGGCGGCGAGTGCCGGGTTGTGGGTCGCTGTGGTGCTGCGTTTCGGCTGGGGATGGCAGTCGCTCGCCCCGCTGGTGGCAGTGGGGGCGCTGATCGCGCTCTCGGTGGTCGACCTGCACAGCTACAGGCTTCCCGACCGGCTCGTCTTCTGGTCGTTGGGCCTGTCCGTTGCGGCGCTGCTGCCCGGCGCGGCGGCTGCCGGAGACCTGCGTGCGGTCCGCTGCGCGATTATGGGCATGTTCGGCTATTTCGGACTGCTGCTGGCGGTGCATCTGATCTCCCCCAAAGGCCTGGGTTTCGGCGACGTCAAACTGGCGCTGCTGCTCGGTCTCCACCTGGGTTGGGCCGCGGCGGTCGCCGGCCCAGGTCGGGAGAGTGCTGCGGACTGGCTGCCGGTGGCACGCTTGGTCTTCTGGGCGCAGCTCCTGGCAAGCATGCTCGGGCTCTTGGGAGGCCTGTCGCTCGGCTTGTTGCGGCGAAGGCTGAATCGCGACGTGCTCGGCGACCCGCAGGCCGACCCGAGCCGGCCCACGAGGCTCCTGGAGTCGAGCTTCCCTTTCGGCCCGGCCCTGGCCTGCGGAGCCATGACCGTGGTGCTCTTCGCCGAATCCGTCCCCGGCGCGTAGTTCCTGCGGGGCGAGAAATGCACACTGTGTGTCCAGCACTGGGTATTCCAACGCTGTGTTGGACAGCCGTCGCCATGTGGAGGCGGCTTGGCAGGGGCGCGCGCCATGAACGACCGGGGGTCACCGAGCGGGTCGGGTAACCTTCGGCCATGTCACCGGCCCCGATTGTCCTTATCGGTCCCATGGGATCGGGGAAGTCGACGGTGGGCCGCGCCCTGGCGGATCGAGAGCACATGAACCACCTCGACCTCGACGAGATGATCGTGACTGCCCGCGGACTCACGGTCGCCGAGATCTTCGAGGCCGAGGGTGAGTGCGGATTTCGGACTCTTGAACAGAAGGCCTTGTCAAGTGCACTGGCCGGGGGCCCGGCGGTGGTCTCCACCGGAGGCGGCGTGGTCGCAGTCGAGTCCAACCGCGACCGGTTGGCCGGATCCGGTGCGCTCATCGTCTGGCTCGATGCGTCGGTGGAAGTGTTGGCCCGTCGGGTCGACGGCGGCGCACCCAGACCGCTGTTGGCCAGCGACGATGTCGAGGGCACGCTGCGAACCATCGTCGCCGAGCGCGCCGACTGGTACAACGAGGTCGCCGATGTCCGAATCGACACCTCCGAGGCGACCGTCGAGGACTGTGTCGATCTCATCGTGGCGGCGAGCGCGCCGGACGCGCCGCAGCCGGTGGAGAGGCCGTCATCATGACGGCGATAAACGTCGAACTGCGTGATCGCCCCTACCCCGTGCATGTCGGCCCCAAAGCGCTGGAGATGCTGGGCGCACTCATCCCCTCCGAAGCGAGACGGGTTGCGGTGATAACCCAGGAATCAATCCCTTGGAGTGTCGATCCCAGTATCGGGGCTCTCACCATCACGGTTCCAGACGGGGAGTCGGCGAAGTCGCTGAGCGTTATCGAGGACATCTGTCGGAAGATGGCGGTCGCCGGGTTCACCCGTGCCGACGTGGTGGTGGCGGTCGGCGGCGGCGTCGTCACCGACATCGGTGGTTTCGCAGCAGCGGTCTATCACCGCGGCATCCGCTTCATCAACGTCGCAACCACGCTGTTGGCCCAGGTGGATGCAGCAATCGGGGGCAAGACCGGGGTCAACCTGGTGGAAGGCAAGAACCTTGTGGGGGCCTTCTGGCAGCCGACAGCGGTGATCTGCGACACCGAGATGTTGACGACCCTACCGATCCGCGAATACCGCAGCGGTCTTGGCGAAGTCGCCAAGTACCACTTTCTGGGCTCGGTCCCGGCTCCGAACGCCGCGACGACGGGCGCCGCAACGACGGGCGCCGCAACGACGGGTGCCGCGACGACGGGCGCCGCAACGACGGGTGCCGCAGTCGATGCCGAAGTCGTGGCCGCCTGCGTGCAGATCAAAGCGGATGTCGTGGCTGCAGACGAGCGGGAGGGAGGCCGGCGGGCGATTCTCAACTACGGGCACACGCTCGCCCATGCGATCGAGACCGCGGGGGCCTACGACCTTCGTCACGGTGAGGCGGTCGCGGTCGGGATCGCCTACGCCGCTGAAGTCGCCAGGCGCCTCGGACGCATCAGCGACGAGCGAGTGACCGAACACCACCAGGTGCTGAGCGGCTATGACCTTCCCTGCCGCCTGCCTCGACGGCTCGACACCGAGGAACTACTCGGGTTGTTCAAGCGCGACAAGAAAGCGGTCGAAGGCGTCACGCTCGTGCTTGACGGACCCGACGGCGTCGAACCCGTCAGCGGGATCGATCCGACGATCCTGCGAGACGCGCTGGGTACGCTGCGATGACCGGGCCCGCTTCTGTTGACGAGCCTGACGCAATGACTGGAGACGCGCGATGACTGGAGGCATGCGATTGCTGGATACATGCGATGACTCGAGACATGCGATTGCTGGAGACGCGCGATGACTGGAGGCATGCGATTGCTGGAGACGCGCGATGACTGGAGGCATGCGATTGCTGGAGACGCGCGATGACTGGAGGCATTGTATGAGTTCTGTTGTGCTGCTGTTGTCGGGACCCAATCTGAACCTGCTGGGGACGCGAGAGCCTGACGTCTACGGCCCCGAGACCCTTGACGACCATGTCGCTACAGCGACGGCCACGGCTGGGGACCACGGTCTGGAGATCGAACACTTCCAGTCCAACCATGAGGGGGAGCTGATAGAGGCGATCCACGGCGCTAGGGATCGGGTGGCTGCAATCGTGATCAACCCGGGCGCATTCACGCATTCGTCGTGGGCCATTCACGACGCCCTGGCCGCGTTTTCGGGTGTGATCGTCGAACTCCACCTGTCGAACCCCAACGCCCGTGAAGCCTGGCGGCACACTTCGGTTGTCGCGCCGGTGGCCACCGGCTCAATAGTCGGCTTCGGCGCGGACGGTTACCGCCTGGCGATCGAAGCCGTAGCAGCACAGCTCGCATCATGAGCGACAGACCGCCACCCAAACTCTAGCCATGTTGACCATGCCCCCCGGCTTCGGCTCAGCCCGGCGAAAGCAACTACTGGATCTGCCTCCGCTGGGCGTCAAGGGCCGTACCGAACGCGCCAGGGAAGCCCTGGCGGCGCGAGGCGCCGACGCTCTGGTTGTCACCGACCTGACCAATATCGACTGGTGTACCGGGTTCACCGGTTCCGCCGGTGCTCTGGTGATCACAACAGACACCAGCGTGCTGGTCACCGACAGCAGGTACCGGGACCAAGCCCCCGCTCAGCTCGACGCGGCGGGATCCGAGGCTCAGGTGCGCATCGACTCGGCCACCTTCGATACCGTGGCCGAATGTCTCGGGGGCGCCACCAAGGTCGCGCTCGAAGCTGACCGGATCGTCTGGGCAGACCAGCGTCGTCTGTCCGAGGCGCTCGACGCTGCCTTGATCGCCACCACTGGTCTGATCGCGGAACTGCGCAGCGTCAAGGACGAGGCGGAACTGGTCCGCATGGAGACCGCGGCAGACATCGTGGACGCGGCCCTTCGAGATTGCCGCCACCAGTTCGTGCCCGGCGTCAGCGAGCGTGACCTAGCCCTTATGCTCGAGGACCAGATGCGCGCGGCGGGTGCCGAAGGCCCGGCCTACGACACGATCGTGGCGTCGGGCCCCAATGCCGCGTTGCCTCATGCCCGTGCCGGTGCGAGACGCTTCGTCGAAGGTGACCTAGTGGTGGTCGACGCGGGTGCGGTCGTCGACCGCTACCGCAGCGACATGACCCGCACCTTCGTTGTGGGAAAGCCCGACGATCAGACCGCGGAGATCCACGACATCGTGACCCGGGCGCAAGCGCAGGGAGTCGCCGCGGTGCGTCCGGGCCTAGAGGCTCAGGAGATCGACAGGGTCTGCCGAGAGGTCATTGCCGAGGCAGGCTACGGCGACGCTTTCGTTCACGGGACCGGGCACGGCGTCGGCCTCGACATTCATGAACTTCCGGCGCTGCGCCGCGGCAGCACCGCTATCCTTTCGCCCGGCCAAGTAATCACCGTCGAACCGGGGATCTATCTCACCGGTTTCGGGGGTGTGCGAGTGGAGGACATGGTGGTCGTCACCCCCCACGGCTGCCGCTCGTTGACCAAATATCCCAAGGAGCCCGTGTGCCAGTGATCACCACCAACGACCTCAAGAACGGGATGACGTTGAACCTCGACGATGGACTCTTCCAGGTCGTGGATTTTCAGCATGTCAAGCCGGGCAAAGGCCATGCGTTCGTTCGCACGAACCTCCGCAACCTCCGTGCCGGGGGAGTCGTCGAACGCACTTTCCGAGCCGGCGAGAAGGTCGAACGGGCCAATATCGACAAACGCGAGATGCAGTTCCTGTACCGCGACGGTGACGACTACGTGTTCATGGACAACGAGTCGTTCGAGCAGCTGAGCGTCGCCCCGGCAACGCTCGGCGACACCGCCAACTTCATCGTCGACGGGTCCACCGCAGTCCTGCTGATGTTCGGAACCGAGATCATCGGCACCGACATGCCCGCAGCGGTCGAGTTGACGGTGGCAGCGACCGAGCCCGGACTGCAGGGTGACCGCTCCTCGGGAGGCACCAAACCGGCCACACTGGAGACCGGACTGGTGATCGCGGTCCCGCTGTTCATCGAGACCGGCGAGCGTGTCAAGATCGACACCCGATCAGGTCAATATCTCAGCCGCGCGTGAACGATCCACCTTCAGGCATCGGCAGCCGGCGGGAGGCACGGGAAGAGGCGCTGGGTCTGTTGTATCAGCTCGAGGTCAGCGGAGAGTCGCTGCGGGCGGCGCTGTCGGCCAAGCCTGTGCCGCCGGAGGACTACGCGCTCGAACTGGTCGAGGGCGTCTGCGGCACGGCGGGGGAGTTGGACCGGCGGATCGGCGCTCATCTGACGGGTTGGACCGTCGACCGGCTCGCGGTGGTCGATCGCGTGCTCGCCCGTATGGCAACCTGGGAATTGAATGAACGCAACGACGTGCCGACCGGTGTCGTGCTCAGCGAGGCGGTGGAGCTCGCCTCGCAGTACTCCGGCGAGGAGTCGCCCCGTTTCCTCAACGGTGTGCTGCGCGCCCTCGCCACCGAGGCTCGAGGCGACCCCAGCGACCCCTCCGACCCCAGCGACCCCTCCGACCCCAGCGACCCCTCCGACCCCTCCGACACGGGGGCGGCCTCCGACCCGAGCGACCCAGCGACCCCTCCGACACGGGGGCGGCCTCCGACCGCAGCGACCCCAGCGACCCCTCCGACCCCTCCGACACGGGGGCGGCCTCCGGCGGCGCTGACCTGACGCCGCTGCGATGAGGCGCTGTCGGTGAACGGGCGGGAGACCGTGCTTGAAGTGCCGGATCTGAGGTGCGAGACGTTCCGCCTTCGTCAATGGCGGATCGAGGACGCGCCGGACCTATTCGAGGCTTGGAAGGACCCCCAGATATTGAGCGGCTCCGTTGCGCCCGAGAAGCGGTCGCTGCGAGACGCCCGCGAATGGATATCTAGAACCGATGTTCGACGCCGTGCGGGTGTTTCCCTCGACCTCGTCGTTGCTGATGGCGGCGACGACTCGCTGCTCGGCGAGGTCGGCCTGTACCGCTTCGACAAGTCGAGGAGGGCAGCATTGATCAGTTGGTGGCTGACCACCGGCGCCCGAGGAGACGGCACAGCGACCCGAGCTGTGAACATGCTCGCGGAGTGGGCGTTGGCCGGCCCGTTGACTGCGGTGATCGCTGAGATGAAGGAGACCAACGTCAAGTCCCGGGAGTTGGCGCAACGATGCGGTTTCGATCTTCTGCGTGCTGCGGGAGACTCGACCCCGATGGCCTTCGTCCGCCGCGCCGGCGACCCCCGATTTCCACAGGCGGGTCCGGTGGGGCGGGCGGGCGCGCCTGATACCGTCGGGTCTCGACCATGAAACGGGTCCCGTGAGGCTCGAATGGACGGGAGAAGTCAGTGGCAGAGCGAGAACGGCGAATGGCTGGGCCGCACTCAAGCGGGGTGTTCCAAGCCACGGCGCAAGTCATGTCAGCGTCCGATGTCACTCGTGCGATTCGTCGCATGGCCCATGAGATCCTCGAACGCAACTCGGGCTGTGCCGACATCGTGATAGTCGGCCTGCAGACCGGCGGCGTGGGCCTTGCCGAGCGCCTGGTCGACGACATCAACGAGATCGAGGGCGCCGAGGTTCCTCTGGGGAGCCTCGATGCGACCATGCACCGCGACGATTTCGATCTTCGCCCGATCACCTCCGAAGCGGCCACCACGATCCCGGTCGACCCGACCGGCAAGATCGTCGTGTTGGTCGACGATGTCCTCTACACGGGTCGGACCGTGCGGGCGGCCCTCGACGCGATTCACAGCTATGGAAGGCCCAAGGCGATCCAGCTTGCGGTGATGGTCGACCGCGGTCACCGCGAACTCCCGATCCGCCCCGACTTCGTAGGCAAGAACCTGCCGACACGCCGAGCCGAGATGGTCGATGTCAACATCGGCGGAGTCGACCTGGGGGAGATCTCGTGAAACCTCTGCGGCATCTGTTGTCGATGGATGATCTCGACCGCGACGACATCGACTACCTGTTGGACCTCACGGAGCGGTACGTCGAGGTGAGCGAGCGGAAAATCCCGCGAATCCCGGCACTGCGCGGCAAGACCGTCGCCCTAGTGTTCTTCGAGGACTCCACCCGCACCAGAGTCAGCTTCGCCACCGCCGCCGGCCGGCTCTCCGCGGACACGCTCGGTTTCGACGTGGGGCGCTCCTCGGTCAACAAGGGCGAGTCCCTGCGCGACACCATCGAGACGATCTCTGCAATGGGTATCCACTGCATGGTCCTGCGGCATCACGGCGCCGGCGCGCCCTGGCGGGTGCGCGAATGGACCGACGCTTCGATAGTCAACGGAGGCGACGGACGCAACCAGCATCCGACCCAGGCGCTGGCGGACCTGTTCACCGCCCGCCGACATCTCGGAGACCTCAACGGCAAGCGCGTCGCCATTGTGGGCGACGTCAAGAATTCTCGGGTGGCGCGGTCCAACGCCATCGGATTCTCCAAGATGGGCGCAGAAGTGATCTTCGTCGCCCCGCGCACGCTGCTGCCAGCAAGTCTTGAAGGCTGGCCGGTGAGCGTCACTCACAACCTCGACGAGGTGATCGAGACGATCGACGTCTGTTACCTGCTGCGGATGCAGCTCGAACGCCACAATGGCGCCGCGGTTCCCACCCTGAGAGAGTTCCACCACGAGTTCGGGCTGACCGCGGCGCGTGCTGACCGCTTGCGTGACGACGCGTTGATCATGCATCCCGGCCCGATGAACCGCGGCGTCGAGATAGCGGGCGTGGTCGCTGACCGCCCCAACGCGGTTATCACCGAGCAGGTTGCAAACGGTGTCGCCGTGCGGATGGCAGTGCTGTTCGTGCTGATCGGTTCGCGCCTCGACCTCGTCGAAGAGCAGAGCGCAGTGGCATGAGGACTCTGGTGATCCGCGGCGCGACAGTGATCGATGCGCAGGGTTCCCGACGCGCCGATGTGGTGGTCGGAGACGTTGGCACGATCCTCGCGGTCGGTTCGGGACTCAGCGCCGACAGTTCCCTCGATGCCGATGGCTGCATCATTTCACCGGGTCTCGTCGATCTGCATGTTCATCTCCGCCAGCCCGGAAACGAGGAGGCCGAGACCATCGACACGGGTGCGCGGGCCGCGGCACTCGGAGGGTTCACCGCGGTGGTGGCCATGCCCAACACCGACCCGGCGATGGACTGCGTCTCGGTGGTCAATGAAGTGCAGGCCCTCGGTTCGGTGGCGGTCTGCGATGTGGTGCCCTCGGCTGCCGTCTCGGTGGGTCGCCGCGGTGAAGCGCTCTCACCCATGGCGGAGCTGGTCCGTGCAGGCGTGCGGATCTTCACCGATGACGGCAGCGGAGTGCAGGACGACAGGCTGATGCGCACAGCGCTGGAATATGCGAGTTCACTGCAGCACCTCTGCGCTGGCGAGACCATCGTTGTGGCCCAGCACTGCGAGGTCGAGTCTCTCAGCAGCGGTGGATTCATGCACGAGGGCGAATGGTCGAGTTGGCTCGGTATTCCCGGTCAGCCGTCCGAAGCCGAAGAGTTGATGGTGATGCGAGACATCGCGCTGTGCCGTCTCACCGGAGCCCGTGTCCATTTCCAGCACATGTCGACTGCCGGGTCGGTCTCAATGATCCGTGCAGCCAAGGCCTCGGGGCTCCCGGTCACCGCCGAGGCCGCAACCCACCACTTCTCCCTCACCGACGCATGTTGCGCGAGTTACGATCCGGTCTTCAAGGTCCACCCGCCGCTGCGCACCGAAGCGGACGTGGCCGCGGTCAAGGAGGGTCTAATCGACGGCACAATCGACGCCATAGCCACTGACCATGCACCTCACACTCCCAGGTCCAAACAGCAGACATTCGCTGACGCCCCCCCGGGGATGCTCGGACTCGAAACTGCCTTCGCGGTAGCCAACACCCATCTCGACATGCCGATCGAGTCCCTCCTCGCGGCGATGTCGTGGCGACCGGCGGCGATCGCCGGACTGACGCCGGAGCACGGCGGCCTCATCGCCGAGGGCTCCCCGGCCAACCTCGCGGTGATCGATCCCAACGTCGCCTGGACGGTCCGCGCCACAGAGATGGCAAGCCGCAGTTCCAACACGCCCTATGACGGAATGGGACTCCGAGGAAGAGTGCGCCACACGATCTACAAAGGAGAGGCCGTGGTTGTCGACGGCGAAGCGCAGCGATGAGCGGTTCTGACCCGATCCGCCCGTATCGGCTGGTGCTGGCCGACGGGGAAGTGTTCGAAGGCGAGGGCATCGGTGCTGACCCGAACGACGGCGTCGCTTCGGGTGAGGTCGTGTTCAACACCGTTCTGTCCGGCTACCAGGAGGTGATCACCGATCCTTCCTATGCGGGGCAGATCATTGCGTTCACCTACCCGCACATCGGCAACTACGGGGTCAACGCCACCGACGAAGAGGCCCGCAGGCCGTTCTGTCGGGGTGTCATCGTCCGCGATCTGGCCCGTCGGCACAGCAGTTGGCGTTCAGAGGGCGATCTCGACGCTTTTCTTCGAACCCACAATGTCGCCGGCATCGCCGGGGTCGATACCCGGCGGCTCACCCGCCACATCCGCGACTTCGGGGCGATGCCCGGCGCGTTCGGCGACACAGACGCAGCCGCGCTGCAGGCCGCGGCGCAATCAGACCCGACAACGAGCGGGTTCGACCTGGTGAGGCTGGTGTCCACCGACAAGCCCTACACGGTCGGGAATGCACAGCGCCGCATTATTGCATACGACCTCGGCATCAAGGCTGCGATGCTGCGTCAGCTGTCGGCCATGGCAACGGTGACGGTCGTGCCCGCCAGCACCCCCGCTGCCGATGTGCTCGCCGAGGGTCCCGACGGGGTCTTCCTGTCCAACGGCCCGGGTGATCCGCAGCTGGCCGGCTCGATCGTCGACGAACTTCCGAAACTGATCGGCCGCCTGCCGATCTTCGGGATCTGCCTCGGGCACCAGGTCCTGTCACTGGCGCTGGGCGGCAGCACGTTCAAGATGAAGTTCGGCCACCACGGCGGCAACGTCCCGGTCATGGACCTACGCAGCGGAAAGGTCGAGATCACCAGCCAGAACCACAACTTCGCAGTGGAGACCGGCTCGGTTCCAGACGTCGTGGAGACCCATGTGTGCCTCAACGACGGTGCCCTCGAGGGGATGTTCCACAAGGATCTCCCGGTGTTCAGCGTGCAGTATCACCCTGAAGCCGGGCCCGGGCCCCACGACAGCCGCTACCTGTTCAAGGATTTCGAGCGGCTCATGGACACGACAGGCTCGGCCCCATAGTGCCGCGCCGAGACGACATCGATTCGATCCTGATCATCGGTTCGGGCCCGATCGTCATCGGCCAGGCCTGCGAGTTCGACTACTCCGGCACCCAGGCCTGCCGTGCGATCAGAGAGGAGGGCTACCGAGTGGTCTTGGCGAACTCGAATCCGGCAACGATCATGACCGACCCGGACTTCGCCGACGCCACCTACATCGAACCCCTCGACGTGACGGTCCTGACCAAGATCATCGAGAAGGAGAAGCGCGACAACCCTGAGCGGACCATGGCGCTGCTGCCCACACTGGGCGGGCAGACGGGGTTGAACCTGGCGATGGAACTCGAGTCACAGGGAGTCCTAGCTGCCCACGACGTTGAAATGATCGGCGCCGACGCTGCCGCTATTGCCACAGCCGAGGACCGCGAACTGTTCAAGTCGGCCATGACTGAGATCGGGCTGGAAGTGGCCAGATCAGGGATCGCCCACGACATGGACCGGGCGCGTCGAGTTGTGGAGGAGGTCGGCCTCCCGGTCATCATCCGACCCGCTTACATTCTGGGCGGACGGGGAACCGGCATCGCTGCAACGCTCGAAGAGTTCGAGAAGATCGCCGCCTACGGCCTCGAGTGCAGCCCCATCTCGGAGATCCTCATCGAGGAGTCGATCTCCGGTTGGAAGGAGTTCGAGCTCGAGGTGATGCGCGACCGCCACGACAACTGCGTGGTGGTGTGCGCCATCGAGAACTTCGATCCCATGGGCGTGCATACGGGCGACTCGATCACCGTGGCGCCCACACAGACCCTGACCGACGTCGAGTATCAGAAGCTGCGCGACGGGTCCTTCGCCTGTATTCGTCGGGTCGGGGTCGAGACCGGCGGGTCGAACGTGCAGTGGGCGGTCCATCCCGAGACTGGGCGTCAGGTCATTATCGAGATGAACCCGCGGGTGAGCCGCTCCTCCGCGCTGGCCTCCAAGGCAACCGGGTTCCCGATCGCCAAGATCGCAGCCAAGCTCGCTGTGGGGTACACCCTCGACGAGATACCCAACGACATCACCGGCAAGACGCCGGCCTCATTTGAACCTTCGATCGACTATGTCGTCACCAAGGTCCCGCGCTGGGCGTTCGAGAAGTTTCCCGGCACCTCGGGCATCTTGGGAACTTCGATGCAGAGTGTCGGCGAGGTGATGGCCATCGGCAGGACCTTCCCGGAGTCGTTGCAGAAGGCACTGCGTTCGCTCGAACATGGGCGTTTCGGCCTCAACTGCGACCCGGCCGAGACCGCATTGGATCGACTCGACGATGCGACCCTGCTCAAAGCGGCCTCGATCGCCACCCCCGACCGTCCGTTTCAGCTCGAGGCACTGCTGCGCAGGGGAGTCACGGTGGACGAGATCTACGAGACTACGCGCGTCGACCGCTGGTTTCTCGATCAGATGCTTCGAATCACCGCCGAACGCGCCCACCTCGCTACCCGCTCTCTCGACGACATCAACGGGCGCGACCTGAAACGCGCCAAGCAGCTCGGCTTCTCGGACTGTCAACTCGCTTATCTGTGGGACCGTACCGAGGCGCAAGTGCGTGAACGGCGCCTCGCCCACGGCGTCAAGACGACTTTCAAGACGGTCGACACCTGCGCCGCGGAGTTCGACGCAGAGACCCCGTACCACTATTCGACCTACGAGGACACCGACGAGGTCCGGCCCGGTCGGCGTGAACGGGTCGTGATCCTGGGTTCGGGACCGAACCGCATCGGCCAGGGCATTGAGTTCGACTACTGCTGCGTGCATGCCAGCTTCGCTCTGCGCGACGCCGGGTTCGAGACGGTGATGGTCAACTGCAATCCCGAAACGGTCTCCACGGACTACGACACTTCGGACCGCCTCTATTTCGAGCCGCTCACCTACGAGGATGTGATGAACGTCATCGACAGTGAGAAACCCCGCGGCGTCATCGTCTCGTTGGGCGGACAGACGCCCTTGAAGCTTGCCGGGCAGTTGCCGGCCGGCCTCGTGCTGGGCACCTCGCCGAGCGCGATCGACGCAGCTGAGGATCGTGAGCAGTGGAACGCGCTCTGCAGCCGCCTCGAAATCCCTCAGCCGGCCGGAGGCACGGCCCGCAGCACTGCCGAAGCTCTCGAGATCACCTCGCGGATCGGCTACCCGGCGCTGGTACGGCCCTCCTATGTGCTCGGCGGTCGGGCGATGGAGATCGTCTACGACGACGAGAACCTGACCAGAGCCATGCAGGAGTTGGCGGGGTTCGGTTCACTGGGTCGTGAAGGAGGGCTCTCCGCGCAGCGCCCCGTGCTGATCGACCGATTCTTGGAGGACGCCACCGAAGTCGATGTTGACGCCGTTCGAGACTGCCTCGGCGATTTCGTCATCGGCGCGGTGATGGAGCATGTTGAGGAGGCGGGCGTCCACAGCGGAGACTCCGCCTGCTCCATTCCACCGACCAATCTCAGTGCCGACACCGTCGAGTTGATCGAGAGTTGCACGGCCAGGATCGCCGCGGCTCTCGACGTCCGGGGCCTGATCAATGTGCAGTACGCGGTGAAGGACAGTCAGGTCTTCGTGATCGAGGCGAATCCCCGCGCTTCGAGGACGGTGCCGTTCGTTGCCAAGGCGACCGGTGTCCCGCTCGCCAAGGTTGCCAGTCGAGTGATGCTCGGCGCCACGCTGGAGGAGCTCCGCGTCGAAGGCCTGTTGACTGAGGCGCGGAACTCAGGCCATGTGGCGGTGAAGGAAGCGGTGCTGCCCTTCAATCGGTTCCCGGAAGCTGACGCGGTGCTCGGGCCGGAGATGCGTTCCACGGGTGAGGTGATGGGGATCGATCTGACTTCGGGACTGGCGTTCATGAAGTCACAACTCGCCGCGGGCACGCGGCTGCCGGAGGTCGGCCCGGACGATGTCACGGTGTTCATGTCTCTGGCTGACCGAGACAAGACCCTCGGTGCCTCGGTGGGACGCGGCTTTCAAGAACTCGGATTCTCGATTGTCGCGACCAGCGGGACCGCGGCAGTGTTGCAGGCCGCTGGGGTTGAGGTTTCGACAATCGTCTCCAAGCTTGGTGAGAGCGGTGGCGTCCACGCGGTCGAGTTGATCGAGCGCGGCGATGTGCAGTTGGTCGTCAATTCTCCCCGGGGGCGCCGCCCCCGCGCGGACGGAGCGCACATACGCGCCGCCGCGGGACTGGCGAACGTGCCGCTGCTGACCACGGCGGCCGCGGCGATGGCCGCCGTCGAGGGGTTGCGTGACTGGGCGCGGTACCCGTTGCGGGTCCGCAGTCTTCAGGAATACCACCAACGGGGCGGATACCCTGGCGCGGTGGGCGGTTTCGACTGGCCCAGCGGTGGTTGAGCGCCGGTCGGGCGAACCCCAGGTGGTTGAGCCCCGGGTGGGTGAGCGATGACCGACCTTGTGACCCGGGTGGGCTCGGTGAGGCTCAAGGTGCCGGTGTTGACGGCCTCGGGCACGGTCGGTCACGGTGCCGAGTTCGGTCGCTACCTTCGTCTGGGCGAGCTCGGTGCAATTGTGGTCAAGTCGATGAAGGCAACGCCGTTCGGGGGAAATCCCGCCCCGCGGGTCCACCCCACCCCCGCCGGGATGATCAACAGCGTCGGGCTCCAGGGACCCGCAGTGTCGCACTGGCTCGAGCATGATCTGCCGGCCCTAAAGACCGCAGGCGCCACCGTCGTGGCCAGCATCTGGGGAAACACCGTCGACGAGTACCGGCAGGCAGCCGAGGCGCTGTCGGCGGCCCCTGCGTGTGTGGTCGCGGTCGAAGTCAACGTGTCATGTCCCAATCTCGAGGACCGCAGCCGAATGTTCTCCCACAGTGCCCAGGCAACGAGCGAAGCGGTCGAGGCCACCAGTCGCTGCGGCCGACCCCGCTGGGCCAAGCTCAGTCCCAATGCCCCGGATATCGCCGAGATCGCCGCGGCCGCGCAATCCGCCGGCGCGGAGGCCGTCGTCTTGACCAACACCCTGCTGGCGATGGTGATAGACCCCGAGACCCGCCGCCCGGTGCTGGGCGCGAAGCGGGGAGGGCTCTCGGGAGCAGCGATGCGCCCGGTGGCGGTGAGGGCGGTGTATGACGTGCATGAAGCGGACCCGGAGCTGCCGATCGTCGGCGTCGGCGGTGTCGGTGCCGGGGTCGACGTGGCCGAGTTCCTGTTAGCCGGCGCCTCGGCGGTCGAGGTCGGCACTGCCACGTTCGCCGACCCACGGGCGCCGCGACGGATCCTCGACGAGTTTCGACAGTGGTGCGAACGCCATGGCGTCACGCAACTCGCCGAACTCATCGGCGCGGGTCACCGCTGAGCGGCTGCACCGGTGATTGCCTTCCCTTCTTGCGGCCTCTAGTGTTCCGGTCATGTCCAACCCACCAAAGTTGTCAGCCGACGTTCGCGCCGCGGCACTCGCCAAGGCCACCGCAGCGCGACGGGCCCGTCGAGAGTTGAAGCAGATGCTGAAGATGCGGTCCTTGACCCTCGCCGACGTCCTCGACAAGGCCGACACAGACGAGACCGTTGCGAATACCAAGACGTTGTCGGTGATTGAGTCGCTTCCCGGAGTAGGAAAGGTCACGGCCCGGCGTGTCATGGAGGACATCGGGATCGCCGAGAACCGCCGTCTTCGGGGGCTCGGACAGAAACAGCGGGCTGAGCTTCTGGCCAGGTTCGACTGAGTAGGTTCGACTGAGTAGGTTCGACTGAGTAGGTTCTGCGATGTGGGTTGTTGATCGACGGTGATCGCGGCTCCTGATCAGCTGGTCGTGGTTGTCTCGGGGCCCGGCGGGGTCGGCAAGGGCACGCTCGTGGCCCGGTTGCTGGACCGCGACCACAGGCTCTGGCTGTCGCGCAGCTGGACGACCCGCGCCCGGCGCCCCGGCGAGTCGATGGAGGCGTACCACTTCACGAACAGGGAGTTCTTCGACCGCCACATGGAGGCCGGGGGATTCCTCGAGTGGGTGGACTTCTTGGACTACCGCCAGGGCACGCCGGTGGTGCAGCCGCCACCGGGGCATGATCTGGTGTATGAGATCGACGTATATGGTGCCGAACAGATCCGCGAGCACTTCCCCGAGGCGTTGCTGGTCTTTGTCGATGCGCCATCCCGTGAGGCCCAGCGGGCCCGCCTAGTCGGGCGCGGCGACTCCCCGGACAGGATCGAGGCACGCTTGGCCTGCGCCGACACCGAGTTGGCGACAGCGCAGGAGCTCGGTGCGCAGATATTGATCAACGACGACATTGACAGGGCGCTGGTGGAATTGGAAGCGTTGATCCGCGAGCGTCGCGGGAGTTGAGTGCCGCTGCTAAGCTCGCAGACCGGTTGAACAACGATTCAGCGACGAGTCGTCGATGTCTCGGGAGAGGGCACTATGGCACACGGCTACGATACGATGATGAATCCCCCGATTGAGGGTCTGCTCGACGATGCTGGCTCCAAGTTCCGCCTCGTAACTCTCGCCGCCAAGCGGAGCCGCGAAATCACCAGCTATGTGGGCCAACTCAGCCGCGGCATGGGAGCGTCGGTGCCTCCCCAGATCGCGTCCACGTCGAGCAAGCCGTTGTCGATCGCCTTGGAGGAGATAGACGCGGACAAGATCGTCGCCGTAGACCTCGACCCGGAAACCGAAGCCGAGGGCGGGCCCTCTGGCTTCGTCGGCGCCTGAGCCGACCGTCGGGCCGGTGCAGGGGAAATGTCGACACCGCAGATGACCGGTCTGTCGGGTCGACGCATCATCCTTGGTGTGACTGGCGGAATCGCCGCCTACAAGGCCGTCGAGGTCTGTCGTCGTCTGGTCGACGCTGGTGCGGCCGTCACGCCGGTGTTGACCGCAGGCGCGGTGAAGATGGTCGGCGAGGCCACATTCTCGGCGTTGGCTGGCGAACCGGCGCGCACTTCGCTGTTCGACGATCCCGCGAGCCCGATACCGCACACCGCCATGGGTCAGAGCGCAGACCTGGTGCTGGTGGCGCCGGCGACGGCGAGGGTCGTGTCTGATATCCGCACCGGACGCTCCGCGGACCTGTTGACTGCGACGATCCTGGCCACTCGGGCGCCGCTGGTGGTCTGCCCGGCGATGCACACCGAGATGTGGGAGCAGGCGTCTGTGCAGGAGAACCTTGAGGTGCTGCGCGGACGCGGCGTGCATGTCGTCGATCCTGGGATCGGGCGGCTCGCGGGAGGGGACTTCGGCCCCGGGCGGCTCGCCGAACCCGAGTTGATCGTGTCCGCGGGGAAGCGCCTGCTGGCCGCGGCCGCCGCCGCCGCCCGACGTCGCCTCGGCGGCCGGCGGGCCGAGCCCGAGTTGATCGTGTCGGCGGTGACGCGCCTGCTGGCCGCGGTCGCCGCCGCCGACCGAAGTGACCTCGGCGGCCGAAGTGATGTCGGCGGCCAAGATTACCTCGGCGGCCAAGATGACCCCGGCGGCCGAAGTGATCTTGGCGGGAGGCGGGTGCTCGTCACTGCCGGCGGGACTCGCGAGCCCATCGACGCGGTCCGCTTCGTGGGCAACCGGTCCTCGGGCAGACAGGGCCATGCCCTCGCCCGCAACGCCGCGCAACGAGGCGCTGACGTTGTATTGGTGACAACCAACCCCACAAGCGCTCCCAGCGGGGTTCGCATTGTGGAAGTGTCCACGGCCGAGGAGATGCATCGTGCCTGCACCGCTGAAGCACCCGAGGCCGACCTGGTCGTGATGGCCGCAGCGGTCGCCGACTTCCGGCCGCGCCGAGCAGTCGATCGCAAGCTCAAGAAGGACAAGGGGATACTCAGCGTCGACTTCGAGCCCACGGCCGACATCCTCGCCTGCCTGGGCGCCGCCAAACCCGACGGCCAGGTCCTGGTCGGATTCGCTGCCGAGACCGACAACGTCGAGAGCAACGCGGCAGCCAAGCTCGACCGCAAGAACTTAGACATGATCGTGGCGAACGACGTGTCCAAACCCGGTGTCGGATTTGAGCATGAGACCAATGAGGTCGTAGTGCTGCGGGCCGACGGAGCCCGGCAGCACCTGCCGCTGTGCAGCAAGGGCGAGGTGGCCCGTGCCGTGCTCGATGCCGCAGTTGAAACCCTTGACCGACTCGACAAGGAGCAAGAGTGACTCGCTTTGCCTTCACCTCTGAGAGCGTGACCGAGGGCCATCCGGACAAGATGGCAGATCAGATCTCAGACTCGATTCTCGATGCCATGCTGGCTCAGGACGAAATGAGCCGCGTGGCCTGCGAGACCATGGTGACTACCGGGCTTGCGATCGTGGCCGGTGAGATCACCACCGACGCCTATGTGGATATTGCTGGCACGGTGCGCGAGACGATCAAGGAGATCGGCTACGACCGTGAAGCCTTCGGTTACGACGGCAACACCTGCGGGGTGATGGTCACCATCGACGAGCAGTCGCCGGACATCTTCTTGGGGCTCGCCGCGTCGGAGGAGGTCCGTTCCGGAATGGCCAAAGAGCGCGACGCACTCGACATGCAGGGGGCCGGCGATCAGGGGATGATGTTCGGCTACGCCTGCGATGAGACCACCGAGTTGATGCCGTTGCCCATCCACCTCGCCCATCGGCTGGCCGAACGCCACGCCGAGGTCCGCAAGGCCGGCACGATTCCCTATCTCCGCCCGGATGCCAAGACCCAGGTGACTTTCGAGTATGAGGACAGCAGACCTGTCCGGCTCAAGACCGTCTTGGTCTCCACCCAGCACAATGACGGCATCGACCGCGACTCGATGATTCGGCCCGACCTGATCGAGCATGTGATTGCTCCGGTCATTCCCGCGGAGTTCGCCGACGACAACTACGAAGTCTTGGTCAACCCGACGGGCCGTTTCGTGATCGGCGGCCCGGTGGGGGACTGCGGGCTCACCGGGCGCAAGATCATCGTCGACACCTACGGCGGGATGGCCCGCCATGGCGGTGGCGCGTTCTCAGGCAAGGATCCTTCGAAGGTCGACCGTTCGGCTACCTACGCGGCCCGCTGGGTGGCGAAGAACCTGGTCGCCGCCGGCGCCGCAAGCCGCTGTGAGGTTCAGGTCGCCTATGCCATCGGCATGGCCCGCCCGGTCTCGATCCTCATCGACACCTTCGGCACGGAGACTGTTGACAAGGCGGCCATCGACTCAGCCATCGACGCCATATTCGATCTCCGTCCAGCGGCGATCCTTCGCGATCTCGACCTCCGCCGTCCGATCTACCGCAAGACCGCCGCATACGGGCACTTCGGCCGATCGAGCGACGACGGCCTGTTCCCCTGGGAGCAGACGAACCGGGTCGACGACCTCGTCTCGGCATTGGGACTGTAGAGGATCCGCTTGCCGAAGTTGAACTCGGGAGGACCCGACCGCAAGGTCGTGCGGGTTGTTCCCGATGTGTTGGGGATCACCAGGGAGTTCGACTATTACGTTCCCGATGCGTGGTGCCGCGATGGCCGCGCCGAGCGGCTGGGCGTGGGTTCGATGGTGCGGGTGTCTCTGGCGGGACGGCGGGTGGGTGCCTGGGTGTGCGCTCTCGATGTAGAGCCGCCCCAGGGAGTGGAACTGGCCCCGTTGAAGACGCTGCGCGGCATCGGGCCCGACGCAGAGATGCTGGAGTTGGCTTCCTGGGCGGCGTGGCGTTGGGCCAACAGCAGAGTGAAGTTCCTGCGTGCTGCCTCACCGCCCTCGATGCTCGCGGGAGTGCCGCGGGGCGCGAGCCGCGAACCTGTGCCGTGCGGCCCCGCAGACGTGTTCTCGCAGGCATTCGAGTTGGCTCGACAACGCGGTGTTGCTGTGGTCAGGACCCCGCCTGGCAGCAACGACGTGTCGTTGGCTCTGGAAGCTTGCAGGGGGGGCGATGCCTTGCTGCTGCTCGCAGACTCCGCTAGGGCCCGTCGCCTGGGGATCGCCTTGCGCCGCGCCGGCGTCAAGATCGCCCTGGGGGCTCAGGAGTGGTCTGTGGCCGCCAGTGGTGCCACGGTGGTCGGGACTCGGTCGGCGGTCTGGATGCCCATGCCGCGACTGTCGGCGGTGGTGGTCTTCGACGAGCACGATGAGTCGCACACCGAGCAGTCGACTCCTGCCTGGAACGCTCGCGAGGCCGCCCTGGAGCGGGCCCGCCGCCGCGGCGTGCCGGTCGTGCTCAGTTCTCCGGTGCCGTCACTCGAGGCTCTGCGCTGCGGTCCGCTGCTGCGGCCCGACCGCGCCGCGGAGAGGTCGGGTTGGCCGCGGGTGGAAGTCTTCGATCGTCGCACCGAGGACCCGGCGAGGGTGGGCCTGTTCGCCGAGGGTGTCGCCGCGGTGCTCCGCGGCGAGGGTCGGGTCGTCTGTGTGCTGAATCGCCGGGGACGCTCTCGGCTGTTGGCCTGCGCGGCCTGCGGCGAGCTGGTGCGCACCGTCGACGGTGCCTCGCCCATGGTGCTTGAAGACTCCGAGCTTCGTTCGCCTGACGGCAGCGAGGTGCGCCCGCCGCTGTGCGCCCTTTGCGGCGACACCCGTCTAAAGAACCTCCGGGCCGGGGTGACCCGCGCCAGAGAAGAGTTGGAGGCCCTTGTCGGCGAGGCAGTCGACGAGGTGACCGCGTCGACCGTGGCACCGCCGGCGAGCCGAGTGGTGATCGGAACCGAAGCGGTGCTGCACCGTCTCGAAGCCGCAGATGTTGTCGTGTTCTTGGACCTCGACCAGGAACTTCTTGCGCCCCGCCAGAGAGCCGTGGAACAGACGATGGCGCTGTTGGCACGGGCTGCCCGTCTGCTGGGTCCGCGCCACTCCGGCGGGTGCCTCGTGCTCCAGACCCGCCAACCGGACCATGAGGTTGTGCGGGCAGTTAGGCGCGCCGACCCGTCGATCGTGGCGGTCGCCGAGCGCGATCGGCGCAGGTCCCTGGGGATCGCGCCCTACGGAGCGCAGGTACTGGTCTCCGGTGCAGGCGCCGCAGAGTTCATCGGCGCGCTGGGCAACCCCGCCGGGGTTCGAGTCCTCGGCCCCTCCCACGACCGCTGGTTGTTGCAGGCCGACACCCGTGAGCCGCTCCTTGATGCCCTCGAAGCCACGCCCCGCCCCGACAGCCGTCTGCGGATAGAGGTCGACCCCCTGCGAGTGTGAGGCCCGGCCGGTGCGTCTGCGGGCCTGGGCGATGCCTCGGGTCGACCCCCTGCGAGTGTGAGGCCCGGCCTGTGCGTCTGCGGGCCTGGGCGATGCCTCGGGTCGACCCCCTGCGAGTGTGAGGCCCGGCCGGTGCGTCTGCGGGCCTGGGCGATGCCTCGGGTCGACCCCCTGCGAGTGTGAGGCTCAAGAAGCTACTGCTGGGGTCTTGACGTCCAGTTGGTCCGGCGGGTCTCGTAGAGGGCGATCGCGGTGGCGATCGCGACGTTGAGAGAGCCGACCTTGCCGAGTTGGGGGATGAAGGCGATGTCGTCGCAGACTTCGAGCGTGTCGGGCCTGATCCCTCGGTCCTCGTGGCCGATCACCAGAGCTGTGTCGCCGGACAGATCGGTGTCGTGAAGCGGTGTCGCATCGCTGGTGAGCTCGACTGCGACCACCCGGTAGCCGTTGGCCCGCGCCGCGGTCACGGCCGCAGGACCTGAGTCGATCTCCGTCCAACTCAGGTAGCGGGCGCTTCCCAGAGCGGTCTTGTCGACTTTGTCGTGGTCGGGGGAGGTGCCTTTGGCGATCCACAGGTGATCGACCCGCTGCGCAGCCGCAGTGCGAACGATCGACCCGACGTTGAACGGGTTGGCCACGCCGTCGAGGATCAGGGCCAGCCGGCCTGTGGTGCGCCGACGCCAGGAACGGTGCAGCCGTTTCATGCCCGTGCCGTCGAGTTGTGGCACTAGTCCTCCCGCGGTTCGACTTCGAGTATGCGATAACCCGAGCGGCTGACCAACCGAATTGTCGGGAATCCTTGGTCGCTGAGCCAACACCCCAGAGAATCGCTGCCCAGGTGCTTCTGCACGACGAGATGGGCCCGGCCGTTCGGGCTCAAGCGGCTGAGCCACGTCTCAAGCAGTTGATGCAACGCTGGCTTCCCGATCCGGATCGGTGGGTTCGACAGGATTCGGTCGAAACGAACGCTCTTTGGCAGCTCAGTGGGCGAGGCGACGGTGATGCGGTCGCCGGTGCCTATCGCCTGAGCATTGAGCTCGGTGAGGGCCAGAGCGCGGGTATTGGTGTCGACAGCCCAGACTCGACCCGTCGCGGTTCGCAGCGCAGTGACGCAGGCAATGGGCCCCCAGCCGCAGCCGAGGTCGAGGGCCACTTCGTCGTCGCTGACCCGAGGAGTCTCCGTCAACAGCAATTTTGTGCCGGGATCGAGCCGACCTGAGGAAAACACTCCCCGGTCTGAGGTGAGTGTGACGGACAGGTCGACGAGGTTGATCTCGACCCGTGAAGGTTCGGAGGCTGCCTTCGGGTCTTGATCGAAATAGTGAGCCGTCCCCACAGACGCGACCGTACTGCACCCTCAACGCCGACGGCGCAGATCTTTCGGTTGGCCCTCAATCCTGAACCACGAGGCGAGTGTTTTGGTCAGCCCTCAACGCCAACGGCGCAGATCTTTCGGTTAGCCTGAACGGGTGAGCAGTTACGATATTCGCGTCATTGGGGATCCCGTGTTGCGCCAGAGTGCGCGTCGGATAACTGACATCGACGGGGCGCTGGTGCGACTCGCCGACAACATGATCGAGACGATGTACGCAGCGCCGGGCATCGGGCTCGCGGCGCCTCAGGTCGGAGTGCAGAAACGGCTGTTTGTCTGGGACATGGGCGAGGGACCGCAGGTGATCGTCAACCCCGAGATCATCGAATCGGACGGCGAATGGCTCTATGACGAGGCATGCCTGTCGGTTCCCGGGCTGTCCTGGGAGATAGTCCGCCCCAAGACGGTCCACCTAGTCGGCCGCGACCTCGACGGCAACGAGACGTCGTTCGAAGCCGACGAACTGGAGGCGAGGCTGTTTCAGCACGAGATCGACCATCTCGACGGCACCCTGCTGATTGAGCGGCTCGACTCCGATGCCCGCAAGACCGCGCTCAAGACGATCCGCGACCTGCAACTGACGGAGGCCATGCCGACCACACGAGCCGTCGCATCACGGCGCCCCGCGAATTCGAGCGGCGAGACTGCGAGTGCTGAAGCTGCGAGTAGACCGCTCAGGCTGCCGTGACCATTCCGCCACCGGCGGAGATTCGACGCATCGTCTATCTGGGAACGCCCGCCACCGCGGTGCCGCCCCTGCGCGCGCTGTGCCGTGCCGGCTACGAGATACCGCTGGTCGTGTCACGCCCCGACACCCGGAGGGGACGGGGCGCGTCGTTCTCGCCGAGCCCGGTGAAAGCCGCGGCGCTCGACCTCGGTCTGGAAGTGAGCGACGACATTGGGGACCTGTCAGAGGTCGGCGCCGACCTCGGCGTGGTGGTTGCCTACGGTGAGATCATCCCGGCGGCGCTCCTCGAAGAGTTGGCGTTGGTCAACCTCCATTTCTCATTGCTGCCGCGTTGGCGCGGCGCCGCACCGATAGAACGGGCGCTGCTTGCAGGCGATGAAGTCACCGGCGTGTCGCTGATGGCCCTCGAGGAGGGCCTCGACACCGGTGCCGTCTACACCACGGCTGAAACGCCGATCGACCCCGACGAGGACTGCCACACCTTGCGAGACCGGCTCGTGTCTCTCGGCACCGAACTGTTGGTCGAGTCGCTCTCAGAGGGGCTCGGCGAGCCGCAGCCGCAGCTCGGCGATCCGCTCTACGCCGCCAAGATCTCCGCGCAGGACCGCCATATCGACTGGACCCGACCGGCCGTCGAGATCCACCGACGGGTGCGTGTCGGCGGCGCTTGGACCAGCTTTCGCGGCCGGCATTTCAAGGTCTGGCGCACCGCACCCGTGGAAGCCCCGGTTGTCGGCGTGCCGCCCGACGCGCCGGCCGGATCGATCAGCGGGCAGTTCGTGGCGACGGGCGAGGGGCTGATTGAGCTGCTTGAGGTACAGGCGCAGGGTCGGACACGTCAAGTTGCGTCCGCCTGGCGCAACGGAGCCAAGCTCACCCCCGCAGACCGGTTCGACTGAGACACATGGCAGACTCCTCTGAGTCCGCTGGGCCTCCGCCGTCCGCTGGGCCTCCGCCGTCCGCTGGGGCTCTGCCGTCCGCTGGCGCTCTGCCGTCCGCTGGGGCTCTGCCGTCCGCTGGGGCTCTGCCGTCCGCTGGGGCTCTGCCGCCCGCAGACGCCCGCCGGACCGCGGTCGAAGCTGTGGTCCGCATCGAGTCTGGCGGTGCCTACGCCAACGTGCTGCTGCCGAAGATGCTCGCTGAGACTGAGCTTGAAGCCCGCGACAGGAGACTGGTGACCGAACTGGTCTTCGGGTCCACTCGACGCAAGCGGGCCCTTGACCATGTCGTGGACCGGTACCTGGTGGCCGATCCGCCCCCGCTCGCCCGCGCCGCCCTGCGCATCGGCGCACATCAGCTCATTGAGATGGGCACACCACCGCACGCCGCAGTGTCGGCGACCGTGCAGGCGACCCCGAAGAGGTTCCGCGGGCTGGTCAACGCGGTTCTGCGAAAGGTCGCGGCCGCGGCTTCGGCCGGTATCGAATATCCGAGCCGGGCAGTCGCGTTGAGCTATCCGGACTGGATTGTGGCGCTGTTGTGCACCGAACTGGGCGAACAGCGCGCCCTGGATGCTCTGAGTGCGATGAACCTCCCGGCGCGCAGCCATCGTCGCGAGGACGGCTACGTCCAGGACCAGAGCTCGCAGCAGGTCGCTGCGGTCGTTCCGGCCGCGCGCGGTGACCTGGTGCTGGACCTCTGCGCCGCCCCGGGCGGCAAGTCGACAGAGATCGCCGGCCGGGGAGCGGCGGTGGTCGCGGTGGACCTGCAGCCCGGCCGCGCCGGTCTGGTCGCAAGCAACGCCCAGCGCCTCGGGTGCAGCCGTCGACTCGAAGGCAACGGTGTCGCGGTCGTGGTAGCCGACGGCACTGCACCGCCGTTTCGGCGCGGCACCTTCGATGCCGTGCTGGTCGACGCACCGTGTTCGGGTCTGGCTGCGCTGCGTCGCCGCCCCGATGCCCGCTGGCGGATAAGGCCCGCCGACATCAGCGTCCTGGCCGCTCTGCAGCGAAGACTGCTGGAGAGCGCTGCGCCGCTGGTGGCACCGGGGGGAACGCTCGTCTACAGCGTCTGCACGCTCAGTCTCGCAGAGACATCCGAGGTCGTCGCGGCGACCGGCGCAGAACTCGCTGCGCTCGGTTTCAGCGCGCAGCCAAGCAGTCTGCTGGTACCCACCGCGGACCGCGACGGCATGTTCTGGTCAGTCTGGACCCGCAGCGCAGATCGCTAGTCGGGACACCGCGCCGCGGGGCGCGTGCGTCAGGGCGCGTATATCGTCGTGGTATGGCCCACGATCACGGCGACGATCCCCCCCACGGCCACAGGCACGGTCACGGCGCCGCTGAGGCGCCTCTGCGGGCGAAAGTCCTTACGGTCTCAGACGGTGTGGTGCATGGCACCCGGCAGGACCGCTCCGGAGAGGCTCTGGAGACTCGCCTTAACGCAGCAGGCTGGACCGTCGCGCAACGGACGGTGACCGCCGACGGCGAGCGTCCCGTGGCCGAGACCCTGACACGGCTGGCGCAGGGCTTCCACGGCCTGATCGTCACCACCGGCGGCACCGGGTTCGGGCCCCGCGACCAGACCCCCGAAGGCACCCGGGCAGTCATCGATCGTGAGGCCCCGGGGTTGGCCGAGGTCATGCGGCTGGTGAATCCCCTCGGGCGGCTGAGCCGTGGTGTGGCCGGAACCCTCGGTACCGCCCTGATCCTCAACACCCCGGGATCGTCGAAGGGATGCATCGAGACCGTCGAAGCGGTCCTTGATGTGCTCCCCCACGCGGTTCGGCTGCTGGTCGACAACGCCGACCCCCACCCCCACAATCACAGTTAGACGGGACTGTGCAGGTGGACCTCGACGAGCACTACATGGGGCTGGCGATCGAAGCGGCCCGACAGGCTCGGCATCGCAGCGCTCCGAACCCGTGGGTAGGGGCGGTGCTGGTCCAGACCGACGGCACGGTGGTGTCGGGTGCGACGAAGCCGCCCGGAGGTGCCCACGCCGAGGTTGTGGCCCTTGCCGAAGCCTCGCAGACCCGTGGAGCGACCCTCTACAGCACGCTTGAACCTTGCAATCATCGCGGTCGCACAGGCCCCTGCACGGAGGCATTGATCCAAGCCGGGGTGACCCGGGTCGTCGGGGCGATCGAAGATCCGGACCCGTTGGTCGCCGGCCGCGGCTTCGAGCGTCTCCGTGCGGCCGACATAGAAGTCACCGTCGGTGTGCGGGCCGAGGAGGTCAACGCCCAGCTGCGGCCGTACCTGCACCATCGTCGAACCAACCGGCCATGGGTGGTGCTCAAGCTGGCGGCGACCCTCGACGGCCGCACAGCCGCGCCCGACTCGACGTCCAGGTGGATCACCGGTAGGGCCGCACGGACCGATGTTCACCACCTGAGAGCGGTCTCGGCCGCCATTGTCGTGGGTGCGGGCACTGTCCGCAGCGACGATCCGTCGTTGCGGGTGCGCCACTGGCCCGGAGACGACCGAAGCGTCGACCCCGGCGAGGTGGTGAGCCCCCGCCGTGTGGTTCTGGGCGCGGCCCCGGCCGACGCCAAGGTCCACCCCTGCCTCGAATGGCACGGCGAGCTCGATGACCTGCTGGTGCACCTCGGCGACAGCGGAGTGGTGCAGTTGCTGGTGGAGGGCGGCCCGACCGTGGCCCACTCCTTCCACAGTGCGGGCTTGGTCGACCAGTACGTCGTCTATCTGGCAGCGGCGGTCATGGGCGGCGACGATGGCGCCCCGCTGTTGCGCGGGCCCGGTGCGGCGACCATCGACGACCTCTGGCGTGGGCGCATCGAAGAGGTTCAGAAACTGGGAGACGACCTGCGCATCGACTTGGCGAAATCACCTCCCGGCGGCGCGGCGCGGCGCTACCCTCAGCGTGGTGTTGAGACTGGTCATCCCCAAGGGGTCGCTCGAGAAGGCGACGCTGGAACTCTTCGAGGCGGCTGACCTGAGTGTCGAGCGCGCTTCGGCCGTCGCCTACAAGGGCTCGATTGCCGATCCGCGTATCGAGTCTGTTCGGATCCTGCGTCCCCAGGAGATTCCGGGATACGTCGCAGACGGGCTCTTCGATCTCGGGATCACCGGTCGAGACTGGATCGAGGAGACCGACAGCGAAGTCGAGAGCCTCGGGGAGCTCAAGTACTCCAAGGCGACTTCGCGCCCGATTCAGATTGTGTTGGCAGTTCCCCAGGGGTCGCCCTGGCAGTCGGTCGCGGACCTCCCCGACGGTGTCAGAGTGTCGACCGAGTATCCCGAGATCACTCGGCGGTTCTTCGAGGAGGCCGGCGTGGATACCGACATCCGTCTCAGTTACGGAGCCACCGAGGCGAAGGTCCCCGACATCGTCGATCTGGTCGTCGACATCACCGAGACGGGACGGGCGCTGCGCGCCGCGGGCCTGCGAATCATCGAGACGCTGTGCATCTCCTACACCGAACTGATCGCCAACCCCGCATCGTTCGCCGATCCGGCCAAGGCGCACGCCATGCGTCAGATCAACACGCTGCTGCAGGGCGTGCTCGAGGCTCGGGGCAAGGTGCTGGTCAAGATGAACGTACCGGCGGGGCGCCTCGACGAAGTCATCGAACTGCTTCCCTCCATGAAGGCCCCCACGGTCAACGAACTGTTTCGCGGCGCCGGGTATGCGGTTGAGACCGTTGTAGCCAAGTCTGAGATCAACATCTTGATCCCGGCACTGCGCGATCATGGGGCGAGCGACATTGTCGAGTTGCCGATCGCCAAGATCGTCGCCTGAACCCCGGTGGATCCTCAGCTTGAACCGCCCCCGGCCCGGCCCTTGAGCTGCACGAACGCCATGCGGATCTGGTCGAGGGCATGGGTCACGGCTGCCTCGTTGTCGCCGAGCCGCCCCGACAGACCCTCGACGAGGGCGCTCAGAGCGTCGATGGCCACAGTGGCCTCGGCAAAGTTGGGGTCGGGCGCTGAGAGATGGAGCGCCGCCAACTCATACAGGCCCATGGCGTGGTTGGCGACGATTGTGGCGGCGGGCGTGTTGATCAGCCGTTCGCGGGCCTCGGCCATCTCCTTGACCATCTCCTCGGCTCTCGCCCGCTCGGTGGGACTCAGGTCGTCGAGGCGCATTCCCTCCGGCAGGGCGGCTGCTATCTCGTCGTCGAGGCTGTCGTCTGGTGTCGGCACAGCACTGTCGGCGGCAGCCGCTTGTGTCGGGCGATCCACGGGGTGTTCCCCGCCGGGTGTCCACAATGAACTCATGCTGATACGCTATCGCTGACAATTCGAACACCGAAGTGGGGGAATCCCGACGGGAGCCTCCCCACCTGGCCACAGATCGTCGGTTTCGGCGGTCAGCGTGCGTCCAGGTCGACGAATCGGCAACGCTCCGAGTGGGCGTGATCGTGGATGTCGACATTGCGGTATCCACTACACGACGGAGGTTTCGTGCTCACGAGGAGTAAAGGGCGATAGCACCGCCAAACAACGAGCCAAGGATCAACGAACGGATCCGAGCCAGAGAAGTCCGACTCGTCGGGCAGGACGGCGAACAGATTGGCATCACATCACTGTCCGAAGCGCGCAACATCGCTCAAGCCGCAGACCTCGACTTAGTCGAGGTGGCGGATCAGGCAAACCCCCCGGTCTGTCGGATCATGGACTACGGCAAATGGCGATACGAAGCCGACCAGCGGGCCAAAGAATCCAAGAAGAAGTCTTCCAACCTCACGGTCAAGGAGATGAAGTACCGACCCAAGATCGGGCCCGGCGACTTCGACACCAAGACCCGCAAGGTGGTCGAGTTCCTCGGCGGAGGGCACAAGGTCAAGGTCACGATCATGTTCCGAGGTCGAGAGATGCAGCATCCCGAACTGGGTCGCCAGATTCTTGATCGGGTGTCCGGCGCTGTCGCCCATGTCGGCAAGGTCGAGTTCCATCCTCGCCAAGACGGCCGCAACATGGTGATGGTGTTGGCCCCCGACAAGCGGGCCCAAGCTCGTCACGAAAAACAGAAGCGCAGGGAAGCGGAGGGTACGGTCGCCGTAACCGACCCCGACACCGCACAGCAGACACCAACCGAGTGACCATTCCGCGGCAGCACCGCCGGGATCGTCAAATCCATTGAACCGAGAATCACAGAGAACCGAGTATCAAATGCCCAAGATGAAGACCCACAAGGGCGCACAGGCCCGATTCAAGCGCACCGGCTCAGGCAAGCTGAGGCGTCGCAGCCAGAACAAGAACCACATCCTCGAGAAGAAGTCCCCGAAGCGCAAACGCCAACTCCGCAGGCCGGCTTCGGTGTCGCCGGCTGACGAGCCGCGCATCCGCGACCTCGGCATCTGAGGTCACGACCACTGAAGCCGCGCCCGCTGAATCTGCCAACAACGGGCCGCATCCACCGAATCCGCCTAGAACAGGGAAAGGGAGCACACTATGGCAAGAGCTAAACGCGCCGTACATTCCAAGAAACACCGCCGGGTCGTCCTTGAGCGGGCAAAAGGCCATTACGGCAACCGTTCGCGCAGTTTCAAGTCGGCGAACGAGTCGGTCATGCACGCCGGCAACTACGCGTTTCGTGACCGCCGTGCTCGCAAGGGTCAGTTCCGCAAGCTGTGGATACAGCGGATCAACGCGGCCTGCCGCGAGAACGGCACCTCCTACAGCCGCTTCATTGCAGGTCTGAAGGCCGCGGAGATAGAGGTCGACCGCAAGATGCTGTCAGAGACCGCGATCCACGATCCCGCCACGTTCACGGTGCTCGTCGAGACGGCCAACGGAGCGCTGGCCGACGCCTGAGAGCGGTTCAGACCAGCCGAGCGAGCGACGCCCCGCCCAGAATGGACCGAGACCTGGTCAAGGGTCCGAGCAATCGTCGAGTCGTGGAGTTGCGGCGGCTCATCGAGCGGCCGGGCGCTCGCCCCACCGAGACTGTGCTTGAAGGGGACCGCACGGTCGGCGAGGCGCTCGACGCTGGATTACGCCCGACCACGGTCGTGGTCCCAGAACGCGGAATCGGAGACTTCGACAGGTCTTCGCTGCGCTCGCGACTCGACGGCTCCGTTGAGGTTCTGGTGGTTCGGGACAAGGTTTTTCAGCGGTTGGCGCCGTCGGTGACGCCTCAGCCGGTGTTGGCGGTGATCGAGCGCCCGGCGGCTCAGGTCCCGACCAGCTTCGGTGTCGACGACTTCGCACTGGTGCTCGTCGGGGTTGCCGACCCGGGCAATGTCGGGACGCTCATCCGGGTCGCCGACGCCGCCGGCGCGGTCTGCGTGGCAGTGGCCGGCGGCGCGGACCCGTGGCGCCCCAAGGCTGTTCGTGCCTCGGCGGGTTCGGTGCTGCGAGTTCCGGTGGTGAGCGGAGACGACGTGCATGAAATGTTGCGCCGGTTCCGCGGCGCCGGCGCCAAGATCGTCGCCACCGATGTGCGTGAGGGGCTGCGCCACGACAGCGGAGTGCTCACCGGACCGTTGGCGATAGTGCTCGGCGCCGAGTCCGGCGGCCTCGACCGTTCCATCGATTCGCTGGTCGATGTGCGGGTTCGCATAGACATGCCCGGCAACGCTGAATCACTCAACGTGGCGATGGCGGGCACGTTGTTGGCCTTCGAGGCCAGCAAGAAGCAGCAAGCTCGTGAGTAGCAGGCAGCCCTCTTGCTGAAGAGACGTTGCTCTCTGCTCTCTGCTCTTGTTCGTTCCGCTGCACTTCCCGCTCTTGTTCGCTTCGCTCACGGGGCCGCTCGGGCCCAGGCTGACCGCTCGGACCCAGGCTGACCGCTCGGGCCCAGGCTGACCGCTCGGACCACGGGCTACGAAGCGAGCAGGTCGGTGTCTTCGGGATGATCGCGGATGTAGGCGACGGCGAATCCGCACAAGGGCAGGATTGTCCTGTTGTTGGCCCGCAGGTCGTCGAGCATCCCCCGCATCAGTTCGTCGGCCATCCCCCGGCCGCGCATCGACGGGTCGGTCTCCACATGGGGCACCACCAGCGTTGTGCCGTCGATCCGATAGTCGGCGATCGACACGATGCGGTCGTCGTCCACAAGTTCATAGCGTTGACGCGTCGGATTGTCTCGCACTTCGAGGGTCACACAGCGAAGTCTCGCAGATATTGGGAGTCAACGCGTCGACCCGCCTCGTAACCTGTTCGGTTGATGATTGAGACGCTCCACTCGACCGCAGCTGAGGCCCAGGCTCGACTGGCCGAAGTCGCCGACCTTGATGCGCTGGCGCAACTCGACGTCGAGTTTTTGGGCAAGAAGTCTGCGCTGACCCTTGCGAAACGCCAGCTCGGGTCTCTCGCTCCCGAACAGCGCAGAACTGCCGGCCAGGCACTGAACCAGATCCGCGCGGAGGTCGAGGGCGCGGTCGGCGCCGCCCGCGAACGCCTGGCCCGGGCCGCGCTGAGCGAGCGGCTCGAGGCCGAGAGGCTTGATCTCACCGAATTCCGCGGCACCGCACGACGCGGCTCGCTCCATCTCGTCACCCAGGCCCGCGACAGGCTCGAAGACGTGTTCGTCGGGATGGGATTCTCGGTGGCCGAGGGCCCAGAAGTCGAGTCTGCCTGGTACAACTTCGAGGCGCTCAACATTCCTGAGTGGCATCCGGCACGCGGCAGTTTCGACACGATCTTCGTGAACCTGGGGGCACCCGAGGAGGTGATGCTCCGTTCGCACACCTCGCCGGTCCAGATACGCACGATGGAGAAGCAGCAGCCGCCGATCTATATCGTCGCCCCGGGCAGGACTTTTCGGACCGACACGGCCGATGCGACCCACCTCCCCGCCTTCAACCAGATCGAGGGCCTGGTGGTTGATCGGGGGATAACCATGGGCGATCTGGCGGGGACGATCGACGAGTTCGTCCGCACCTTCTTCGGTGGCGACGTGAAGAGCCGGTTGCGCCCCTCGTACTTCCCGTTCACCGAACCGAGCGCAGAGTTCGACATCTCCCGCGCCGATGGAACCTGGCTGGAACTGGGGGGCTGCGGGATGGTCCATCCCAACGTTTTGCGCAACTGCGGCATCGATCCCGACGAGTGGCAGGGGTTCGCGTTCGGTTTCGGCATCGACCGCCTGGCAGTGATGCGCCACGAACTCGACGACATCCGTGAACTTGTCAACAACGACGTGCGCTTCCTGAGGCAGTTCTGATGAAGACGCCCCCCATCAAGGCGACCCCTGTGAAGGCGACCGCTGTGAAGAGGCCCCCCTTGAAGGCGACCCCTATCGAGGCGACCGCTGTGAAGGCGAGCGCCGTGAAAGTCGCCCCATGAAAGTCACATTGTCCTGGCTCAGGGAGTTCGCGCCCGGCATCGACGGTGATCCGAACGAGCTGAGCGAGACCTTGAGCGCGCTCGGCTTGACGGTCGAGGAGATGACTCCCATCGGCGATGTCGTCGACGGAGTGGTGCTGGCCAAGGTGCTCGACCTCCGCGCGCATCCCCGCGCCGACAAGATCCAGCTTGTCGATGTCGACACCGGCGACGGAGAGGCTCGGCAGGTGTGCTGCGGAGCCTTCAACATGGCCGTCGGCGACCTGATTCCGTTCGCTACGCCAGGCACGGTCATGGCCAACGGCTTGGAGATTCGACAGCGGAAGATGCGCGGCGAAGTGTCGGCCGGCATGTGCTGCTCAGGTGCTGAGCTGGGTCTGAGCGACGACCACGAGGGAATCCTCGTGCTCAACGACCGCCTGGTAGCCGAGGCCGAGTTGGGCAAGGACTTGGGGGCCGCCATCGGCGTGGAACCCGACGTCTTGTGGGACCTCGAGGTGAACGCCAACCGGCCCGACGCCATGTCGGTGGCCGGAGTGGCGCGCGATCTGGCCGCCGCGCTCGGTGTCGACTTCTCCTACCCTGACTTCAGCGTCGGCACCACCGGTGGCTGCACCGAGGCTGAGGCCGCCGAAGAGCTCCTGACGGTCGAGATTCTTGACCCGACACTGTGCGGCCGCTTCGTTGCGACTGTGCTGCGCGGAGTCACCGTGGGGACGTCGCCGCAGTGGCTCGCTGACCGGCTGAGGTTGGCGGGAATGCGCCCGCTCAACTCGATTGTCGACATCTCCAACTACGTGATGCTCGAGTTGGGTCAACCCAACCACACTTTCGATCTGGCCACGATCCCCGACGGCCACCTGCGGGTGCGACGGGCTGTGCCGGGTGAGACGCTGACGACCCTCGACGGCCTAAAACGTGAACTCATTGCCAATGACGGGGTGATCACCGACAACTCTGACGAGGTGATCAGCTTGGCTGGGGTGATGGGCGGTGCCGCCTCCGAGATCTCCGCGCAGACGACCGACGTGCTGTTGGAGATGGCGTGGTGGGACCCGCCGACCATCTCGCGCACCGTCAAGCGGCTCAACCTGGTGAGCGAGGCGTCCAACCGGTTCCGACGCGGCGCCGACTGGGGCGAGAACATCGACCGTTCGATGCAACGCTTCATTCAGCTCGCGACCCAACTCGGGGCCACCGCGGTTCAGGGGTTTGTGGATGTCGCCGGCGACACGCCTGAGCGAGCGCCCCTGGCTGTGCGCAGCGCCAAGATCAACGGACTGCTCGGCACCGATCTGAGCGCGGCCTGCATGGCTCGGCACCTGGCCTCCATCGGTTTCGGCGCCGATGTGGTCGTGTCCGACAGCGGTGTGGAGGACTTGGCCGTCACCGTTCCCACCTGGCGCTGGGACACCGAGACCGAGACCGATGTGGCTGAAGAGGTGGCGCGCCTGCACGGCTACGACAACATCGCCAGAACGGTGCCTCGCGGGGAGCTTGCAGGGGGGCTCAGCGACTATCAGGTGCGTCGTCGCCTGGTTCGTCAGGTCCTGGTCGGATTCGGATGCGATGAGACCTTGCCGATGCCGTTCCTGGCGCCCGGCGACCTGTTGAAGGCGGGTCTCGCCGACAACGGGGTGACCCTGACCAACCCGCTCGTCTCCGAGCAGTCGGTGTTGCGCACGGCGCTGCTACCAGGCCAGCTCAAAGCGATCGCCTACAACCAGTCCCACCGCTGCGCGCAGGTTCGCTTCTTTGAGATCGACCACGTCTATCTGCCGCCGTTGGCTGATCAGCTTCTTCCCGACGAGCGTGAGCACCTTGCGGTCGCGCTGGCCGGCTTTGAAGCCCCCGAAGCGGTGGCTGCCCTGGATCTGATCGAGCGTGAACTGGGCCTGCCGAACGTTGTCCTGCGCGCGGCCTCGCCCCCCGGTCTGCACGCCACCCGCTCTGCTGAGGTGATGGTTGCCGGACGCGCCAGGGGAGTGGTCGGCGAGGTCGACCCGGTCGTGCTCGACAACTACGGCGTCGCCGGGAGGGTGGCCTGGCTCGAGCTCGACTTGGGCGCGCTCCTCGACGGCCCCCGCAGGCACCGCAAGTACGCGCCGGTGTCGAAGTACCCGTCGAGTGATGTCGACCTGGCGTTCGAAGTCCCCGATGAGGTGACTGCATCGGCGGTCGAGAGTTCGCTGCGCAGGGCGGGTCGAGCGCTGCTGACCGGGATCGAGCTGTTCGACGTCTACCGGGGCGAGGGCCTGCCGACGGGTACTCGCAGCCTGGCCTACCGCCTGCGGTTCCAGGCTCAGGATCGCACCCTGACCGACGCCGAAGTCGCTGATGTCCGCCAAGCGTGCATCGAAGCGGTAGCCGCACGCCACGGCGTGTCGCTGCGCAGCTGAGCCGGCCTCTGCACAGAGTCAGCCGATGGCTCAGTTAGTCACTGTCACAGTTGCGCTAGACCTCCTAACGAAATCGTGCTAACCTGCACCCGATCCTAGGGAGGGAGGACCGTTGACCGAGATTCGAGCCAAGGCTCAAGCCCACTTGGTGCCGCATTTCACCCGTGGCGATGCCTGGCAACGTGACGACCTGCTGATCATCGACCGGGGCGAAGGCTGTTATGTCGCAGACACCGGCGGCGACGAATACCTCGACGGGCTCTCAGGGTTGTTCTGCACCAACCTCGGCCACGGTCGCAGTGACCTGACCGCGGTTGCGGCCAAGCAGATGGACAGGCTGGCCTTCAGCCCCAACTGGAGCTCCGCCCACCCCTCGTCGATCGAGGCGTCGGCGCTGATCGCATCGGTGGCGCCGGCCGACCTCAACCGGGTGTTCTTTGTCAACTCCGGCTCAGAGGCGGTGGAATCGGCTCTCAAGTTCGCCCGCTGCTACCACCTGGCGAATGGCGCGCCGGATCGCCAGAAGGTGATCGCCCGCCGTTGGGCCTACCACGGGACCACCCTCGGCGCGCTGGCGGTGACCGCCATTCCCAATTTCCGCGACCCCTACGAACCGATGCTGGGCGGCTTCGTGCGCCATGTCGACAACACTCTCGGCTGTTCCGGTCACAGCGGACCCGCCGCCGAACTGCCGTGCGTCGCCGCGGTCGAGCAGGCGATCCTCGCCGAGGGTCCCGAGACGGTGGCGATGGTGATCGCCGAGCCGGTCCAGAACGGTCGGGGAGCGCTGGTTCCCCCCGACGGCTACTGGCAGGAACTGCGGCGCATCTGCGATACCTACGGCGTGCTGCTCTGCGCGGACGAGGTGATCAACTCCTTTGGGCGTCTCGGCCACTGGTTCGGCAGTGAGCGCTTCGGTGTCGTTCCCGACATGATCACCTTCGCCAAGGGCGTCACCAGCGCGTACGTGCCGCTCGGGGGTCTGATCGTGCGGGACCCGCTGGTTGAACGGGTGTGGGACTCGCCCGCTTCGATGTTCGTGCATGGGGCGACGTTCGGCGGCCATCCGGTGGCCACGGCGGTGGCGGTGGCCAACATGACCGCCATGCGCGACGAGTTGGTCTTCGACGGCGTGCTGGCCAACGAGGAACGTCTCATCGGTGGTCTGCGGGCTTTGATGGAGTCTCACAACTGTGTCTCCGATGTACGGGGTGCCGGTTTCTTCTGTGCCGTTGAATTGACGCGCGACCGCGCCGCCGGTGTCGGTCTCACTGACTCTGAGTTCGCCGAACTGTTGCCGGGCGGTGTCCTGGAACGTTTCGTGCGCGAGGCGCGCGTCCTGGTCCGGCCCGACTCGAGGGGTGCCGCCATGTTGGCCGTGGCGCCGCCGTTGGTGGCGGATGCCTCCGTGATCGACGACCTGCTCGCGCGGGTCGACCAAGTGCTCGACCGCGTGGGCGGTTGGCTGAGGGTCTCAACATGAGACCACGAAATATCCATTGGAGGGTAATCAAATGAAGCGACTATTGGTATTGCTCATGGTGCTCGGCCTCATCGCCGCGGCCTGCGGCGACGACGACTCGGCCGATAACGGCGCCGGCGGCACAACCGCCCCCGCCGAATCCGGCGACGGCAGCGAAATGGCCGACGACGGCAGCGACATGGCCGACGACGGCGATGACATGGTCGACCAGTCGCCGGGTCTGGATGAGTTGAACGTGGCCTATTTTTCGGAGTGGCCTACCCCGAATCAGGTGGCGCAACTCGAGGAGACCTTCAACGATGAGTTGGGCTTGAACGTCAACTGGACGACGTTCGGCAATGGCAACGACATGAGCCGCGCGATGGAGTCAGGCGATATTGACATTGCCTACTCGCAAGGCTTGACGCCGTTCGTGAACGCGGTCACCGCTGGATCTGAATTCGAGCTCGTCGCAATCGCGGTGTCCTACGCTGACAACGACAACTGTGTCGCACACCCTGACGCAGGTCTGACCGCTGACAACGCCGGCGAAGCGCTCGTCGGAGCGACGATAATGTCACCTCTCGGCAATGTCACAGAATTCAAGCTCAACAAGATGCTTGAGTACTTCGGTGTTGACGTTTCCGATGTCAACGTCGTGGGCGCTGAGGATGGAGCCTCGGTTCTCGCCGCGTTCGAGCGGGGAGACATTCAGGTCGGCTGCGCCTTCGGCGGGCCGATGTTCTCGATGCTCGAGACCGGCAACACACTGTGGACAGGTGCCGACCAACTCGCCGAGGGCATCCGTGTCTTCGATGTGGTCTCCATACCGGCGAGCTTCGGCGCAGAGCACGGCGATGTAGTCACTCAGTTCCTGCAGGTCACTGAAGACGCGAACGCGGCCTACGCGGCAGACCCAGATTCCAAGATTGCCACTATTGCTGAGGCAGCAGCTCTCGACATCGACGGGACGGTCCAGAACCTGTCCGTCTTCAGTTTCCCGACGAGAGCGGAGCAGCTTGGCGCCGACTGGTTCGGTGGCAACGGTGTCAACGAAGCGATGCTCGCCCAGGCTGAGGGCAACCCGGACGCTCTCAACGACTACAGCGACTTCATCAACACGTCGTATCTCGAAGCGGTCAACTAGCCCGGCGAATCGTTGGCAGCCGCGCTGCTTCTACCTGGGGGCTTCGGGGAAGCGGACCCGAAGCCCCCAGTCGAGCAGTGGACTTCGTGGTTGATCGTTGGCATAATGAAATCACTTTATGGGGGATGAGCGTCGTGAACGACGAAACAGCCAACTTGTCCGTGTCGGCTTTAGGCATGGTCTACGAGGTGCCCAATGGCGAACCGGTGGAGGCACTTAACGATGTCTCGTTCAGCTTGGAACAAGGGCGTTTGTTGACACTTCTCGGTCCTAGCGGCTGCGGCAAGACAACTCTGCTCAACATTCTCGCAGGATTTCTCGCTCCGACATCTGGCACGGTGACTCTCGGCGGCTCGCCAATCACGGGCCCCAGCCAAGAACGGGGGATGGTCTTTCAGCAAGGTGCCTTGTTCGAGTGGCTCAGGGTGTCCGACAACATCTCGTTCGGGCCGCGAATGAACGGGCAGCGAAAACGGGTGTCAAAACCGCTGGTTGACCAGCTTCTCGCAACGGTCGGTCTGGCGGGTTTCGACGACAAGCGTGTCTACGAACTCTCCGGCGGGATGCAGCAGCGAGTCGCGCTCGCTCGTTGTCTGGCGAACGACCCGAAGATAATCCTGATGGACGAACCGCTCGGCGCACTTGACGCGCTCACGCGCGAGAAAATGCAGGGATTGGTACTCGAGTTGTGGCAGAACACCGGAAAGACCGTGGTGCTCGTGACCCATAGCGTTGAGGAGGCTCTGTACCTAGGGGACCAGCTGTTCGTCATGGCCCCTCGGCCGGGTCGTATCGAACGTTCCTACGAATTGCCGTTTGCGAAGATCGGCCTCTCGACCTCTCCTCGGGAACTGAAGGCATCTCCTGAGTTCATTGAGAAACGGGAGGAAGTGCTTTCGCTGATCTGGGAGATGGAAGAACAGATCATGGGTCACGAGGACGGACGGTGAGCACGTTGCGCCAACGACTGTTCTCCCGCCTCTCGGGTTCGCGGTTTCGCACGACTTCCCAGGGTGCCACACAACGCAAGACAGTGACGTTCGGCGACGGTTCCGCTGTGTCTAGCAAGGTGTTGATCAGTGTTGCCAGCGTTCTTGTCCTGCTGGTGATCTGGTGGGCGGCGACCCACAAATGGGGTTTGCCCGACGGGTTTGCCGAGCAAGCCGAACGCGCGGACCGCACTGAAAGCCCCGAGGGCCGGTTCTCGGAGACGAAACTGGTTCGCGCCTGCAAGGCCGACCCGGACTGTTCGTACAGTCAGTTGTTCAACCACCGCACGTTGCCTTCCCCGGTCAACGTTTTGAAGGCGGTCAATGAACTCTCGACTGACGGGTGGCGTCAGAATACGCTTCAGGCCCACACTTGGGCGAGTCTGGAGAGGGTGCTCATCGGACTTCTGCTGGGGGTTGCCGTTGGCGTGCCGATTGGTTTGGCGATGGGTCTTTCGAGTGTCTTGAAGAGCTTGTTCGACCCGATCGTGGAAGGCTTCCGTCCGATACCACCGCTGGCATTCGTGCCTTTGTTGATTATCTGGTTCGGGATCGGGGAGACCTCGAAGGTCACGCTTCTGTTCTTTGCCGCGTTGTGGATCATGATCATCGGTGCCCGTTCCGGTGTGTTGAGCGTGCAATTGTCCAAGGTGCATGCTGCCTACTCACTGGGGGCATCTCGGCCGCAGGTCCTCACCCGGGTGATCCTGCCCAACGCGCTCCCCGAGATCTTGACCGCGGTGCGCGTGTCGTTGGGCGTGTGTTGGGGGACGTTGGTGGCCGCGGAGATCGTGGCGGCGACCGAGGGCCTCGGATTCATGATCTGGGACGCTCAAAAGAAGCTCCGCATGGACGTCGTCGTGGTCGGGATCATCGTGATCGGCGTGATGGGCGTCCTGCTCGACCTGGTCATGAGAAAACTCGAAACCCTGTTGATCCCCTGGCGAGGGAAGGGCTGAACGCTTCGCTGTGAGCGTTCTTGAGGATTGGTACAGCAGGGCTCGGGCGAGTCGGCGGCGCATCATCTTGGCCGATGCGGGCGACCGGCGGGCTGTCGGGGCCGCTGATCGGCTCAATGCACAGGGTCTGGCCGAGGCATTGGTGGCGGGCAGGGACTTCGGCTCGCTCGCCGAGGTCGCCCATGATCCGGCACTGCGCCTTGTTGAGGAACTGGCTGATGCACAGACGGGTCCCTGGGCCGGCCGTCGTCTGGATGTTGACGATCCGCTGGTGGTCTCTGCGGCTCTGGTCAAGACGGGCTGGGCTGCGGGGTGTGTGGCGGGTGCGAGCCGTCCCAGCGCCGAGGTGGTGCGGGCCGGATTGCGGGTGCTCGGGGTCGCGCCGGGAGTCGAGGCGGTGAGCAGCTGCTTCTTGTTGGTGCTGCCCGACGGCCGCGCCGTGGTCTACGGCGATTGTGGAGTGCTGCCCGATCCCGACGATCAGCAACTGGCCTCGGTGGCGGTCTCGAGCGCGGCCACGTTCGCCCAGCTGTCCGGCGAGGAGCCCCGGGTCGCCATGCTCTCGTTCTCGACCAAGGGGAGCGCACAACATCCGCGGGTCGACAAGGTTCGCCGCGCCGCGGCGATCGCTCAGCAGGCCGCGCCGGATCTGAAGATCGACGGCGAGCTGCAGTTCGACGCGGCCTGGGTTCCCGCGGTTGCTGCCCTCAAGGCCCCCGGCTCCGAGGTTGCCGGCAGAGCCAATGTGTTCGTCTTCCCAGACCTCGACTCCGGCAACATTGCTTACAAGATCACCGAGCGGCTGGGCGGGGCGCTGGCGTTCGGGCCTCTGCTGCAGGGGCTCGACGGCGTTTTGCACGACCTGTCGCGGGGTTGTTCTGAAGACGATGTCGTCAACGTGGCGGTGATCGCCTCGATCCAAGCCTCCGCCCAGGCCTCCGCCCAAGCCTCAGCGTTGAGCCCGCTCTAACGTAATGGTGATAGCTTCTAACGCGTGAGCGGACTGCGCAGGCGGACTCTGGACCAGGCGCAGGTCATCGAGTGCGCGGCTTCTCTGGCGGACAGCGAGGGTTTCGACGCGGTCACGCTCACTCGCGTGGCCGACGAGCTCGGTGTTCGTCAACCGGCGCTGTATCGCCATGTCGACGGGTATGACGACCTCGTGAAGCAACTGGCTCTGAGAGGTCGCGAGAAGCTGGCCCGTTCGCTGACCGAGGCGGCCGTCGGCGTGTCGGGTCCTGAGGCGGTCGTGGCGATCGGGCGGGCCTGGCGGGAGGTGGTGAAGACCCATCCTGGTCTGTATGCGGCAACCGACCGGCACCCCTGCGCGGGCGATGTCGAGTTGGAGGCAGCGGTGGAGAGGATCGTGGCGGTCATTGCGCGGTCTTTGGGCAGCTTCAGCATCGACGAGGCTGAGCGTGTTCATGTGGCGCGCGGGTTGCGGAGCTCCTTCCACGGGTTCTCCCATCTCGAGTCTGGCGACGGGCATCCGCACGAACACGACCTCGATGATACGTTCGATCACCTGCTGGAGCTGTTGATCGCCGGGATCCGCCATCTGGAGCGGGATTCTGTGCTAGGCGATTCTGTGCTAGGCGATTCTGTGCTAGGCGATTCTGTGCCAGGCGATTCTGTGCTAGATAGTCTTGCGGATTAGTTATAGGCTCTTACAACCGGTTGGGAATGGAGACAGCCGGTTGGGAATGGAGGAACCAGCATGACCCGGATGACCCCCAGCGAAGCGTTCGTCGAAACCATGGTTGCCAACGGCGTGACCACCGTGTTTGGGATTATGGGCAGCGCGTTCATGGACGCCATGGACATCTTCGAGCCCGCAGGCATCGAGTTGGTGCCGGTGGTCCACGAACAGGGCGCCGCCCACATGGCCGACGGTTACGCCCGGGTCAGCGGACGCCATGGAGTCGTCATCGGCCAGAACGGACCCGGCATCTCCAACTGTGTGACTGCTGTTGCAGCCGCCTTCTGGGCACACAGTCCCGTGGTCGTCGTCACCCCCGAAGCCGGAACGATGGGTATTGGTCTCGGCGGCTTCCAAGAGGCCAACCAACTGCCGATGTTCGAGGAGTTCACCAAGTATCAGGGGCACATCAACAACGAGAATCGCATGGCAGAGATCACTGCTCGCTGCTTCGACCGGGCGCTGTCGGAGATGGGCCCGACGCAGCTCAACATTCCTCGTGACCGCTTCTACGGCGACATCGATGTGGAGATTCCGACCCCGATGCGGCTGGACCGGGGCCCCGGGGGTGAGCGCACGCTAAACGAGGCGGCAGACCTGTTGGCCCAAGCGCAGTTCCCGGTAATCGTCAGCGGTGGCGGCGTGGTGATGGGCGAGGGCATGGCCGAGGCGGTCGCTCTGGCCGAGAGGCTCGGCGCCCCGGTGGTCAACAGCTACCTGCACAACGATTCGTTCCCCGCTGGCCATCCGCAGTGGTGCGGGCCACTGGGCTATCAGGGCTCGAAAGCCGCGATGAAGCTGATCGCGCGGGCTGATGTGGTGCTGGCGCTGGGCACTCGCCTGGGGCCGTTCGGTACCCTGCCCCAGCATGGTCTCGACTACTGGCCGGCCGATGCGAAGATCATCCAGGTTGACGCTGATTCGAAGATGCTCGGCTTGGTCAAGAAGATCAATGTCGGAATCTGCGGCGATGCCGGTGCCGCCGCGGCGGCGCTGACCGCACGGTTGGAGCAGCGCACACTGGTAGCGGACCGCAACCGTGCGGAGCGGGAGTCCACGATGCACACAGAGAAGTCCGTCTGGGAGGCCGAGCTCGACGACTGGACCGAGGAGACCGACGACTTCAGCATCGATATGATCAAGGAGGCAGCGGCCGAGGAGGGCAGTTGGTTACACCCCCGCCAGGTCCTGCGTGAACTGGAGAAGGCGATGCCTGCTCGGGTGATGGTGTCCACCGACATCGGCAACATCAACTCGGTGTCCAACAGTTACCTGCGCTTCGAGGAGCCGCGGTCGTTCTTCGCGGCTATGAGCTGGGGCAACTGCGGGTATGCGCTGCCGACCATTATCGGTGCCAAGAAGGCTGCCGATGACCGTCCCGCGGTGGCGTATGCGGGTGACGGTGCCTGGGCCATGAGTATGGTCGAGGTGATGACCGCGGTGCGCCACGACATTCCCGTCACCGCGGTGGTGTTCCACAACCGCCAATGGGGGGCCGAGAAGAAGAACCAGGTCGACTTCTACGGTCGCCGGTTCGTGGCCGGGGAACTAGAGGGCGGCGAGAACTACGCGCACATCGCCGACGCGATGGGGGCGACCGGTGTCCGTGTTGATCAGCTCGACGACGTCGGGCCGGTGCTGGAGCGGGCGATCGACGATCAGCTGACGAAGCGGCAGACCACGGTGATCGAGGTCATGACCACCAAGGAACTCGGCGACCCCTTCCGCAAGGATGCCCTGAGCCGCCCGGTCCGCCACCTGCAGAAGTACGCCGATTACACTTGATGTGTTCGGGTGGTCCGTGTCGGTGTTGGTGTGTTGGTGGCTGCCGTGTAGAGTCGGCGTGCTTGCTGACGTGTATTGGAAGGAGCCCTCGCGCATGGCCGAGATGATCAAAAAGTCACACACACACACACACACACACACACACACACTGACTCGCGGTCGCTCGCTGGCGTTCGCTCGTGGTTGCGCTGTTGGGGGGTTGGCGGTGAGCGGTTCGGGTGGTGGTCGGTCTCGGGGTGTGTGGGGGCGCTCTGGGTTGGGCGTTGCTGGTGCCGGTGGTCGTGGGCGGCATCGTTCTGGGTGTTCGGGGCGGTCTTGGGGTGGCTGGTCGCGGGTTGGGTTGGGGGTTGTGGCGGTTTTGGTGGTGGTGGGTTCGGTGTTGGGGGTGGTGCCGCGGTTTGAGGTGCCGCCGGCTGTGGCGTCGCATGGTGCGGGCGGTGGTGTGACGTTGGTGAGTAATTTGGGTCAGTCGGCGGGCGCTAATGCGGTTGATGCTGCCGTTTTTGATGGGGAGGCGCAGGCTCAGAGGTTCAGGACTGGTGATTTCGCGGGTGGTTATTCGTTGTCGAGTATTGAGTTGAGGTTGACGGTTACGGGTACTTTGTCGGCTGCGGATGTGGCGAAGTTCAGGGTTGAGCTGTGGATCGCCGACTCTGACCAGTTTCCGGTTGCGAAGTTAGCGGATTTGGTGGTGCCGTCGAGTCTTGCGTCTGGGGTGGTGGCTTTTGATGCGCCTGAGGGTACGGTGCTGTCGCCGAACACGAACTACAACGTGATCGCGTATGCGTCTAGCGCGTTGTCGACGGTTGGTTGGATTTCGACTACCTCTACCGCGGCTGATGCGGGTGCGGCGAGTGGTTGGACGGTTGGCCCGACTAGCATGTTGGCGACTGTTCAGACAGTTGCTGCTAATACTGTTTGGAGCCGTGTAACAGAGTCGTTGCATGTTGGGGTGAAGGGTTATTTGTTGGATCATGCGGGGGATTTGGATCCGACGTTTGGGATTGGTGGGAAGGTGTCGGCTGCGTTCAATACGGTGGCGAGTGAGGTTCATGGGTTGGCGGAGCAGGCTGATGGCAAGGTGGTGGCTGTGGGGTTTGTGCAGAACGCGTCGAAGGATTTCGCGTTGGTGCGTTATAATCGTGATGGTTCGTTGGATAGGTCGTTTGGTGAGGGTGGCCGGGTGGTGACTGATGTTTCTGGGGGTGCGTATGATGATGAGGCGCGGGCGGTGGCAATTCAGGACGATGGTAGGATTGTGGTGGCTGGGTATGCGTTGGTGGGCGGCGGGAACCAGTTCGCGTTGGCGCGTTACAACGTTGACGGTAGTTTGGATACCGGGTTCGGGGAGATCGTTGGTAATAATCGTACTGGTTCGGCGACGTATGATGTTAGTTCTTTGAACGACGGGGCGTGGGCGGTGGCGGTCCAGTCCGACGGTAAGATCGTGGCGGCGGGTGCTGCGGGTTACGGTTTCGGGGTGTTGCGGGTTCATGAAGCGGGCGATCCCGACGGGGATGTTGCGGCTGATCCGATGGCGTCTCCGCCCAGGGCGGCGTATACGGGTTTTGGTGGTAACGGTCGGGTGGAAACAGATTTCACGGCTAATGTGTTTGATGTGGCGCGTGCGGTGGCGATCCAGTCTGACGGCAAGATCGTGTTGGCCGGGTTCGCCACCAACAACAACGGCACCACTGCTGTGACGACTGATGATCACAAGGATTTCGCGTTGGCAAGGTACACCACAACGGGTGCGTTGGACACGGGGTTCGACA
>JAHQYN010000125.1 GCA_024421085.1 Acidimicrobiia bacterium
GGTTCTCGTTCAGGTACTGCACGACGTTGGACAGGTTGTCGCCGGATCGGGTCAGGTTCTCCTGCGGTCCGCTCTCAGGTTGACCTCTCGTACCGTCAGCCGAGAGGTAGGAGGTGTGCCAACCCATTATGAAGTCGCGCAACTTCACGACTCGCGGATGTTCGGTGAACTGCCCCAGGGCGCTGACCGCTAGCAGGTCAGGGCTCTTCAGCCGGACAGGGACCCGCTCATCGGACTCGTCGGGCACCTCTCCGCTCGCCGCCTCTCCTCTGCCACGCGTGACGTCCAGAAACTTGAACGGTCGACCGTAACTCTGGCGTTTCCAACTCAGCCATTCACGTTCCACGACTGGCCTGCCTCTGCGTTCGTCAAGTTCAAGGTGGTAAGTGATCAGCGGGTTTCCGGCCGGTCCGCCGACGGGTCGACCCTCGCGGTACTTGATCTCTATCACGACTGGGCCAGTGCTTCCTCTGGACCTTATTTCCTTGGCCCGTCCTCGTCGGTCCCAAGCATGTCTCAAACCGGTCTCGAAGCACTCAGAAAGGAACGCGAACACGTCGAACACGGTGGACTTGCCGCTGCCGTTGGGCCCCACCAGCACTGTCAGCGGAGTCAGATCCTTCAAATCAACCTTTCTCAGCGCCCTGAAGTTCTCCACTGTGAGTGACACAACCCGTGGTTGATCTCGCTGAACCGAGTCTTGGTTCGTTGTCTTGGGCATGTTGCGAGCGTAGCGGAGCGGAACCGAACGGACGTTCCTCGGCCATCTCCGGCCTGGGCTAGTGGAGGAACTGTCGTTCGGCGGTGAAGACCATGGAGACGGCGCGTTCATCGGCCGTGGCGATCGTCTCGGGGTCGTTGACCGATCCGCCGGGTTGCACGATTATTGCTGCGCCGGCGTCTGCGGCTGCGTGGATTCCGTCGGGAAAGGGGTAGAAGGCATCGCTGGCGCAGGCGCCGCCCTCGGCTCGGCCGTTCGCCTTGCTTGCGGCGATCCCCGCAGCCTCGACCCGGTTCTGTTGACCCGCTCCGATCCCCCAGGCGACGCCGTCACGAGCCAGAACCACCGCGTTGGACTTGACATGGCCGCAGACCCGCCAGGCGAAGACCGCGTCGGCAAGTTCGGCAGCAGTCGGTTGGCGCTCCGTGACCACCTGCCAAACAGCGGGCGGCGATGCGAAACGCTGGCTCTGCTGGACCAGGAAGCCGTCGCTGATCTGACGCAGGCTGACACCGCCTGCCGCCGTTGGCTGCGGCGACTCAGCGCGCAGGATACGGGTGTTGCGGCGCTTGGCGACCAGACGCTCCACCGCCCCTTCGGCATAACCCGGCGCAATGACCACATCGGCTTGGGCAGCCGATTCCATTGCTTCAACCGTGGGTTCGTCAACGATTCGGTTCAGCGCCACGATCCCGCCGAAGGCGCTGCGAGGGTCGCACTCGAACGCACGCTGGTATGCATCGGCGAGGCTGGCGGCGACGGCAGCGCCGCAGGGGTTGGCGTGCTTGATGATCGCAACCGCACAGCTGTTGGCGAGCGCACCGAGTTCGTGGGCGAGGCACCGGGCCGCGTCGGCGTCGAAGATGTTGAGGTAGCTCAACGGCACACCCGAGTACTGTTCGACCTGGTCCCACAAGCTGGGCTCGCCCAGCGGGCGGTAGCGCGCCCCGCGCTGATGCGGGTTCTCGCCGTAGCGGAGAATTTCGGCACGCTCGAGGGCCAGGTGGATCGTGGGCGGAAGCGATGGCGGTTCCGGTTCGCTGCTGTCGAACCAGTCGACGATCGCCGCGTCATAGGCGGCGGTGTGGGCGAACGCGGCTCTGGCCAAGCGTCGGCGGGTGGCGTCCGACAAACTGGCACTGTGTCGACCGTCACCGTCGAGTTCGTCGCGATGATTGTCACGCAGTTCCGCCAGGATCGGCCCGTAGTCGGCGGGGTCGGTGGCGACGCCAACGTAAGCGTGGTTCTTGGCGGCGGCTCGCAGCAGCGCCGGCCCGCCTATGTCGATCATCTCGATTCCGGGTTCGGAGCGGAACGGATAGAGGTTGCCGACCACCAGGTCGATCACCTCGATGTTGTGAGTCTCAAGATCAGCCTGATGCTCGGGGTCTTGTCGATCGGCGAGGATGCCACCGTGAAGCCGGGGATGGAGCGTTGCCACACGGTGTCCCAACATGATCGGCGACCCGGTGTAGTCCGCAACGTCGGTGACCGGAATCCCCGCGGCTGATATAGCCCCCGCGGTGCCGCCGCTCGAGATCAGTTCCCAGCCGAGGTCGACCAGCCCGCTGGCGAACACCACGACCCCCGACTTGTCGAAGACCGAAAGCAGCGCACGACGCGGACCTGCGACACCAGTCATTGGCAGAACCTGGCAAGCCGCAAGGCGCAACTCCCCCGGATCACAGGCCGGCGACGATGTCGGCCATGAGCTCACCCGCCTCAGTCGGGTTCTGCCCGACAACCACGCCAGCGTCTGTCAGCGCCTCGATCTTGGCGGCAGCGGTACCGCGTCCACCCGAGACGATGGCTCCGGCGTGACCCATCTTCTTGCCGGGGGGCGCGGTTACCCCGGCGACATAACCGGCGACGGGCTTGGTCATGTGGTTCTTGATGAACTCGGCCGCCTCCTCCTCGGCGGTTCCGCCGATCTCGCCGATCATCATCACAGCCAGCGTCTCCGGGTCGTCTTCAAAGGCCCGCAGGCAGTCGATGAACGAGGTGCCCGGGACGGGGTCGCCACCGATCCCCACACACGTCGTCACCCCGACATCGGCCTGCTTGAGCTCGTAGAGAGCCTGGTAGGTCAGGGTCCCGGAACGGCTGACGATTCCGACAGGACCCCCCGCCTTGGCTATGTGGCCTGCGGTGATGCCGATGTTGCACTTTCCGGGGCTGATAATTCCCGGGCAGTTCGGACCGAGCAGCAGAACGTCGGGGAAGTCCCGCTTCAAGGCGTTGTAGACATAGACCTCGTCATGTGCGGGCACTCCCTCGGTGATGGCGACAATAAACTCGACTCCACCCTCAGCGGCCTCAAGCACCGCGCCCCGCACGCCCGGCGCGGGAATGAAGATACAACTCGCAGTCGCGCCGGTCGCCTGCACCGCCTCGGACACGTTGGCGTAGATCGGCACGCCGTCGACATCGGTGCCTGCCTTGGTCGGGTGCGTGCCTGCGACCACCTGTGTGCCGTAGTCCCGGTTCAACAAGCCGTAGTAGCTGCCCTGTGACCCGGTCAGGCCTTGGTAGACGACTTTCGTGTTCTCATCGACGAAGATGCTCATGGTCTGCGTCCTTTCTTCGTCGCCGGCTCAGCCGGCAAGCTCGACCACGCGGCGCGCCGCGTCGAGCATCGTCGGTTGCATCAGCAGGTCGTCGGTCAGGTGGGGTTCCAGCATCGCTCGGCCCTCGGTGGCGTTGGTGCCGTCGAGCCGGATCACGATCGGGGAGTCGATCTCAACACGTTGCATTGCTTCGAGGATGCCGCCGGCAATCTCCTCGCCGCGGGTGATCCCCCCGAAAATGTTGATGAATATGGCTTTCACAGCGGGATCGTTGTTGATGACCTCCAGAGCCCCGGCCATGACATCAGCATTCGCGCCACCGCCGATGTCGAGGAAATTGGCGGGGCTTCCGCCGACCTGATTGACCACGTCGACAGTGCTCATCGCCAGACCCGCACCGTTGGCGATCACCCCGACCGAGCCGTCCAACCCGACGTACTGAAGCCCCCGGGCATGCGCTGCCTCCTCCCGCTCATCACGGGTCTGGGTGGCGTCGTACTGGCGATAGTCGGGATGGCGGAACTCGCTGTTGCCGTCGAGTGTCACCTTGGCGTCGAGCACATGCACAGACCCCTCGGGAGTCAGAATGAGCGGGTTGATCTCAACGAGGTCGGCATCGCCTCGGGTGTAGGCGTCGTAGAGCTTCAACAGTATCTCGACGGCCCCTTCGAGCGCGGCGGGCGGCAGGTTCGCGGCCGCCACCCAGTCTCGGCAGACCGCCTCAGTGAGCCCGTCCAGCGGATCGATCCAGATCTTGGCGACAGCCTCCGGATTCGTTTCGGCCACAGTCTCGATCTCGACGCCGCCTTGCGCCGAGAGCATCCCGAGGTGCAACTTGGCCGAACGGTCGAGTGTGAAGCTGGCGTAGTACTCCTCGGCGATGTCTGACGCCTCCTCGATCCAGACCCGCCGCACGATGTGGCCCTTGATATCGAGCCCCAGGATGCGGTCGGCGTGTTGGCGCACCGCGTCGAGGTCCGCCGCGTGCTTGACACCTCCCGCCTTGCCCCGCCCGCCGGTGTGAACCTGGGCCTTGACCATGACCGGTGTGCCGAGCCGCTGCGCTGCCGCCACCGCGTCCGCAACGGTGAACGCTGCCTCGCCAGCAGAGACCGGCAGCCCGTAGCCGGCGAAGAACTCCTTTCCCTGATGTTCAAAAAGATCCACCGCACCTCCAAATCAACACGGACCCAGGCAAATCAACACGGACCCAGGCAAATCAACACGGACCCACGCAAATTTGTGTGGGCCCAGACAAAGTTCGCCTGAACTCAGGAGATACTAGGCGGGTCCCGATGCTGTGGCACATTCCGCCGCAAACAGACTCGAGGAGCCATGCCCGTCGCCCGAGGTCCGCAGATCAACGCCCGCAACGCGCTGCTCATCGGCTTCACTGCGGTGGTCATCGCGGGCCTGCTCTTCGCCATGGTCTGGTTGGCCTCCTCCCAGGGAGACACCGAGATCGTGCTCGGCGACCGGGACTTCGACGCGGGCAGGATCGGGGCGATCAGCCGCGAGATCGCCGAGAGAGGCCCGATCCTCTACTCCGATGTGGGCAGCAGCGGTCAACGCGACATCATCGTGACCCACCTCGGCACAGACCCGGAGCAGGGTTGGCTGGCCTTTGCAGCTCGGCGGGCAGACCATCCGAGAAACTGCTTCTTTGATTGGGACGCCGACGAACAGCAGTTCAACCTCACCAGCGCCGAGGGGAGCGGCACTGTTTGTGACGTGGACTACGTCGATGCCGCAGGCAACGGACTGCTGCACTACGAAGTCGAGGTTCGTGGCGGCAACATCCACGTCCTGCTCAACAAAGAACGTAAGTGAGCAGCGACGGTTCGGGCCGGCGCCTCTCTGCTGGGGCGCCCTCTCTATTGGAGCTTCTCCAGAGGGGCCAGCGACAGCAGCAGGGTCTTCTGCCCCACCGCGGCGAAGTTCACGGTGGCCTCGGGGCTGTCGCGGCTTCCCCCCATGTCGACGATCACTCCCTCGCCCCAAGAGGAGTGACGAACATCATCACCGATCTTCAGTCCGAGCGATTCCGCGCCCTTGGACGCGAAGGGCGACTTGGCGGCTGGGCTGTCGCCGTGCAGCGCCCGATCGACGACCCGTTCACGGTGGTCATCGAGCCTCGAAGGCCCGCTCCGCCGGTCGCCGCGGTCGCTTCGGTCGCTTCGGTCGCCGCGGTCGCTGCCTCGGCCGAAGGTGCGCCTGCCGCTGGGGAATGAACGGTCGAAGCGGTTGCTCCGGCGCTCCCCGTCGACCTCGCTGACCAGTTCCGGGGGGATCTCAGCGAAGAACCGGCTCGGCGGGTTGTACTGGGTCATGCCGTTGAGCATGCGGCTCTGCGCCCAGGTCAGATGAAGCGACCGCATCGCCCTAGTAACTCCCACATAGGCCAGGCGTCGCTCCTCCTCGAGCTGCCGCGGCTCGCCCAGGCTTCGAATGTGCGGGAGGACGCCGTCCTCCATGCCGGTCAGGAAGACGGCGGGGAACTCGAGGCCCTTGGCTGAATGGAGGGTCATCAGCGTCACCAGCGACTCGCTGTCGTCCATGGCGTCGGTGTCGGTGACCAGGCTGATCTGTTCCAAGAACTCGTCGACCGTCTCGAATTCGCGGGCGAGTCCCAGCAGTTCCATGATGTTCTCGAGCCGGCCCTGCGCTTCAATGCCATGATCGGCCTGCAGTTCCTCGAGATAGCCGGAGCGCTCAAGAGCTTCTTCGATGATTCTCGCCGGGCCGGCGTCGAGGTCTCCGATCTCGGTCGTTAGCGTCAGGAACTTGCCGATCCCGGTGGTCGCGGGGCCACTGATGCCCGCGCCCCGACAGTTCTGCAGCGCCTGGGTAAACGACATCCCGTGAGCGGTGGCCCAGGCATCGAGCTTGGCGATCGACGAGTCGCCCACACCGCGTCTTGGCACATTGAGGACACGCTTGACGCTGACTTCGTCGGTCGGATTGACGATGGCCCGCAGGTACGCCACCGCATCCTTGATCTCACGCCGGTCATAGAAGCGGGCGCCGCCCACCAACTGGTACGGAATCCCGACCCGCACCAAGTGCTCCTCGAGCACCCGCGACTGGCTGTTGGTGCGGTAGAACACCGCCATCTCATCCCAGCGCATGCCCTCATGGCCCTGCAGGCGGGCCAGTTCGTGGGCCACGTAACGAGCCTCGTCATGCTCGTCGGCAGCGTGGTAGCGCACAATCTTGTCGCCCCGTCCGCGGTCGGTCCAGAGGTCCTTGGGGACACGCCCCATGTTCTGGGCGATCACCGCGTTGGCGGCGTCGAGGATGGACTGCGTCGAGCGGTAGTTCTGTTCGAGCACGATCGTGGTGGCGTCCGGGAACGCCGTCTCGAACTCCAGGATGTTGCGCAGGTCGGCGCCGCGGAAGGCGTAGATCGACTGGTCTCCATCCCCGACCACGGACACTCCCCGGTGCTGTTGGGCGAGCATCAGCACGAGTTCGTTCTGGACCGAGTTGGTGTCCTGGTACTCGTCGACGAGGACATGGGCGAAGCGTTCCCGCCAACGCGCCAGCACCTCGGGACAGGACCGGAACAACTCGACAGCACGCATCAACAGGTCGTCGAAGTCCATCGCCGCGGCCGCTACGAGCCGTCGCTGATATTCCAGGTATATGTCTGCTGTGCGCTTCGCGAAGAAATCGTCGGCTGCGTCTGCGTAGGCGCTCGCCGAGATGTTGTCGTTCTTGGCGGTGGAGATCGCCGCATGCACTGACCGCGGCGTGAACCGCTTGGGGTCGATGTTGAGGTCGCGGATCACATAGCCGGTCAACCGTCGGGCGTCTGCCTGGTCGTAGATCGAGAAACGGCCCGGGTAGCCGAGCCGGTCGGCGTCTGAGCGCAGGATCCGCACACAGGCGGAATGGAACGTCGAGACCCACATCCGGGTGGCCACCGGGCCGACGAGCGTGGCCACGCGCTCTTTCATCTCGCCAGCCGCCTTGTTGGTGAAGGTGATGGCGAGGATCTCGAACGGCGACATGCCCTCGTCGATCATGTGGGCGATCCGGTGGGTGAGCACACGCGTCTTGCCCGAACCGGCCCCCGCGACGACCAACAGGGGGCCTCCCGAGTGCAGCACCGCTTCGTACTGTGCCGGGTTCAAGCCCTCCAGAAGAGGCGACGTTTCAGGCATCGGCTCACCCTATCCGCGCCCGCTGACACGAGGTCCCGCCAACCCACCGCCATCGCATGCTCCAGCACCGCCACGCCGCGCCTCGCGCCGACCTCGACCGGACAGTCCCCGGACGTGTTTGGCATGTGATGTATGGCGTACTACGGTGAGTGTTCGATTCGCCCAAGTGAAACGGAATCACGACAATGCTAAAGGATGCCTCGGCTAAAGGATACCTCGCTTCAGTGCCGCACGATTGTGTCACGACCACGCAAAGCAGTCAGCGCGGCTATAACCTTGGGACAGGAAGGATGAAAAGGCTAAGGTGAGAGATTAGTCGAATGGAACCGAAAGATGGATGGACGAGTAGCTTTATCTGACTTAGAGAGCAGGCCAGAAGACATGACCCGCAACATTTAGCTGGCCCTTAAAGTAGGTTACAGAAGACGCAAGTCAGAGTCAAAGTTGGTGTTTTGCACATATCTCGCAAGCGTTCTGTTCATGGTTGCCCTTACACGGGCCAGTTGGACAGCATTTGCGGTCGAGTTGCCCGACAAAATATAACTAGCCGTATGTCAACTTGGACCGCGAAGCGTCGTGCGCCGTCGGCGCGTGCGCTGCGCGACGCACAGATGATGCCGTTGCTGTTGGTGCTGTGGCAGGCCAACTACTGCGTGTACGGGTCGCGCAAGCTACAGATCGCCGCTCGACGCGCCGGGCACGGTATCGGCCGCGACCAGGTTGGTCGGCTGATGCGCCAGTTGTGGATCCGCGGCGTCAAGCGGACAAAGAAGGTGAACCTCACCGGAACGGACCCGGCGGCGACGCGGCCCGGCGATCTTGTCGAGCGTGACTTCACCGCGGATGCGCCGAACCGGCTGTGGGTCGCTGATCTGACCCACGTCGCTGCCTGGTCCGGTGTCGCCTATGTGTGTTTCATCACCGACGCGTTCAGTCGCCGCATCGTGGGCTGGCGGGTCGCGTCGAACATGAAAACCCAGATGGTGCTCGACGCGTTGGAGATGGCCCGCTGGAA
>JAHQYN010000126.1 GCA_024421085.1 Acidimicrobiia bacterium
ACCACAACATCCACGACCGCGGCTACATCGTCACCAAAACCAAAACCGGCTACCAAATCACCAACCCCAACAACCCACCAAACGGCCCCTAAACACAACACGTCACAACAAACCATGAAACAAACCAGATTTGAGGCACTGACGATTGAAGCGATCACTCACTCTGACCATTCCAAAAACCCAAAACCCACGCCACGCATGTCCAAGCCTCTGGCTTCATCTCATATGTGCCGCTCGAAACGGGACCTGTGTCGGGCATTCCAACATTTTGGATGTCTCCGAAACCAACGGGATTCGTGTCCAACAAACCGACAAAAAAAGCTTCACCTACGTTGGGCTCTCCCGTCACCACGAAACCTCCGACACACCACACAGCAAATCGGGCCACACCCCAAGTTTGCATATGTTCGTTCCGACCCACGAACCAGCGCACGCGTCCGATCCTCCACACAACACCAATACCAACACACGGCACCCAAAAACACAAAACCCAACCACCACCAACAACCCACCGAAGCAACTTGAAAAACCCGCAATCTGTCGCGAAGAGTCAGACACACCTCAGTAATGATTGCGAGTTTGTGTGCAAGAGAGGTGGCCGCGATCCACATATCATTCTCATCAACCTGATCGCGGACGGCTCGCTTCACACTGCCGTATTGTTTGGCGATCTCGAAAGTTTCTGGTATCACCGTGTAGCGCTTCAGCGTCTTCTCCATCCGGGTCACGCGGGTCTTGCCCCAGTTAGCTTTTTCGGCACCAAAGTACAATTCTCCGACTGTGACGAATGAGATGAACAGCAATCGGTCTAACAACAGCGGTTCGAAGGGCTTGGCTTCCGGTTTCGCAAACGCAATCCAGGAAAGCACATCGGTGTCTACAAGCAACCCCGAAGTTGACACAGGTCACAACCCGAGCGCAGCAAGAAAAGCGTTTGCTTCCTCTTCGGAGATGGTCTCGTCCCTTAGGTCATCGATCCGGTCGACGACACCCACTCCTTGGACATCGGCCAGATCCTCCAAAGAGCGCGACACCCAAAAATCTCCGACATCCGCGAGCAGTGCCAGTTGCTCAACCGAGACAATCTCAACCAAATGCCCCGCAAACTCCACAACTGGAAACCAGCACAACACGTCTACACTATGCTCTGTCGCAACCACCAATAGAGCTTGCCGGCGTGTCACAGTGTTGCGTTATAATTCAACGATGTCTCCCGGAGGGTCAATCTCAAATTTGTCGTCTGCCGTCACAACGTTCGCGGAGGCTGCGCGTGCGAGCGGGCAGGCTGCCCAGTTCAACGAGGAGACGCTGACCGCGCCGACGCGCGACCGGAACCCTCCGCTCATCACCTCAACCCAGCAGCTCGCGCGTCAGACAGCACGGCGCTGCCGCGCATTGCGCGCCGATGTCGGTGCACTCCCCGAGGAGACCTTGAAGACCCTGACCGACGACTGGCGTGACGTTCTGTTCCCAGAGATTGCAGATGACGAATTCATCGACGCGTACACACAGACGGTCGCTTTCGCGCTGCTTGCGGCCAGTGGGCTCGGGATCAAGATGAGCCTTGATGTCGACCCAGACAGCTTTGACCGCCTAGGGATGTTGCTTTTCCATGTGGCCGACCGTCTCGGGTTGGAGAGGGGTGTGCTCGGCAAGGCACTGATGCTGTTGACGTCCGACCCGAAGATTCGGTACGCTCTGGCGGCATCTCTGGATTCGCTGGTCGCGTTGGCGGCAGCGCTGGACTGGACCGCAATCCGCTCGTCCGGGGGCAGCGACGACTGGATGGACTTCTACGACACGTTCCTTGCCGACTACGACCCGGACCTTCGCAAACTGTCCGGCTCCTACTACACGCCAAAACAGGTTGTCGAGTGGATGACCAGGTTCACCGACAGGATCCTCGTGGACCTCTTCGACCTGCCCAACGGTTACGCCAGCAACAACGTGACCGTCGTCGACCCAGCACTGGGTACCGGCACGTTCCTGGTTGGTGTGTTGGATCGGATCGCTGACACCGTGAGCGCCAACGTTGGTACAGGACAAACTGCGACCGTGATGAACGAGGCGCTCGCGCAACGGGTGATCGGATTCGAGATACAAGCGTGCCCGTACGCCGTGGCGCAACTTCGTCTCGTCGAGTTGCTCAAGGCACACGACCCGAACCTCAATCCAACAGAACCGGCGATCTACCTGACAGACACCCTCGCCGACCCTGAAGCCAACGTAGGACAGCAGTCAATGTTCATGAAGCCGATCAACGAGTCCCGTCAACGAGCCGACCAGATCAAGCGAGACACCCCGGTCAAGGTCGTGATCGGCAACCCGCCGTACCTTGTCGGCGCGCCGCAGACCAGTTGGGTCGCAAAAACGAAACTCCACGATTGGCAACCCCCGACCGCGTGGGGTGTCGGTGCTCACGCCAAGAACCTGTCGAACCTGTACGTCTATTTCTGGCGATGGGCAGCATGGAAGGTCTTTGAGAACGCCGGCGGCGACAAGAACGACCAAGCCGGGATCGTCTCGTTCATCGCGCCTACCGGATGGCTTGACGGTGACGGGTTCCAGCAGATGCGGTCGTGGCTCCTCGACTGGTGCAGCCACATCTGGATCCTCGACCTGTCTCCCGAGGGGCACCAGGCATCCGCGAGAACGCAGGTGTTCGAGGCGATGCGTCAACCCGTCGCCATCGTCACCGCGGTTCGCGTCCCTGAATATCACCGCACCAGCGAGGTCCGATACCACAGGGTTCCCGCCGGTACCCGCAACTCCAAGTTCGCGCACATCGCCACCCTGACGGACCTCTACGACTCTCGATGGGAACCGATCCCACTGGGGGCACTAGGCGTTCGAAGCCCGCTGACCCCGCCCGCGTCGCAGCAATGGCAGCAAATGCCCACAGTCGAGAACCTACTGCCCTGGCACGGGAACGGAACGATGATCGGGCGCACTTGGCCCGTCGCGCCAGACCGCAACATCCTCCAAGACCGCTACACGGATCTGCTAGCGCAACCCACCACCGACAAAATGACCGATCACCTCGACCAACACGAACGGGACCGCACCGTTCACACCGACCTGACCGACAACCTCACCGCGAAATGCCCTAAACCGGGACCCCTCCAGAGGCGGCAACCCCCAACCGCTGAAACGGTCGAGTACGGCTACCGCAGTTTCGACCGCCAGTATGCCATACGCGACAAACGGCTCATCAACCGACCGAACCCATCGCTGTGGGCGGCCCACAGCGATTCGCAGATTCACTTGGCGGTGCCAGCGCTCCACACCGCAAGCACCAGACCAGTTATCGCCAAATGCGACGCTCAGATCGTCTCGTTCAGCGCGCACATCCCCGACATGGACTACCTCGCCGGCTCCAGGGCGGGTCGCATCCATCCTCTGTGGCGCGACCCGAAAGCCTCCACCGCCAACACCGCACCCGCCACTCTCAGCTACCTCTCCAGCGTCTTCGCAAGACCGGTGACCGGCGAAGATTTGTTCGCCTACATCGCAGCAGTCGCGGCACATCCCGGTTTCACCGACACGTTCCGCGGCGAACTAGTCAACGCCAAGACACTGCGAGTGCCGCTCACCAAAGACCCGGAACTGTTCGCCGGCGCCGTAAGGCTCGGCCGCCGAATCCTCTATCTGAGCACCTTTGGGCGGCGCTGCGCCGCTCGCGGCGCGCCGCCGGGACGTCCGCGCGCGACGAACGGTCCCAGTTTGCTGACACCTGTCCCCACCGAAGCCGAGGAACTCACCTACGACGGCGCCAACCAAACGCTCAGCATCACCGGACACACCAACGGCAACCCTGCAAAGGGAACCATCGCCAACGTCGCTGAGGAGGTATTCGCATACAGCACCGCCACCATGAACGTGCTCGAATCCTGGTTCACGTACCGTCGTCACGAACCCGGCGGCAAGAAAACCTCACCGCTTGATGAACTAAACCCGGTGTCGTGGCCAACCCACTACACCGAAGACCTGATCGACCTGCTCCACATCCTCACCCTGCTCGTCGCTGAGCGTCCCGCTCAGGAAACGCTTCTGGATGCAGTGCTCGCCAACGATCAGATCACCCGCGACGCACTCGACAAGGGTGGTGCGCTGCCGAAAAGCACGGGGACACGCGCCAAGCCCCCCGAGTTCAAGGCGAACCAGTCCGCCCCTCTTGTCTGAACATCAACCGCCGAACCGTGCATTCCGAAGGGGTCGCCGTCTACGGCACCGTTAGCTGCAGCGTCGTGCTTCAGGTTGTGAGATTGTGCTTCAGATTGTGAGTTAGTGCTTCAGTTTGTGAGATTGTGGTTCAGATTGTGTTATCGTCTTGGGTATGAACAATCTATTGGGCGACAACGAGGCAGCCCAGCAAAACCTCTTCACGCCTGACTTCGGACAACCCCCTCACTCCTACGTCGGGCGCGATGACATGCTTCGCGATGTGAGGTCTGGACTCGGTGCCGGGCCGCGAGATCCACGCTTCACCTCGGTGCTGCTTGGGCCACGCGGTTCCGGCAAGACGGTGACGCTCAACATGATCGAAGATGTTGCCTACAAAGCTGGGTGGCTGGTTCTTCCTCTGGACGCGAGCACATCCAACATCGCCGAACGGCTCGAGGAACGCATCGAATGGGCTCGCGACGAAAACGAGACGCTGACCGCCGCGCCGAGAGGCGGAACCGACACGACCACGACCGGCGTGCGTGTTCTCGGTGCTGAATGGCAGCGACAGGTAGTAAGATCGATTGAGGCGAAATGGGGTATCCGCCGGCAGTTGACGACCCTAGCCGAACATGCAGCGGCGAACGGTTCGGCCGTTTTGTTGACAGTCGACGAACTCCACAGCGGCGGCATCGAAGAACTCCGGCGCCTGTCATCTGACCTGCAGCACATCACCAAACGCGAGCAGCGGCCACTCGCTTTCGTCGGCGCAGGCCTCGCCGAGATGAAACACACGCTGCTTGAGGACAAGAAGATGACGTTCTTTCAGCGTTGCCAGAGCTTCGACATGCCGCCGCTCACGAGAGCCGACGCGATGAAGTGCCTCTCCAAGACCGTGCGAGATGCTGGCGGCGAGTTCGACGGACACGCGCTGAGCGACCTCGCCGAGGCCACCGGCGCGCTGCCGTTTCGAATGCAACTGCTGGGATACTACGCGTGGACCGTTGCCGATGCCCCACACTCCCCCGTCAGCGAGACCGCGGCCGACCAGGCGATCAACGAGACCGACCGAGACATGCATCAACGTGTCTTCAGCCCGACCTGGCACACACTCAACGAGCACGAGCAGGCAATCCTGCGAGCACTATCGGAGTCGGGCGGCCACGCGAGTCCGCAACAAATCGCTGGTCGAATCGGCGGCCGTATCAGCGCATCGTCGATCTCGCGAGCGGACAACCGTCTGTTGAACGTCGGCTGCATCACCCACGAACCCGACGGCTCAATCCGTTTCGGGCCCGTCATGGCCCACGAGTCGGTCGTCTGGTTCGCCGAACGAGAACGACAATACGCAGGAACTGCCGACAAACCCGCTACCCGGCAAAGATGCGGCAAGCACATGCCGCGAGCAAACGCAAGATGCATTCTCCGTGCCGGTCACGCCGGACGTTGCAGATCCAGTTGGTAGAACGCGGAGTCTCCATAAACAGGCGTGTGAAGTGCCAATAAACAGGCACTTGGAGGTATGATCCTGACTGACCATCGCTTTTGGAGGTGCTTGTGGCGCAGAATCTGACCCCTGACGGGTACCAGCCACGGGTGGTCGATGCCGAGGTGGAAGCCGCACTCGCGGCCTCACCGGCTGTGCTGGTGGAGGGGGCCCGAGCTTGCGGAAAGACGTGGACCGGCAAGAGATTTGCCCGCAGCGAAGTCCTGCTCGACGCGACCGCGAGCGCCTTGCTGGCATCGAACCTGGACCCGGCTGTGCTGCTGGAGGGAGATACCCCAAGGCTGCTCGACGAGTGGCAACTAGTACCCGAGATCTGGAACCCGATGCGCCGGGCGTGCGACCAGCGCGTCAGGTCAGGCCAATTCATTCTGACCGGCTCTGCCGACCCTCCTGACGACATCACCCGCCACTCGGGTGCTGGGCGGGTACTACGAGTGATGATGCGTCCGATGAGCCTGCTCGAATCCGGCCATTCTGATGGTAACATCTCATTGGCAGGTCTTTTCCAACCGGGGAGATGCGCTGCACGAGACCGCGGGCTCAAACTCGGCGAAGTCATCGAAGCGGCCTGTCGCGGCGGATGGCCGAGGCTGCTCGATGCCGACGTGCCATCTGCACTCCGGGCCACACGCGGCTACCTGAATGAGATCAGCCGAACTGACATCTCAAGAGTGGACGGTGTGGCCCGCAACCCTGCCGGGGTCCGAAAACTGCTGGCTTCACTCGGACGAAACATCGCCTCCGAGGCGAGCTTCGCCACATTGGCCAAGGACACCGCCGACGAGGACGGCATCGTTGACCGCCGTACGGTGGCGTCCTACATCGCAGCCCTGGAACGCTTGTTCGTGGTTGAAAATCTGCGTGCGTGGAAACCGCACATCACCTCGCGGGCCCAACTGCGGAAAGCACCGAAACGCCACTTCATCGACCCGTCTCTGGCAGTGGCCGCACTGGGTTCGACCTTCGAGACTGTCATGCAGAACCGGCTGTATGCCGGACTGCTGTTTGAGTCGCTGGTCGTTCGGGATCTACGGATCTACGGACAGGCCAACAATCTTGATCTGTCTCATTATCGTGACAGCGACGGCCTTGAAGTCGACGTGATTATCAAACACCCCGATGGCCGCTGGATTGCCGCCGAAGTCAAACTCGGAAGCGAGAAGGGCATCAATGAAGGCATCCACACCCTGCGCCGCCTCCAGCACAAAGTCGACCCCAACCGCAGCGGCACGCCGTCCCGCCTCGTCATCATCACCGCCACCGGCTACGCCTACGAACACCCCGACGGCATCTCCATCGTCCCCATCACCGCCCTCGCCCCATAAGCCGCCCTCGCCCCATAATCAGTGTCTCCGCAGCCGGAGCCGCCCTGTTCTGTCATCAGGTGCTGTGCTAACGCCTGCTGGAAACATAAAATTTCCGCAAACAAAAAGAGTCTGCGCGGAAACATGGAGGGCGGGGTTGGGCTGACGCGTCAAGCCGACACGCTCACCAACACACAATAGTTCAGACAAATTCGTGGACAAAGTAAGGCATGTTAGTAGCGTTCCACTAATGCGGGACTACGAAGAGTCGCATCCGTGGATCACGTTCGACGCTACGGACGTGAACAGACTGCCGCCGCGAACCTGGATGCTGCTGGGTGAAGCGCGCGCGATCTGCGAGCAGATCTCCAGCACTCCGTTGATCCCGAGGGTCGCGCAGCACTTGAACGAAGTCGCGCTGATCAAGGGTGCCCAAGCCACCACGGCCATCGAGGGAAACACGCTCAATGCGGATCAGGTCGCCGGGATTTACCGTGGGGAGTACGCCGCGCCTCCCTCACGGGCATACCAAGAGCGAGAGGTGCACAATGTTCTTGATGCCCTCACCGACATCGACACGCGCATAGCGAACGGGACGCTCGGTCCTGTCACCTCTGATCTGATCTGCGAATACAACCGTCGTGTTCTCGACGGCATCGAAAACGCGGCCAAAGTTCGGCCGGGAGAGTTCCGGCATCATTCGGTCGTGGTCGGGAATTACCGTGGGGCACCGGCGCAGGACTGCCGCTACCTGACTCAGCGACTGGCTGCGTGGCTCGAAAGTGACATCTTCACTTCTGATGATCCCGAGACGGATTTCGCGCTGACGGTCGCCCAGGCGGTCTTCGCTCATCTCTATCTCGCCTAGATACATCCGTTTGGAGACGGCAACGGGCGCACCGCCCGCTTGCTGGAGTTCAAGCTCCTAGCCCGGTCTGGGCAGGTGCCTCTGTTGGCTGCACACCTGCTGTCCAACCACTACAACCTGACCCGCGACCGGTACTACCGGGAACTGGCTGGCGCTATCCAGTCGGGTTCGACCGGCAGTTTCGTGTCGTACGCCTCTCAGGGGTTGGTGGACGGCCTGAGAGAGCAGATCGACCTCGTGCGTTCACAGCAATTGGCTGTCTCTTGGAGTAATCATGTGAATGAGACAATGGATCGCTTTCCGACAAGCAAAGCCAGCGACCGACAACGCGCCCTTGTTCTGGCTATGCCGTCGTCCACCGCCGTGCCTCGAGACGATCTGATCCGCCTGAACCCCGATCTAGCGGCGCTCTACGCCCTAACCGGCCCCCGAACCCTGAGTCGTGACCTCAACCGACTGCTATATGCAGGCTTGATCCTACGGAAAGGACGAAACTGGAGAGCCAACACCGACATCATGTTCACATTCTTACCGCCGGCGGCACCGTCATGATCAACCGCCCGATTCT
>JAHQYN010000010.1 GCA_024421085.1 Acidimicrobiia bacterium
TTGATGCGTTGGTGAATTTGGCGGTGCGTGACGTGTTGACGGACACGGGTTGTGATGGTGACAGGGTTTTGTGTCCACAGCAGATGCTTTCTCGTTGGGAGATGGCGGTGTGGCTGGTGAGAGTGCTCGACGGCATCGACCCCGAACCGGTGACCGGAACGCGGTTCGTTGACGTCGACGCGCAAGCCTGGTGGGCTGCGCATGTGGAGCGGTTGGCTGATTTGGGTGTGACGTTGGGATGTTCACAGACACCGGCGAAGTACTGCCCGGATGATCCGGTGCCGCGTAAACAAATGGCGAGTTTCCTTGTCAGGGCGTTCAACATCGGCCCGGCCGGCCCGGCGGGTTTCGCTGACACCACCACCAGCGACATTCATTACCGAGACATCAACGCGTTGTATGCCGTGGGTGTCACCTACGGATGTTCACAAAACCCTTTGCGTTACTGCCCCGACCAGCCAACCACCAGAGCACAAATGGCGAGTTTCATTACCAGAGCCAAACTCTACACACAACTCGAACCCACACCCAACAACTGCCCACCCCCGACCACCACAACCCCAACCACCACAACCCCGACCAAACAAACGGTTCTGAATTGGAATCCGAGCGGGTGGGCGGGACGAGGCGCACCCAAGGAGCGACACCGTGGCCCGATTGTCCGGTGAGTGCGGCGGCGGACAGTGGAATCGCCTGCTTTCACGCACTAACGACTCTCACTTGGGCGTGGACAGTCCCGAACAGGTTGCTGTCACGTTCCTCGTCAAGGATCCCAGCCCGCACGTAGAGAGATTCCGCTGTCTGGCAGAGCACGGGCGATCTGGTGCAGTGTCTCCGCAGACCGACGCTCAAGGCCCCGCTCGATAGGGGGTCCGGTCACTGGCACCGGGGCCAAGTCGGCGAGCTTGCGAAGGTTGATTTCGGCCTGGTGTAGTTGCCCGCGAATGAACTCGCCGAGATCCTTGAGGGGGTCGAGATTTCTTGGGGACACTGTTGGGCTGCCTGGAGAACCGAACGATCCACGAACGTCGCGACGGCGTGTCCAGATCAGATGCTGCCGCGCTAGATTCAACCGGATGCACAGTTTTTTTCGTCTGCTGTCGATTCATGCCCATCCAGACGACGAGGCGTCCAAGGGCTCCGCCACGGTCGCCAAGTACAAGTCGATGGGAGTGGCGACGGTGCTGGTGTGCTGCACCGGCGGTGAGGAAGGCGACATCCTCAACCCGGCCATGGACCGGCCCGAAGTACGCGAGGACATCGGCGCGGTTCGCCGAGCAGAGTTGTCGGCCGCCGCGGAGATAATTGGTTATGACACTGTCCACATGCTCGGTTACCGGGATTCCGGCATGGCCGACAGCGAGGCCAACTCGCACCCCGACTGCTTCGCGGCGGCCCCGTTCGACGAGGTGGTAGACCGTCTGGTTGCGCTGCTGAGGGCAGAACGACCGCATGTCGTCGTCACCTATCCTGATGAGCAGGGCGGATACAACCATCCGGACCATGTGCGAGTACACGACATCACCCATCCGGCCGTACAGCGGTGCGCGGACGGCGCGCATCGTCGTGATCTCGGTGCCCCCTGGTCGGTCTCGAAGGTCTATTACTCGAGTTGGTCACGCGCCCGGATCGAAACGAGGCACCAAGCGTTTCTCGACCTCGGTCTGGAGTCGCCCTACGACGAGCGCTGGTTCGAGCGGCCCGACACAGACCACACCATCACCACCAAGGTCGATGTCGTCGGCTTCACAGACGTTCGCCGCAAAGGACTGCTCGCCCACGCCACCCAGATCGACCCGGAGTCGCCGTTCTGGTTCGGGCTGCCTGAGGAGCTGGACTTGGCCCTCTATCCGGTCGACGACTACCGCTTGGCGTGGCCCGAATGGAACGGCGACCAACCCGAGGAGACGGACCTCTTCGCGGGCATAGAACCCTGATGCAGGTCTTCGATCAGGAATGGACGGAAGCGGCTGCCGCGGCAGTCGCTGGACTTCCGCCGGTTGCGGGCCTCGATGCCGTCGTCGAATACACGGTCAGCGGGCGTCCCGGTGGTCGAGTCGCTCTGACTGTCACTGTCAGCGACGGCACCGTCAGCGAGATCGCCTTGGGCCGCTCGCCAGACCCCGATGTCACGGTCACTTTGGGCTATGCCGATGCAGTCGCGATCCTGTCTGGAGAACTGTCCAGCGAGGCCGGCTATATGAACGGTGCGGTGAAGGTTGAAGGCGACTATCGCCGTTGGCTGCTTGACTTGCGGCCCGTCCGACTCGCCGCGATCGAGGCCCTCGCCCCATTGATGGCAAGGACCCGCCGACAGTGACCGGAAGTCTTGTTCGCGGATGCGTTCCGGGGAGTGACCGGCGACCGTGTCCGGGGGCAACCGGAGGTGTGGCTCGCCGGTGTGTTCGGAGGTGACGGGCGACCGTGTCCGGTAGCGACTGGAGGTCGCGTTCGCGGGAACGGGCAACGGGACTACAGGCCTGAGCGCTGGAGGTCGCGCAAGGCGCCGAAGCCGATGAGTCGGGCGCCGCTCTCGGCAATACGGGAGGGGAGAGAGCGGTCGGTCAGCACCGCGAGGTCGTTCATGCGGGCGGTCGCGGAAGGATCGATGGCGCGGATCTCCTCCGCGGCGATCGCTGGTTCAAAAGCGACCACAGTCACCCCAGGCGCCAAGTTGTCGAGCGCCGAGAGGAAGTGGGCCTCTGCGCCGCCGCGCACTAGGCGGAAGTGGTCGGGCGTGACGACCCCGGCTTCGTGGGCGAGCTCACGGAAGGGGAATCCCGCCGCGGCTTCTGCGGCAGGCCCTTCCAGACGCAGCGGAAGATTCGACTCGACGGCGATGTCGAGCAGCACATCGAAGAACTCCGGACGTTGCTGAAGAGCACTGAGGTGAGTGCTCAAATGCGTGGCCTCGAGGCCCCACAGCGTTGCCCGCTCAAGTTGAGCCCGGCATTCACGGCGGACTTCGTCGGGGTCGGCGTGGTCCCAAAGGTCGACGACAGTGCGAGGGAAGCCGCCGTCACCGTCGAGGAGGCTCGGTGCGTTGGTCAGCGGACCCCAACGGAAACAGTCGAGTTCCGCGTTGAGTGTGAGGTGTACGCCGAGGTCGTCATCGGGCCCGGCGCGGTCAACGGCATGGCGTGACCATGGGCCCGGCATCATCACCGTGCCGGTCGTTGCTGCCCCCTCTCGCATCGCGCTCAGCCCGCCCGCGGTGGCGGCATGCGTCGAACCGAGTTGGTCGGCGCTGATGATCAGCAGACGGGATTCGGCTCCGTGTCCGAGCGCTTCGGCCAGTGACTCCACAATGTGACGGTACTGCGCTATTCGAGCGGAACGTCGGGATTGCCGCAGACTCCCCAAAGTCCGAGGTCGGCGAGCATCGCTCTGGCGGCGGCTGCATCCAGCAACCCTTCGTAGTGGGTGTTGGGAGGGTAGGAGAGCGTGCCCGCATAGCCCTGCTCCACCAGGTCGAGGTTGATGAAGAGGTCGTCGTGGCTGCGAATCACGTAGGCCAGCAACCGGTCGTACTGGTCTCGGGGCTCTTCATCGAGGATCAGGGTCACCGCCGTGCCCTCGGGAAGAAGAGACTTGAGATAGGCGCCCGCCTCGGCGCCGTAGCACTGGTTCGGGCGGTTCCTTGCCACCGACTCCGGCGTGTCGATCCCGATCAGACGGACGTTCTCGCGAGAACCGGACACGTCGGCGATGACCGTGTCGCCGTCGACCACCTTGTGGATGGTCGCGTTGGGGACCAGACCGGCCGGTGAGGCTCGTGGAGTCGACGCGCTCGGAGTGGTTGTCGAATCTCCCCCTCCGCATCCGGTCGTTGCCAGCAACAACAGCAAACCTACAACCGCAGACGTGATTATAACTGATCTAATGACAAAGCATTTCATTGTCGGATAGTCTGCCCGGCCCGTGTGACACTTGCAGCGAACTGAGAGAATCATCCGATGACCGACCCCACGCAGCGCTACGGAATGACCGTTCCCTTCGACGGAATGCCCGTCCACCTCCAACGATCACGTTTTGAACGGCTCGAAGCGCTCGGCTACTCCGACCTGTGGTCCGCGGAGGCAATGGGAGTGGACGGGCTCACCCCCTTGGCCCTGGGCAGCGTCTGGACCCCCTCGATGAGGTTGGGCACAGCGATCCTCGGAGCCTACACCCGAGGCCCGGCTTTGCTGGCCCAGTCCATCGCGGGAATGGCCTCAGCAGCACCGGGCCGTTTTGTCGCCGGTATCGGATCGTCGTCGGATGTGATCGTCGAGCGCTGGAATGGCATCCCTTTCGAGGCGCCGTACAAACAGACACGGGACATCGTCCGATTCCTGAAGTCGGCGCTGTCGGGTGAGAAGGTCAGTGAAGACTACGACAGCTTCTCTGTCAAGGGATTCCGCCTCGGTCTGGTCCCCGAACAACCCGTACCGATCCTGGTCGCCGCGTTGCGTGAAGGCATGCTGTGCATGGCCGGACGTGAGAGTGACGGCGCCATAGTCAACTGGCTCTCAGCAGACGATGTCCCAACCGTGGCGGGGATCGTCCAAGCCGAGAATCCCGATGCGGAGATAGTCGCCCGAATCTTCGTGGCCCCCACCCCAGATCGAGATGCGGCGTTGGCTGCCGGAAAGTTCACTGCTGCGGCCTACCTCAACGTTCCAGTTTACAAGGCATTCCATGAGTGGATGGGGCGCGGCGACTCGCTGGCAGAGCACTGGGACCAGTGGGCGGCGGGCGACCGCAGGGGTGCGCTCAACAAGATCCCCGACCACATCATCGACGAGTTGATCGTTTATGGGAGTTTCGACGAGTGCCGTGCCCATGTGCAGCGTTACATCGACAACGGCGTGACCTGTCCGGCGCTGGCGATCGTGCCGTGCCCCGGTGTCGACCTAGACGAAGCTATCGAAGGACTCGCGCCCAGCTTTCGCCGGGCGTAGCCGGACTCGCGCCCAGCTTTCGCCGGGGCGTGGCCGGAGCCGCGGCGGGTTTTGGCGGGGGCCGGAGTGGGTTTTCGCCGGGGAGCGGCGGGCGCCGGGGTGGGTCTCATCCCAAATCTGCGCGTTCAATCACACGGGAATCAGAGCACCTTGCGGATTATGGGGTGAAAGCGTCTGGGGGAGTCAGCGCGGGGACGTCAACGAGGCTTGGAGTTTCTGCATTCCGGTCAGCCAGCGTTGGCGATCACCGGCTCGACGCTGCTCATAGAACGCGACCTCGGGATGGGGGAGGATCAGGAAGTCGTCGTTGGCGAGCCCGGCAGCAACCGCGTCGGCCACCTGAGAGGGCTCGATCATGCCCATGGCCTTCACGACCTCGATAGCCAGTTCGCCGTCGGCCTCAGTCATTGGGGTGCGCACACCCTGAGGACACAGGCACGACACGCGAATCCCCTGCTCTGCGTAGGTGATGGCGAGCCACTCGGCGAGCGCAACGCAGCCGTGCTTGGTGACGGCATACGGGGCCGTGCCCAGGTTGGTGAGCAAGCCCGCCGCCGATGCGGTCAATAGCAGGTGCCCGCCGCCGCGTTCGATCCAGCGGGGAACCAGGTGACGTGCGGCGATGACATGGGCCATCACGTTGACGTTCCAGTTGGCGTTCCAGGTGTCGTTGTCGAGCTCGACTCCGCCGTTGGCACCGACGCCCGCGTTCCCGCACCACAGATCGATGGCACCGAACGCAGACTCGGTGCGCTCGATCAACTCGACGACTGCGGCCTCGTCGGTGACATCGAGCACCTCTGCGCGGGCACCGAGTTCAGCAGCGACTGCGTCGGCGCCGTCACCGTCGACATCGACGATCACCACCCTGCCCGCCCCGTCGGCGCTGAAGCGTTGAGCCATTGCCCGACCGATTCCGCTGGCCGCTCCGGTGATCACGATCGTTGCGCCCTTTGTCTCCATGGCCGGATGGTAGGGCCGGATTCGCGCAATGCAACGCGCCACTGTCGCATTGTGCGAGTATGGTTGGTGCAACGTGAGCCGGTCCCGGCCCGAGACTGTCAAGGGAGGTTCCAGAAATGACTGAAGCCGCAGAAGGCGTGCAGATCGAAGAGGCCTTGGGAATTATCGACCATGGTCTCGGCGACTTCATCAAGCGCGAGCTGTTGACCAGCGCGGAGGTGGCGGACCTTCTCCTTGACCTCCGTTCGGTTCTAACCTTCGTGGCGGTCGAGCCGACAGAACCGGCGAGTTCCAACTAGGCCGCCGGGCCGTCGGGCCGTCGGGCCGAACTGGCGAATCTCGATTAGGCCCCATACTGGCGGAGGATTCGCCGGGCAATCCTGCCGAAGGCGGCACCGACCACCAGGCCGCCCACAACGTCGGATGCGTGGTGGATACGCACATGGACTCGGCTGGCGGCAGTCACTGCGCCGAGTGCATACCACACGGGGCCGCTGGCTCGACGTGACAGCAAAGAGGCAGCGAGCATCGCAGCCGAGGCGTGTCCGCTCGGAAAGCTGCTGGTCAGCGGTTGGCGCAGGTTGAGCGGCCGCGCCGTCGGCTGCAGGGGCCTGCGGCGATCGAAGATCGACTTGATCGGCCCGTTCAACAGCGCCGACTCGATGCCGAGCGCGGCACTCAGGCCGATCGCGGTCTTGGGGTCGTCCTCGATGATCGCTTGGGCGACACCGAGCGTGTGCCACAGCAGGGAGAAGTCGGCTGCTTCCGAAGCGGTGTAGAACACGCGGTCGGTCAGCGGCTGGTTGCGCCACCGTTCCCACCAGCGGTCGACCAACTCGTCGATCTCGTCGATGAACCCGCTCATGCTGTTGAGCGAGACTCTTGTTGGTAGGCGCCGGGGACTGTAAACGCCCTCGGCCGCCAGCGGCGTGGTGTGACTAGCAGGGCCCGGGGGTAGTCCTCGAACATCCAGCGGGCGAAGTTGCGCCGTGTCCACGCCGATGTCCCGGTGAGCCTCAGCACGCCGCGAGCGACCCATGGCCGGGCTAACAACGGAATCAGGGCGCGTGACATGCGGTCGTCTGCTGCTAGTTCCCGGCGAACTGCTTTGGCGTAGTGTGCGGTCGGGTCGGAGTGGGTCAACACCGACTCAGCAGCGAGCCGACCGGTGAGCAGAGCCTGCCCGATCCCTTCGCCGGTCAGCGGATCGGTGACTGCCGCGGCGTCGCCGACGAACATCGTGCGGGGTCCGACCAGCGACACACGGCCGACTCGTGCCGGGATCGGCCAGGCCTTGTGCGGCGCCTCAGCGACCGCGTCGGGTCCTAGGGCTCGTCGGATGTGTGGCCTGTTCAACAGATCGAGCCACAGCCGCCCCATCTCGCCGATGTTGTGTCGCCCGTCGCGGCGTATGCCGAATCCGACGTTTGTCCGACCTCCGCCCAGCGGGAATGACCACGCGTATCCAGGCAACAGGTCGGGCTCGAACCAGACGATCATTTCCTGAGCGGCCCGACTGCCGACGTTGCGGTAGTACTGGCGGAAGGCGTGCCATTCACCGCGGTATTGATCGACCGCCAGCCCCAGTGACTTGCGTACCGGCGACCACATGCCGTCTGCGGCGATCAGGTTCACAGCACAGATGAGCGGCCCGTTGGCGCTGCTCTGCGGGTGCGTCGGGTGAGGCCCGTGCTGTCGGTACGCACCGTCCTGCCCGTTCTGCAATCTTGTGCGCAAGGTGATGCTGGCGGACGACGCATCGGTGCCGATCACTGTGTGCCCCTGTTCTATGCGAGCCCCGCAATCGCGTGCCAGTTCCAGCAGCGCGGCGTCGAGGTCGACTCGTGGCACCACGACGGCGTGGCAGCCCGGTCCGTCGGGCAGAGGATATTGGCGTTCGGTTCCCGACGGTGAACGCACCGCGACCTCACGCACCACGTTCCAGGTTGCGATCTGGCCCGGGTCAAGGCCCAGAGTCTCCAGTTCACGCAGGGCCAGGGCGGTGAGGCCGTCGCCGCAGCACTTGTCGCGTGGGAAGGTGGCCCTGTCCACGATCAGAACATCGTGCCCGGCGCGGGCGAGGATGATTGCAGCCGCCGTGCCAGCGGGACCCGCGCCCACGACCGCCGTCTCAGTGTTCACGCCGAGCCGCCCGACACCGTGCCTTGGCCGGCATCGTCGTCTGTGTTGTCAGTTGGACCACTGTCGTCGGTCGAGCCGGTGTTGTCGGGTGGACCGGTGTTGGTGTCGGGTGGACCGGCATCGTCGTCTGTGTCGGTTGTGTCCGTGTCGTCGGGTGGACCGGCATCGTCGTCTGTGTCGTCAGTTGGACCGGGGGCGTCGGCCCAGCCGGTGTCGGCGGGTGGGCCGGGGGTGGTGGCGGGGGGGCTGGTGTTGGGTGCGGGGGGGCCGGTGTTGGGGTTGTCGGTCGCGTCGTCTGTGTCGGTTGTGTCCGTGTCGTCGGGTGGACCGGCATCGTCGGTCGGGTCGGTGTTGGTGTTGGCGTCGGGTGGACCGGTGTCGTCGGTCGGGTCGGTGTTGGTGTTGTCGCCGGTCGGGCCGGTGTCGTCGGGTGGGCCGGTGTCGTCGGGTGGACCGGTGTCGTCGGGTGGACCGGTGTTGGTGTTGTCGTCGGCTAAACCGGTGTCGGTGTTGGTGTTGTCGGGTGGGCCGGTGGCGTCGGGGGGGCCGGGGGCGGGGGGGGGGGCGGTGGTGGGGGTGGTGGGGTGGGCCGGGGTGTGTGTTGTCGTCGGCTAAACCGGTGTCGGTGTTGGTGTTGTCGGGTGGGCCGGTGTCGTCGGGTGGACCGGTGTCGTCGGTCGGGCCGGTGTCGGTGTTGGTGTTGTCGCCGGTCGGGCCGGTGTCGGTGTTGGTGTTGGCGTCGGGTGGACCGGTGTCGGTGTCGGGTGGAACGGCATCGTCGGGTGGGTCGGGGTCGGTGTTGGGGTTGTCGGTGCCGCCCGCTGTCGTGGTCGTGGGAACGCTCGGTGTGCCGTCGCACAGCTTCCCCTCCGGGTGGTAGCGACTGAATACGGTGTCGACCTTCTGACGCCGGTCGGCCAAGAACGTCCTGGTCCGCTCCGTGTACACGTTGGTGCAGACCAGTCCGTGGGGTTCGGTGGTCTGGCCCGTCTGCTCCGCGAAGACCGTCCGCGTCGAGAAGAGGCGCACGGTGATCGAGTCTTCGGTCACGGTCGGCCAGATCAGCACTCCGTAGGGCGTGTTGTTCACTATCTGCAGGTCGGGAGCGGGATGTGAAACCGTGGCTTCGCGGCCGTAGGGATAGCGCGCTATGTAGATCGAGTGGCTCTGGTACCTGCCGAAATCGAGACCCGCGAAAAACGCTGCGTTGAACAGGGTTGTCGCATACTGCGAGATTCCTCCGCCCACCGAGTCGACGAATATGCCTTGATTGATCATCCCCGCCGGCACGAAACCGTCCTCGGCTCTTCTGGGACCGACGTAGCTGTTGACCGAGAAGGTATCGCCGGGTTCGATGATCGCTCCTTGGGTCAGTTCAGCGATACGGGTTATGTTGACCACACGCGCCTGTCTGGGGGTGAACTTGGTCGTGAACTGTCCGACGACCTCTTTGATGCCGAGCGATTCGGCCCAGGCCAGTCCTTTGGCGTCAGGGTCTTCGATGGGACGCACCTGCACCTGGCTCTCGCCCGCGATCAGAGCATCGAGGATCCGCTCGCCGGTGTCGGGTTCGCAGCACACGCTCCCGGGCGCACCGCCGACGATGTGGATCCCTTCGAGGTAGTCGACGAAGAAAGTCGTCTCCTGTCCAGGGTCGCCTATACCGACGAACAGGTCGGCCAACGTTGAGACGACAGCGTCGCTGTCCAGCGAGACCTCCCCGTCGGGACTGAAGCGCACCCACTGTCGCAGCACACTCTCGGGGATCTCGTGGTATTCGGAGAAGCCGAGGAGCGCCACTTCGATGCCTCCATCGGTCAGTTCGTTGGCGTGCCGAGCAAGTTCGCCACCGCCGACGTCTATCCCCTCGATCCCCAGAATCGGCAGCTCGACCGGGTTGGGGCTCTGCGCCGCGACCTCGGACAGCAGCAGCCGTTCGAGCGCAGCGGTGTCGACGATGGGCACCTCAGCGGTGTCCGCGGCGACGAACACGCCGTCGGCGAGCGCCACGGCCACACCGTGTGGATCGACTAGGAGCGCCGCGTCGTCCCCCTCGCCCAGCAACTCGGTCAGGGTGCTGCGGTCGAGCGTGTAGCGGGGGGCCACGCGGCGCTGCGCGACCGGCGAGACGAGCCAGCGGAACGGTTGGGCCGCGCCGCCTCGCTCGGTTGCTTCGTCGAGCGTCGCCTCGACGTCGATGCCGATTCCGTACTCGGCTGCCGAGGCGGTGATGGAGGCCTGGTCCCAGACCACGGTGATCGGTGTGTCGAGCGAAGGATGGGACGCGAGTTGCGCCGCCGCCTGATCGCGGGTCATCGACCCTATCGGGGTCTCGTCGATCTCGACCCCTCTGGGAATGTCTGCGCCGTTGACCACGTCGTCTACGAGCCAGGTCAGCGAAATCAGGATGACAGTTCCGACCGCAACCGCAAGGGGCACTCGCATGCGGCCCAATGCTACAAGCGGTCGGCTCGTTGTGTCGGTCGCCTGGAGCGCATAGGGACGGCTGGCAGGTTCGCCGCGTCGAGTCGGCCGTTCCCGCTCTTGTCCGCTTCGCTTGCGGGCCGTTCTCGCTCTTGTCCGCTTCGCTTGCGGGCCGTTCTCGCTCTTGTCCGCTTCGCTTGCGGGCCGTTCTCGCTCTTGTCCGCGTCGAGTCGGCCGTTCCCGCTCTTGTCCGCTTCGCTTGCGGGCCGTTCTCGCTCTTGTCCGCGTCGAGTCGGCCGTTCCCGCTCTTGTCCGCTTCGCTTGCGGGCTGTTGGGCCGACTCCTCGGGCTGCTCGGCCGACTCCCCGCGCCGCGCGACCGCGTCGTGGTGCCCGCTTGCCCGACCTCCTAGAAGAGTCTCGGGTTGGGCGGTTCGATGCCTCGCAGTTCGTCGTAGTCCACCTCGACGCACTCGATCTCGCGGTCCTCGGCCAGCACCTTCGCCTGGGGCTTGATCTCCTGGGCCACAAACACGCCCCGCACCGGCCGCAGCGCCGGATCACGGTTCAGAAAGTCGAGGTAGCGGCTGAGCTGCTCTACTCCGTCGATCTCTCCCCTGCGTTTGACCTCCACAGCCACTGCGGCCCCTTCGGCGTCGCGGCACATCAGGTCTACGGGGCCGATACTGGTGGGGAACTCCCGGCGCACCAGCCGCAGACCTTCGGTGATGGACGTGGGATCGTCGGCCAGAAGCTCCTGCAGGCGGGCCTCGACGCCGTCCTTGCGGAGACCGGGGTCCCGTCCCATCTCCACTGACGTGTCGCTGACCACTTCGTGGAGGGCGATGGTCAGGGTCTCGCCCTTGGGGTTGGTGACGGTCCAGAGGCCCTCTTGCGCGTCCTCGACGAAGCGGTTCGGGGGGTTCATCCAGTTGAGGGGCTTGTAGGCGCCTCCGTCCGCGTGGATCGCCACGCTGCCGTCGGCCTTGACCATCAACAGGCGCACGGCTTCGGGCAGGTGGGCCTGCAGCCGCCCCTGGTAGTCAACTGTGCAGCGCGCGACGACAAGACGCATCCCCCCGATGCTAGCGGGGAGATGTGACAGGGTTCTTGGACGGGGCAGGGCGGTTCAGGCGGGCGCAGGCGGTTTCAGGCGGCGGCGGTCGGGGTCAGACGGGGTCTGGTCGCGTGTCGGGGTAGATGAAACGGATCAGACCGGTCGCCAGCACCAGCCCGATCAGCTGCATGAGGATGAACATCGGTGCAGAGGACGGCTCAATTCCGGCGAACGTGTCGGAGAACATGCGGCCGAGCGTCACCGCCGGGTTGGCGAAGCTCGTGGAGGAGCTGAAGTAGTAGGCCGCGCCGATGTAGGCGGCCACCGATCCCGCAACGAGCTGGAGCCTTCCGGTTCGCACCAGCGCGAAGATCACCGCGACCAGACCGACTGTGGCGATCACCTCTCCGAGCCAGAGGTGTCCTGCTGATCGGGTCTTGGTCGACCAGTTCACGGCGTCCAGGTCGAACATCAGGTTCGCGAGCACGGTGCCGATGACCGCGCCGGTGATCTGGGCGCTGATATAGGCGGCGACGTGACGACGGGGGAAGCCCCCCAACGCCCAGTCGGCCAGTGTCACCACCGGGTTGAAATGGGCGCCCGACAGCGGACCGAACATGACGATGATGACCAGCAGCACCCCGGCGGTGGCCGCTGCGTTCTGGAAGAGCTGCAGCCCCGCGTCGGTCGGCGACAGGCGCTCGGCCATGATCCCCGAACCGACAACTCCTATCAGCAACAAAGCGGTGCCGAGGGCCTCTGCTGCCAGCTTGCGTTTCAACACGTCTGCGAGGCGAAGCTGGCCAGGCTGTTGAGCGCGGCCTCAGCCAACTCGGGTCGGCAGACCAGCAGGTCGGGAAGATACGGGTCTTTCTGGTTGTAGAGCAGTTCATCGCCGTTTATGCGGCTCACATGGCAGCCGGCGGCAACGGCCACGGCCACGGGCGCACAGGAATCCCACTCGTACTGGCCACCGCTGTGGACATAGACCTCGCTCTCGCCTCGCACCACAGCCATCGCCTTGGCACCCGCAGAACCCATCTCCACCATCTCGGCACCGAGATCGCGGGCGACATGGACGGCCGCGGCCGGGGGCCTGCTGCGTGACACGATCAAGCGCACCGATGCAGCCGCGGTCGGGGGCAGCGGCGCGGGCTCCGCGGTGCTGAAGAGCAGGCCCAGCCCGGGAAGTGCCACCGCCCCCGCGATTGGACGACTGTCGGCGACCAGGGCCACATGAACCGCCCAGTCGGTGCGGGGAACCTCAGAGAATTCACGGGTGCCGTCGAGCGGGTCGATGATCCAGGTGCGCTGCGCGCTGAGCCGAGCCGGGTCGTCGCGGCCCTCCTCTGAGAGGATCGCATCGTCTGGGCGAGCCGTATGCAGCCGCTCCATCAGAAGTTCGTGGGCCTGCCGGTCTCCCTGCGCCTTCAGTACCGCGCCGGGCGCGTCCGCGGCGTGCAGTCGGGCGCGGAGCTCAACCAGTAGACGACCTGCCTCATCGGCCAACTGAGCCGCAAGGCGATGGTCTTCGAGCGGTGCACTGGTTGGTTCGACGGTTGGTTCGACAGTTGGTTCGACAGCGATGCCAGAGATTTCAGCAGTCGCCCTGCCGGCAGACAAATCCGCGCCCCCCGTCCGAGGCCAGTCGTTGGTGCAGCGCTCCTCACCTGACCGTAACATTGGCGCTGATGTCGTTTGATCTCTCGCATCTGCGCCAGCTCGAGGCGGAATCGATTCACATCTTCCGCGAGGTGGCAGCCGAGTTCGAGAGACCCTGCCTGCTGTTCTCCGGCGGCAAGGACAGCATTGTCATGCTGCACCTTGCGCAGAAGGCGTTCTGGCCCGCGAGGATGCCGTTCGTTGTGATGCATGTCGATACCGGGCACAACTTCGCTGAGGTTCTCGAGTTCCGGGATCGTCGGGTGGCTGAGCTCGGAGTGCGGTTGGTTGTCGCGTCGGTGCCAGAGGCGATCGACGCCGGGCGGGCGGTGGAGGAGACCGGTCCCAGAGCGAGCCGCAACCGGCTGCAGACCGCGGTGCTGCTGCATGCAATCGAAGAGAACCGCTTCGATGCCCTCTTCGGCGGTGCCCGCCGCGATGAGGAGAAGGCGAGGGCCAAGGAGCGGGTGTACTCGTTCCGTGACGAGTTCGGCCAGTGGGACCCCAAGAATCAGCGCCCCGAACTCTGGAGCCTCTACAACGGCCGGATTCGGATGGGTGAGCACATCAGGGTGTTCCCGATCAGCAACTACACCGAGCTGGACGTCTGGCAGTACATCAAAGACGAGGAGATCGAGGTCCCGTCGGTCTATTTCGCGCACCGCCGTGAGGTGTTCGAACGCGATTCGGTTCTGCTGTCGACTGGACCCTACGTCACCTTGATGGACGGGGAGGAGCCTTTCACCGAGACGGTCAGGTATCGCACCGTCGGCGACATGAGTTGCACTGGTGCGGTGCCTTCGAGTGCTGACACCGTCGACAAGATCATCGAGGAGGTGGCAGCGACTCGGATCACCGAGCGGGGCGCGACCCGCGCCGATGACAAGGTGTCTGAAGCGGCTATGGAGGACCGCAAACGGGAGGGCTACTTCTGATGGAGATGCTCCGCTTCGCCACCGCGGGTTCCGTTGATGACGGCAAGTCCACGCTCATCGGTCGGTTGTTGTACGACACCAAGACGATCTTCGAGGACCAGCTGGAGGCTGTCGAGAAGGCCTCGGTTCAGATGGGTGCCGAATACACGAACCTGGCGCTCCTCACTGACGGACTTCGAGCCGAACGCGAGCAGGGCATCACCATCGACGTCGCCTACCGCTACTTCGCGACTCCGCGGCGGAAGTTCATAATCGCCGACACTCCGGGCCACATCCAGTACACCCGCAACATGGTGACCGGCGCCTCCACGGCCGATCTGGCGATCGTGTTGATCGACGCCCGCAAAGGCGTGCTGGAACAATCGAGGCGTCATGGGTTCCTGGCTTCGCTGCTGCGCATCCCGCACCTGGTTCTGGCGGTCAACAAGATGGACCTCGTCGACTACGACCAGCAGCGTTTTTTCGAGGTCCGCAATGAGTTCCGGGATTTCGCGGCGAAGCTCAACATCGCGGACCTGACCTTCATCCCGGTGTCTGCGCTGCACGGGGACAACATCGTCGACCGTTCGGCCAACATGGAGTGGTATCAGGGGTCGTCGCTGCTGCACCATCTCGAGGAGGTCCATATTGCGTCGGACCGCAACCTGATCGACGCCCGCTTCCCGGTGCAGTATGTGATTCGCCCGCAGTCAGATCAATACCACGACTACCGCGGCTATGCGGGGACTGTTGCGGGCGGTGTGCTGCGTACCGGTGATGAGGTGACGGTGTTGGCGTCGGGTTTCTCCTCGACCATCAAGAGCATCGACACGTTCGATGGCCCGGTTGCCGAGGCGTTCTCGCCGATGGCGGTCACCATTCGGCTCAACGACGAGATCGACATCTCCCGGGGCGACATGATCGTGCGCCCCAACAATCAGCCGACGGTGGCTCAAGACATCGATGCGATGGTCTGCTGGATGAGCGAACGTGTCTCGTTGCGTCCGAACAGCAAGTTCGTGATCAAGCACACGACCCGCTCCACCAAGGCCATCGTCAAGGACCTGACCTATCTGCTCGACGTCAACACCCTGCACCGCGACGACAGTGCTGCTGAGTTGTCGCTCAACGAGATCGGAAGGGTTCAGATCCGCAGCCAGGTTCCCCTGTTCTTCGATGAGTATCGGCGGAACCGCCAGACCGGCAGTTTCGTCCTGATCGACGAGGCCACCAACGCGACCGTCGCCGCGGGAATGATCCTCGGCACGCTGTCTTGAGTGGCCCGGTGTGCGGCTCGGTGCTGCTCACAGCACACCCCGAACGTCGTGCACGCGTCGCACAACATCCTCGAAACGAGGTTTCCGGGACTTGTCATAGACGAGGCCACCCATACTGTTGTAGCTCTGCTTTAGGGCTTCGTGCATGTCGTTTCCGGGTCGCCAGACAGGTGATTCAGCGAAACCCCCAGGCGGACGACGGATCTGCAGTCGTTCACTTCTGTGGGCTGTAGTCGGGGTCTTCTGGTCTCGCTGCATTTGGCGCTGGTCAATATCGAACGCTGAAAATCCTGGTTCGCGTAGAGAGTCGAGCGTCGGTTCATGGGTTATAAGACATCCGATGTCGAATACGTCCCTGGCTCGACTTCTGAGAGCCGCTTCCTGTCCCACCACGGCCCTTTGGTGAAGGGCGATCATCTTTTCGATCAACACCACCCGAGGCTTGACGGCTCGTACCTTCAACGGATGGAGGTCCCTGAAGCGCGATGCGAACGCACGGTCACCGCGCAACGACAGAAATGTCTCAACGTCAACGGTTGTTATGTCACCAACCGGCAGTTGATCAGCGAAGCCGGCGTCGACTCGGACTTTCAGCCTGCTGTCAGGGAAGGACCTCTCCTCAAGAGTGCGCCTATAGGAGACCTCTTGTTGTACGAAATGTTGGTTGCGGCGACCACCGGCATCGACAGCACCTTCGCTGGAGAGCAGAACCTCTCTCACAGCACTCAAGACCTCTTCCCGCTGATCGTCGCTCAATCCTCCAGCGCCAACCAACACAACGTCGATGTCCTCTGAGTATCGTTCAGTCAGACGGTGCCCGAGGGCGAGGCATGTCCCTCCACCGAAAACGGTTCTTGCGCCGTGGGGCAGCGCATCGTCGTCGGCGAGTTTGCGCAGCGCGGACACTCCGTGGTAATTCTGCATCGCCTGGAAGCTGTTGAGGCCGTTGCCCATTCCGGCCGTGTGCCTTCTAAGGGACTCACAGAGCCACCTCAACGACTCGGCATCATTCAGAATACTCTGGCTTGTGCCCTCACGAACTGGGCGGAGTTGCTTCGACTGGGCTCCTTCAGCGTTCCCCCGTTCTCGTTTGGCTCGCTCGTTGTCCTGTCGTTTTTGGGGTCTTGCTGGTCGGGGCGCGGAGCGCGGGGTTTTGTTGTTGTGTTGGTAACACCTTCCGCGTCGCACGCGGCGCTGGCATCTACGTCCTCCGCTCAGCGGGAATCCGCATTCTTTCACAGCAGCAAAGATCCGCTGTCAGCGGTGAGCGTGTCAGCCAGGTCGCTGATTTTGCTACGCATCTCGCGTCCGCCCAACCTCTCGCTCTTAGCAGCACGCACAAGGCGCTCAGGGTCGACATCTCGCCAGTTCACAGCATCGCTTTGACGCAGGCCTTCGAGTTTCGCCACCGCGTCACCCCAGTCCCATAAACACTCGGCTTCGTCGTGTGGCGTTGAGTCCCAAGCACAGTAGTGGCTGTGTCCAGGCTTGTACTCGATCCCGAAACCGCCAGTGCGGATAAACCCAATCGTCGCTTCCAACAGCGCGACTTCCAACCGTGACATTTCACATCTAGCAGTGTTGGCCCTTGTGTGGACCAACACCTTCCCCTCGAATCCCCGCGGTGGGCAGCCGACCACCGCTACTTCTGGGGCGACAAGCACCTCGTGGGTCCAGCCGAGGAACTGAGCAGCCGAATATCCCGCAAGGCCCGAACCCGCACCAGCGACGGCAAGCGCTGCGGCGGTGTAATCTACCGGCTCAGCAGCGAACGGGGTATCCCACTGGCTCTTGGGGAACCCGCCCTTCCAGTAGATGTGTCGCCGGACGAACGAGATCGGCGATTCAGGATCGGTGGCGGTCCTCGATAGAGCGACGCGTGTGGCGTTGGAGGGGGCCCCTGGGGCTTCGCGTGCGTCGAGGATCGACTCGCTTGGCGATTCATCAATCCAGCGGCGTACTGCCTCAGCGGTAGATGTCGTGTATGACATGATCCTCACCTGCCTGTAATGGCGACATGAACGCGGAATGTTAGGGCAGTGTACCTCTCGGGATTGGTCTCGCACCGGCACGGAGAATCCGACGCGCCCGCAAGTTGACCACCGCACCAGCAGATGATGCCGTTGAGCTGCGTCCTCACTCGGGTAGTCGGTCAACGGTGGGTGTTTGTGGGTATTCTTGGCTGATGCGGTTCAAGAAGCCTGCTTTGGGAGGGCCTGTTTGGGCCGTGTCGGGCGGGCGTGCCGAGTTGTTGCCGCGTCAGCGCGGCCGGATCAGCGCAGTCCTGGTGATGGGTTGCAAACTCGGTGTCTTCGTGGGCACGGTGTCGCGGTGAGTGAAGGCTCCTCCAACATCGTTTGGCACCAGGGACATCTCTCGCGGGCGCAGCGTTGGGAGGCTCTGGGTCAACGCGGGGCGACCGTGTGGTTCACGGGTCTGTCGGGTTCGGGAAAGTCGAGTGTGGCGGTCGCTGTGGAGAGGGCTCTCGTCGAGTCGGGCCGGCTCGCCTATGTGCTCGACGGCGACAACATTCGCCACGGCCTCAACCGCGATCTCGGGTTCACTGCCTCAGACCGCGACGAGAACGTGCGCCGTGCCGCAGAGGTCGGTCGTCTGCTCGCAGATGCGGGAGCGGTTGCGCTGGTCCCGCTGGTGTCGCCGTACCGTGCGGCCCGCAACAATGCTCGGGCACTCCATGAAGCAGCGGAGATACCATTCGTCGAGGTGTTCGTCGACACGCCACTCGAGGTCTGTGAGCAGCGCGACGCCAAGGGGCTGTACGCCAGGGCCCGCGCCGGGGAGATCAGCGGTTTCACCGGCATCGACGATCCTTATGAACCGCCCTTGAGCCCAGAGCTCCGTCTCGTTCCCGCCGACGGTGACGCCGAGGCCGCAGCAGCGCTGGTGGTCTCGCTGCTCGACCGCGTGGCCGAATAGACTGGACGGTCTTATGAGCGTCGAGCGGGTCCCCTACGACGAGTTCTCGATGTTTTGCGAGAACGCTTCTGAGTTCGGCTTGCCCTACGACGGCCCGCCCGTCGTGCGGCGCGAACGCGTCGATCTCGAAGATGGCCGACTCATCAGCGCTCTGGTCTGGGGTGACGGGCCACCCGAGCTAGTTTTCCTGCACGGCGGGGCCCAGAACGCCCATACCTGGGACACGGTCGCTCTGGCGCTGGGCCGTCCGCTGGTGTGCCTCGACCTACTGGGCCATGGACATTCAGGGGCAGCACGAAGGGGCAGCGCTGATGTGGTCGACAACGCTGCGGACATCGCCGTGGCCGTCGCGGCGCTCGGCGCGGACGCGGGCGCGGTGATCGGCATGTCGCTCGGGGGCATGACTCTGTTGGCCTTGGCCGACTGTGCGCCTGATCTGGTACGCAAGGCGGTGCTCGTTGACGTGACGCCCGGTGTTGACGAGCACAAGATCAGCAACATCGCGGCGTTCATCGACGGACCGGAGAGCTTCGACAGTTTCGACGACCTGTTGGCTCGGACGATCGAGTTCAACCCGACCAGAACCGTGGAGTCTCTGCGCCGCGGCATTCTTCACAACGCCCAGCAGCGACCCGACGGTTCGTGGGTGTGGCGCTATGCGCGCTTCCGTGAGAGTGAGACGCGTGAGAGTGGGACGCAAGCAAGTGAGCCGCGTGAGAGTGAGCCGCGTGAGAGTGAGACCCGGGGAGAGGCGGACGGCTTTCCGAGGTTCGGGAACCTGTGGGATTCGGTGTCCAATCTGACGGTTCCGTTGATGCTTTTACGCGGTATGCGTGAGCAGTCCGTCGTGGACGACGCGGATGAAGCCGAGTTGCTGCGCCGTTGTCCGTCCGCGCGGATCGAGCATGTCGCCGAGGCCGGTCACAGCGTTCAGGGCGACACCCCGCTCGAACTTGCCGCGCTCATCGAGGACTTTGTGTTTTGATCGTGCGTGTGTGTTGATCGTGCGTCTTCGGATCCAGCGTTCTCAGACTCTAATGAATTGGGCACCCACTGCGCGGGGAGTCTAGCAGCAGGTCGTTTTGGTCCGGTTGGATGGTCAGGGAACGGACCCGAACGACAGCCCCACATGCTCGCCGTCTGAAGGGGAGTGTCTGGTAGACCCTCGGCGATCAAAGAGACGGTCGATCTGATGCTCTGGAAACAGTCGCTTGGAACCTCCTGAAGTTTGCGAGTAGGTTGTGGATCATGTGGGCGGTCCGCGAACATGGAGGCACGCGCGCAATCGACATTGGTCGGCTGCTTCGTCGGGGTACATCGGGGCGCGCTGGAATGGGTCGGCGTCGGGCGGCCGTGTTGGCGGCGGCGTTGGCGTTGGCAATGGTCGCGGTGTCGGTGCCGCCTGCGGCTGCACAGGATTTCGGGGCGAAGGTGCTCCCGGCCGATGTGGCGCTGAGCGCCGGCGACGGCCAGTACACGCTGTCTTGGGGAGGGTGGACCGACCTGCCGGTGGTCCGCGTCAACACGAGCCACCGGGTCACCGACGCCGACCCGTCGATGCCCGGTGAGCAGCCGGGCGGTTGGTCGGCCAACCGTGTATCGACCGAATCGGAGGTGCGTGCGCAGTCGTTGGTGGTCGACTCGCTGACCAACGACGTCACCTACGAGGTCCGGGCCCAGTTCTTCAGCGACTCCGCCTCGTCCACTGACGTGCTGGTTGTCGGCGAAGTGACCCCGATGCGCATTCTCAACTCCGGGGATCCCGACGAGACGTTCGGCACCGCAGGGCGGGTGGCCTCGGATCTCGGCACTGCAAAGAGCGAGCTTTTCGGGCTGGCGGTGCAGGCTGACGGCAAGATCGTGACGGCCGGTTTTGCCCACAACGGCACCGACGAGGACTTCTTGGTGGCGCGTTACAACGAGGACGGCTCGCTTGACACGGGATTCGGTTCGGACGGCAAGGTGTTTACTGACTTCCTCCCAGACGACGACCGCGGCAGCGACGACCGCGGCAGCGACGACCGCGCCAACGACGTGGTGGTGCAGGCTGACGGCAAGATCGTGGTGGTAGGCGTTGCGAGCCCGAGCGGCGAAGCCGACAGATTCGCGGTGGCGCGATACAACATTGACGGCTCACTCGACAGCAGTTTCGGCACCGGCGGCAAGGTGACGTTCAATGATCGCAGACGTTGCTGTCATCATCGGGCGAACGCGGTTGCGCTGCAGGCTGACGGCAAGATCGTGGTGGCCGGCTCAGCGGACGCTGCGAGAGAGGGCGAACCGACGCATCACAGCGATTTCGCGCTGCTCCGCCTGAATTCTGACGGTTCGACCGAACCCGGTGGGTTCTTTACCCACGATGCAGGGAAATTCTTTCATACGCCGGGCTATCTCAAAGCAAATCCTGACATATCGTATGTCGGCAGCGATGACGCGGCCTTGGACGTGGCCGTTCGTCCCGACGGGAAGATTGTCGCGGTCGGTTACGCGCACCACGGAATATTTGACACCCCCTGGGTGCTGGCTCTGACAACCGAGTTCAAGCTCGACCTCAGCTTCGGCAAGCGCCACAGCAGAAGCGACGTCAGTACCGGCGAGCAAAGAGGCGAGTTCGGGCTCGGCCCGGGCCCGTATCGGTTCACTTCGGTGGCGGTACAGCCCGACAACAAGATCGTCGCCGCCGGGTGGGCCGACACCGATTACTTTTGGGATGATGAGGAGGGCACGCTCCGCCGCGGGATTGTCGCTCGTTTCACCGCCGCAGGGGAGCGGGACCTCAACTTCGGCCACCTCGGTATTGGCGTGATTGCGGACCGCCCGTACGGTGTCTCGTTCTTCGATGTGGCGCTGCAGGCGAACGGCAGGATCATCCTGGCGGGCCGGGTCGATACCGAGGTCGCGTCGGTTCAGCCCGCGGGTGCCGGTTTGCTGGTGCGTCTTGGTCTAGACGGCGAGATTGACCGTTCCTTCGGGCCGTTGGCGTCGGTCAATAGGCAGGGGCGGGTGGTGATCCGTTCCGAGTCGACCGGGGGCGACGCGCAGGTGAACGCGGTGGCATTCGACGCCCACAGCAGGGTCGTCGTCGCGGGCCGAGACAGACCCAGCGGGCCAGCCCCTCCTTCGCAGACTGATGAGACTGAGGAGACTGAACAGACTGAGGAGTCTGGACAGACTGAGGAGACTCAGCGGACCGGGCTCCTGCTGGCCCGTCATCTGGGGCAGGGGTCGAGGTCTTCGGATGCGTCGTTGATCGGCCTGTCGTTGTCGTCGAGCACTGACGGGTCGACGTTCGACGGGACACCGACGTTATCGCCAGCGTTCGCGTCGGGCACTAGGAACTACACGGCGGAGACTGACATCGGAGTGACCCATCTGAAGGTGACGCCGACTGCCGGTGATGCCCGGGCGGAGGTGTGGCTGATAGAGGGCCCCGGGGCCGGGTGTATACAGCGCCTCGACAGCGGGCAGACTAGCCGCGCGATCGAATTCGTGCAGGACGCGCCCGCAACGTCTCCAAATACTCCTCTGCGGTGCGGGCGGAATGGCAGCGCGATCGAATACTCGCAGGAGTTCACGTTTCAGGTGCAGGTGACCGCCGAGGACAAGTCTGTCGCCGAGTACAACGTGACGTTGCGTCCCGCTGCGACTTTGAGGCTGACGGTCGAGGGCCAGGGGCGTCACGCCTCTGCCCGGGTGGGAGAGGACGACGGGCAGGTTGCGGTGACCGCTACGTTGGACCGCGCAGCAGCGGTCGATGTGCCGGTGTTGTTGCGGGCTAGTGCGCCTGTCGCTGAAGAAAGTGTGGATTTCGAGTTGTCGCAGCCTGCCTTCACGATCCCTGCGGGCTCGTTGGCGGCGTCGGGCACGTTGACGCTGATCGACGACGCAGTCGATGAGCTGGACGAGCTGATCCACCTGACTGCCGCGCCGTCGACTTCGAGCTTGCAATATGTGGGAGTTACGCTGGTGGTGCAAGACGACGACGATCCGCGCCTGGTTTTGAGCCGTTCGACGCTGACGATGCCCCCTGGCCACGCGATGACGTACACGGTGCGTTTGGACCGTCAGCCGTCCGGTCGAGTGCAAATTTTGCCGACTTTGGTGCATTCAACGCGCCCGGTCATTTCGGAGAGCAAGGTTGCGAAGGTGTCGGGCACGTTGGAGTTCACTCGGTCGAATTGGATGGTTCCGCAGACGGTGACTGTAACGGGTGTGGCTGACGGGCTGGACGAAGTCAGTCACATAATGCGCCTGGAGCAAGCGAAAGATGTCTGGGTTTGGGACTACTCGTCTGACACGGTGAGCGTCGACGTGGCTGAGCCGGGTCCTCTTGATGCCGATCCGTCTGTCGATCTGGATCCGCGCGGTCCGGGTCCGCCTGTCGATCTGGGCCCGCGCGGTCCGGGTCCGCCTGTCGATCTGGGCCCGCGCGGTCCGGGTCCGCCTGTCGATCCGGGCCCGCGCGGTCCGGGTCCGCCTGTCGATCTGGGCCCCGGCGGTCCACCTCCGGTTGTTGGGGCCGACCCGCCCGCTGTCACGCTGAGCGGTGCCACTGCGTCGGTCGCACCGGGCGAGAGCACTTCATACAGCATCTCGCTCGACTCGGCACCCACGGCGGACGTGACCGTGACGGCCACCGTCGACGACGATGCCATCGCCGTCGTAACCCCCGTCGTCCTCACCTTCACGCCGAGCAGTTGGCAAAGCCCGCAAACCCTGCAGCTACGAGGTGTCGCAGCGGGAACTGCCACCATCACCCACACCACCGACCCGGCCCCCACCAGCCCCGCGGCCACGTTCACAGTCAATGTCACCCCACCCGCCGACACCGCCGACGATACCGACGGCGATGCCGACGGCGATGCCGACGGCGATGCCGATGTTGACGGCACGGACGACGATACCGACGGCGATACCGACGACGATGCCGATGTTGACGGCACGGACAGCGATACCGATGTTGACGGCACGGACAGCGATACCGACCTCGCCGCCGACGGCGATGCCGATGTTGACGACACGGACGGCGATACCGACCCCGCCGCCGACGGCGATGCCGGCGTCGACGACGATGCCGACGTCGCCGACGATGCCGACGATGCCGACGTTGACATTGGTGACGGTGATAACGGCGATACCGTTGCCGACGGCGACACCGACGACACCGACGGCGACATTGGCGACGACACCGACGGCGACATTGGCGACGACACCGACGGCGACATTGGCGACGACACCGACGGCACGGACGGCGATACCGACACCGGCCCCGCTGAAGGCGGCGCCGATGGCACCGACACCGGCGAAACGGGCGCGGACGAAGACGGTACCGGCGGCGATGTCGCTGACGGGGTAACTGTCCAGCCGGCCGGGTTCGCCGACGTCGATCCCGCCAGCATTCATGCGGCGGCCATTGACGCGCTCGCGGCCGCGGACATCACCACGGGCTGTGACCGGTCCCCGTTGCGGTATTGTCCCGACGGTCTGGTAACGAGGGCGGAGATGGCGAGCTTCCTAGTTCGGGCCCTCGGTTTGAAGTCGTCCGGCTCTGCCGGGTTCACCGATGTTGACCCCGCCAGCATTCATGCGGCGGCCATTGACGCGCTCGCGGCCGCGGACATCACCACGGGCTGTGACCGGTCCCCGTTGCGGTATTGTCCCGACGGTCTGGTAACGAGGGCGGAGATGGCGAGTTTCTTGGTCCGGGCCCTCGGTTTGAAGTCGTCCGGCTCTGCCGGGTTCACCGATGTTGACCCCGCGAGCATTCATGCGGCGGCCATTGACGCGCTCGCGGCCGCGGACATCACCACGGGCTGTGACCGGTCCCCGTTGCGGTATTGTCCTGAGGGTCTGGTAACGAGGGCGCAGATGGCCAGTTTCCTCGCACGCGCCCTCAACCTCCCGACCCCTTCGCCACGCCAATAACCGCCAACCCAATGACCGCCAACCCAATAACCGCCAACCCGATCGCCAGGGGAACTGTAGACGTGAGCGACATTCCGCGGGCCCGGCGGGGCGCGGGGCCTCGCAGCCGCCGGTGCCTCCGGTGCAGTCGCTGCACCCGATGATGCCGCTGAAGCCCTCCCCCTCACCGGTCGGGGGGCCACCGGGTCAGATGTCGGCCACCGCCGCGTCGGGTGCCTCTCCGAGCGCGTCGGGGCATGCGGACCGGAGAAATGGTCGATTTGATTCTCCGGAAACAGTCGCTTAGAATCTCCTGAAGTTGTCGATTGGGCTGACGTGCGGGCCGGGGTGCGGGGTTCTGCGAACGGGGGAAGCTCGCTTCGCTCACATGCGCAGCCGTGCGCTGGCGGGATCGTAGATCGGTCTGTCGAGCACCCGCGCGCCGCGGAGCTCGCCTACGACCTGCACCTCCAATTCAGTGCCCGACACCGCCGTTTCGGGGGCCAGATAGGCGAATCCCAACCCTTGCCCGACGTGGTGCCCGTAAGCGCCGGTGGTTATCAGGCCGACCGGTCTGCCGTCGGCGTAGACCGCGTCGCTGCCGTGCACGTCGGCGCCGTCGGTGTCGACCGCCAGATAGGCGAGCTGCCAGCGGTGGGGTCGCCGGCCTGAGATGACTTGTGACCGCCGCTCGAGCAGTGCCTCGCGGCCCACGAAGTAGCCCTTGTCGACCTTGACGAAACGGTGCAGGCCGGCCTCGTCGGGGCCGACGTCGTGGGTGAGGTCGCGGCTGATCATGTACTGCTTCTCCAGGCGCAGCGAGTCGAGCGCATGGTTGCCGACATTGGCGACTCCGAGTTCCGCGCCGGCCTCCCACAGCGCGTCGTAGAGCGTCCCCAGATCGTCGCTGGGGGCGTGCAGCTCCCAGCCTAGTTCGCCCACGAAGCCCACCCGAAGCGCCCGCAAGTCGACGCCAGCCACGCTGATGTCGGCTGCGCTGAGCCACGGGAACGCCTGGTTGCAAAGATCGTCGTTCGTGCACTTCGACAGCAGTTGGCGCGCCGCGGGGCCGGCGATGGCGACGACTCCGAGATCGTCTGAGCGCACGCGCAGATCCGCCCTGGCACCAGCGGGGAAGTGAGTCTCGAAGTACTCGCGGTCCTTCTGTTCGCCCACTGCGGCCGACACCAGATAGAAGTGGTCCTCCGCGAGGCGGGTGATGGTGGCCTCTCCTTCGATCCGGCCCGTCGGTGTAAGGAAGTAGCTGAGGGCGATCCGTCCGACCGCGGGCAGCGCGTTCGTTGTGAGCGAGTCGAGCACCGCCGCGGCGTCGGGCCCGATGAAGTCGAACTTGGCGAAGGCGGTGCTGTCGAGAATGCCGACACGTTCCCGCACGGCGCGGCACTCCTCGGCCACGACCGGGAACCAGTCGGTGTGGCGGAACGCCACGACGTCTCGTTGCGCCAGACCAGCGACGGTCGGATACCACTTGGGCCTCTCCCACCCGTAGACCTGGGTGAACACTGCACCCTTGTCTGCGAGTCGCTCATAGAGGGGGGTGGTCCGGTAGGGCCGGGCGGCGGGGTGCTCGAGCCCTGGAACCGGGGTCTGGTGACGGTACTCGTAGTCCTCGGTCCCCTTGATGCGTCCATAGCGCATGGCGTCGTCGGGCGCCACGAAGCCGAAGCGGCGGGCGTCGTAGCCCCGCACGTTCACCTCGGTCTCCCCGTGGACCATCCAGCGGGCCAGTTCGCGGCCTAGGCCCGGGCCGTCGGCAATCCCGACCTGCACGCCAGCCATCATCCAGTAGTTGGGGACTCCCGATGGCCCGAGCAACGGCTCCCCGTCGGGTGTGTGGGCGATCGCGCCCCTGATGACCTGCTTGATGCCCAGCGGCGCCAGGATCGGCACCCGTTCGAAGGCACGGGCCAGCCAGAAGCCGATCCGCTCATAGTCCGCGGGAAACAGGGGGTTCTCGAGCGACCAGGCGGGGCCGTCGTGCCAGGCGGCCTCGGCGTTGCGCTGCTCGTAGATGCCGATCAGTGCCGACTGCTGTTCCTGGCGCACATACCCGGAGACGTAGTCGTCGCGCATCACCGGGAGCTCGTGGTCCAAGTCGGCGAACTCGGCGACCACGTCGGTGATCAGGTAGCTGTGCGCGGCGTTGGCCATGGGAACCGACAGGCCGACCATCTGCGCCACCTGATGGGCGTAGCACCCGGCGGCGTTGACGACATGTTCGGCGCGCACGGCGCCCTTCTCGGTCTCAACGTCGAACTGCCCGTCGGGGCACCGCTCGATTGCGAGCACCCGGTTGCGGCGGCTCAGTTGCGCGCCCCTGCTGCGGGCAACGGCGATCATTGCGTTGGTGGCCCCGCTGGGGTCAACGTGGCCGTCGTCGGGCGTCCAGACCGCGCCGAGCATCTCATCGACGTCATAGAAGGGGTGCCGCTGGGCGACGAAGTCGCTGTCTACCCAGTCCATGTGGTTGCCCGCATAGTCGGCCACGCCCAACTGGCTGCGGAGCCAGTCGACCTCGACGGGTTCGTAGGCCACCCGCAGGCTCCCGCTGTTGTGCCAGGAGGTGGCGACGCCGCTCTCGTCGGGCAGTGAGGCGTAGAGTTCGCAGCCGTACTTGCGGAAGTGGGCGAGGGTGTAGCTCGACACGGAGTGGGTGATCTGGCCGGCTGCATGCCAGGTTGACCCGGAGGTTAACTCTGCCTTCTCGATGAGCAGGGTGTCTGTCCAACCTTCGTGGGCGAGGTGGTAGAGGAGGCTCGCGCCACAGATGCCCCCGCCGACGATGACCACCTGAGCCGATTCGGGAATCGCCATTGGCAACAAACATACCATGTTCGGACAAATATGGTACAGTTGTTGCTGATGAACGGGTTGCCTGTCCTGTCGAAACCAGACATCGATATCGATGCGCTGCGGGCCTACCGACTCGGCCGTGTGGTCGAACAGATGGACAACGCCGACGTGGACCTGTTGGTGCTGTTCAACCCAGTGAGCCTGCGCTACGCCGCGGATTGGCGGGAGTACGCGGTGTTCCAGTCGCGGATTCAGGTCTTCGACCTGTTCGTGCGGCGTGACGGCACGATGGTGCTGCACGGCGGTTACGGCGTGTCGTCGGCGGCGAACGTCGAGCAGCGCCCGAGTCATGCGTTGAACTGCTTCGACGGCGGCCTGGACCTTGAAGCGCGCGCCGCCCGCTTCGCCGCCGACGTGCAGGCGGCGACCGACAGGGGCGCGCGGATCGCAGTCGAGCAGGCCAATCCGTGCGCCGTCGGCGCGCTGCGCGATCTTGGTCTGCGGGTCATCGACGCCGAACCGCTGATGGAAGCAGCCCGCTACGTCAAGTCTGCTGAGGAGATCCAGTGCCTGAGGCACTCGATCGCGGTCGCTGAGGCGGCCATCGGCTTGATGCAGGGTGCATCCGAGCCCGGAGTCACCGAGAACGAACTGCTGGCCCTGCTCCATCAGGTGAACATCGCCAATGACGGCGAATGGATCGACGCGCGCATGCTGAGCAGCGGACCCCGCACCAACCCCTGGTACCAGATGGCCATCGACCGTGAGATCGCGGCCGGTGACTTCGTGGCGATGGACACCGACATGATCGGGCCCTTCGGCTATTGCGCCGACATCTCCAGGACTTGGGTGGTGGGCGAGTCTCCCAGCGAGCAGCAGCGAGAGTTGTACCGGCTGGCGCACGCCGAGATCACCCACAACGCCATGCTGCTGGAGCCCAAACGGACCTTCCGGGAGGTCTCCGAGAACGCCTTCCGACAGCGTCAGGAGTTCATAGCGCACCGCTACACCTGCCTGTCGCACGGTGTCGGGATGACCGACGAGTACCCGAAGATCGTCTACCGGCAGGACTGGGAGAACGACGGTTACGACGGCGAGATCCTCCCCGACACGGTGATGACCGTCGAGAGTTTCGTCGGCTCTGACCGCGGTGGGCCCGGAGTCAAGCTCGAAGACATGTACCTGGTGACCTCCGACGGTCCGCAGCGCCTGTCAACCTACCCCTTCGAGGAGGCCCTGCTGTGAGCGCCGCTCACCCGATCAACGCTGTGGCTCCGATCAACGCTGTGGCTCCGATCAACGCTGTGGCTCCGATCAACGCTGTGGTTCTGGATGACGCTGTGGCTCCGATCAACGCTGTGGCTCCGATCAACGCTGTGGGTCTGGATGACGCTGTGGCTCCGATCAACGCTGTGGTTCTGGATGACGCTGTGTCGTCGGGTGATCCCGCGCCGGTCCTGCTGACCCTGACGAGTGCGCTGGAGACGATGTCGCCCCAGGTGCGTCGAGCGGCGACCTATGTTCTGAACCATCCCGGCGAGGTGGCGGTGGCCTCCATGAGGGCGATCGCCGAGGCTGCCGAGGTGAAGCCCAACACCCTGGTGCGGATGGCTCGGGCGGTCGGCTTCGACGGCTATGAGGACTTCCGTTCCCCGTTCCGTAAGCAGGCCGCCGACGGCACCCCCTCATTCCCGGATCGGGCGCGGTTCCTGCAGTCGATCAACAAGGGGGGTCGTCACGGCACCCTGTTGGCCGACATGGCCTCTGCGGCCCTGGGCAATGTCGAGTCAATGTTCTCGGAGGTTCACACCAGCGGCCTGAAAGCCGCCGCCGACCTCATCGATGCCTCCCGCCGCACCAACGTGCTGGGGGTGGGGACGGCAAAGCCGCTGGCGGAGAACTTCGCATATGTCGCAAGCATGGCGCTGAGCAACGTGACCGCCATTCCCACCATCGGGTTGGCGATCGACGACGTGGTGCGGATGGGGACCGACGACGTGCTGCTGGCCATGACCTTCAGCCCCTGTCGCGCGGAGATCGTCGAAGCCGTGCGCCTGGCCGTGGAGCGGGACGTTCCGGTGATATCGGTCTCCGACAGCTGGGCCGCGCCGATCATGGCTTCGGCGACCGAGGCCTTCGTGGTCCAATCAGACTCACCGTTGCCGTTCTCCTCCAACGTTGCCGCGGTCGCCCTGTTGGAGGTCCTGCTGGCTTTCATGATGGCCGACTCGCCCGACGATGTAGCCGGTGCGATCGACTCCTTCCACGCCAACCGCCGCTCCGCCGGCGTCTACACCGACTACCTCCAATGACCACACAAAACCCCTCCCCGCCCACCCCGCCCACCCCGCCCACCCCCGGCGACTATTACGTGCCGGGGTTGGCCAGTGAGTATGTGGCGGAGCGGTACGGGATCGCCGTGGCAGATGTCGCCAAGCTGGGCTCGGCAGAGAACCCCCACGGTGCTTCCCCCAGAGCACGCGCCGCGGTGGCCGAAGCAATGGACCGGCTGCACCTCTATCCGTCGTGGACCGCCGAGCCGCTTCGCCAGAAAATCGCCGACACCCGCGGATACCAGCCTGAACAGGTGATCTGCGGCGCAGGCGAGACCGAGATCATCTCGCTGATCATCAGGGCTTTCAGCGGACCGGGCGGCAGGATACAGATGCCCGGGCCGTGCTTCCCGATCTACCACCTGTTCGCGGAGGCGGAAGGGCGAGTGCCGGTACTGGTGCATGAGGCGACCGACCGCACCTCGATGGCGCTCGACGTCGACGCCTACATTGCCGCGGTCGACCCCGACACGCGCATCGTCTTTGTCACCAATCCACACAGCCCCTCGGGCACTTGGCTGACCGAGGCGGACGTCCGTCGCATCATCGAGGCGGCCCCCCACGCCCTAGTCGTGCTCGACGAGGCCTACGTCCACTACTCCAACACGGCCGGCTACATCCATCTGGGGAGGGAATACAGCCATGTGGCCGTCCTTCGCACGTTCTCCAAGGCATACGGCCTGGCGGGGCTGCGCGTCGGTTTCGGCGTGGCCGCCCGCCCGATAATCGACACCCTGCTGGCGGTGAAACCCACCTGGAACATGGGGCAACTGCAGATCGCCGGCGGCATCGCGGCCCTCGACGACGACGAGCACGTCGCTCGCACGGTGGCCACAATCAGCGACGCCAAGAAGCATGTGCAGCGCCGTTTCGGCGAACTGGACAGGTTCCGGATGGTGCCCGAGAGCCGCTCCAACTTCTTCCTCGTGGAGATTCTCGATCCCGACACGGACTCGACGGAGGTGTTTAACGGGCTGCTCGAGAGGGGTGTGATCGTGAAGGACGGTGCAGCATCGTGGCGGGGGCTGGGCGACCGCTTCCTGCGCTGCGACGTGAACCTCAAGGAACGCATGGACCAGCTCGTCGGGGCGCTGGCAGACTTGGACTAGCAGTGTCGGCCTGCACCGACGGGAGAGGCGCGGCAGGGAGCGGTGCAAACTGGGAGAGGCGACGATAGGAGAGGCGACAATGGGAGACACCGACTACAGGGGGATCGACGCCCGCTACTACACAGATCCCGAGATCTTCGCCCGTGAACTCGAGTGCATCTTCGCCCGCAGTTGGCAGCTTGTCGGGCATCGCACGCAGGTCGCCGCCCCCGGCTGGCTGTTCACGGCCCGAGTCGCCGACGAGAGCGTGATCGTGGTGAACGACGACGGCTTGATCCGCGGTTTCTACAACGTCTGTCAACACCGCGGCCACCAGTTGGTTGCCGCTGACGCAGCCGAGGTGTCGAGCATCACCTGCCCTTATCACGCCTGGTCATACAACCTGTCGGGGCGCTTGACAAGTGCCCGTGGAGAGGATGTGGGCGAGCTGTGCGTGCCGTCGGTTCGAGTCGAGTCGATGGCGGGTTTCCTGTTCGTCAACCTCGACCCCGACGCCCCCTCACTGGAAGCGACAGTCCCCGGGATCGCCGCGGAGCTGCAGGCGATCGCGCCCGACTCCAGCGAACGGATGCTGACCTCGAGGCGCACCCACCTGATCTCCGCCAACTGGAAGGTGGCCGTCGAGAACTACAACGAGTGCTACCACTGTCCCAACGTGCACAAGACCTTCACCGCCGGAGTGGTCACTCCCGGGAGCTACCGGATAACCCCGCGAGGTTTCACGATCCACCACACCGCGCAGGGGCCGTCGCCGGAGCGCTCGGCCTACACCCGCGGGGCCGACAGCCGCGAATACGGCGCCTTCTACACCTGGCCGGTGTCTTCGATACAGTGCTACCCGGGGCGTGTGCTCAACACCTTCCGCTGGGTTCCGGTGGCCGTCGAGCAGACCCTGCTGATCCGTGAGTGGTGGTTCGACCGGACTGAGCCGACGCCGGAACAACGCGAGGTGATCGAACTCGACTGGGACACGACCGTGAGCGAGGACTTCGACCTCATGGACTCCGTTCAACGGGGCGTGGCCAGCCGCGGCTATCGTCCGGGTCCGCTGATCGTAGACCCGAGCGGCACCGCCGACGTGCATGCCGAGAACGCCGTGCCTCATCTCCATGCCCTGTTGCTTGAAGCGCTCGGCGACCGCTAGTGGCCCGGCCGGAGTCGCTGACCCGAGCGCTCGGTGACCGCTAGTGGCCCGGCCGGAGTCGCTGACCCGCGACCTCGCAGACTTTCTCGCCGGGCTGAGCGGCCGGGTTGACGGGAGGCTGTTGGCTCGGTCAACCGATGCCTTGATCGACACCCTGGGATGCATGGCCTTCGGCGCCTCCCAACCCTGGTCGCAGGCCGCAATCGCCCATGGGTTGGCAACGGGAGGGGAGGGCTCGGCCACGGTGGTCGGGCACCGGGCCAAGACCACCCCGGCGATGGCGGCGTTCGCCAACGGAGCGTCGGCTCACGCGTTTGAGCTCGATGACGTGCATGAGGAGGCGATCAGCCACCCCGGCGCAGTCGTGGTCGCGGCGGCACTGGCGCTCGCCGAGGAGTCGGGGGTGACGAGTCTGGACCTCAGCGAGGCGATCGTGATCGGCTATGAGGCCATGGGTCGAGCGGGGATAGCCGTGGGACCGGCAGCCCACATGCTGGCGGGATTCCATCCGACTTCGATGTCGGGGGTCTTCGGATCGGCGGCGGCGGCCGGCCGACTGCTCGGTTTCGACGCAGCGAGGTTGAACCACGCTTTCGGGGTGGCGGTGTCGTTGGCCTCGGGGACCATGGAGTTCGCCGCCTCGGGAGGGATGGCCAAGCGGATGCACGCCGGGCGTGCCGCTGAGGCGGGCCTGTTGGCAGCATCACTTGCGGCCCACGGGTTTGAGGGCGCCGCCGACGGGCTGGCCGGCAGGTACGGGTTCTGCAATGTGTTCGGCACCGCGCCCGCGACTGAACTGCTTACTGAGGCGCTCGGCAGCCGGTGGATGATCGACGAGATCACCGTCAAGCCCTACGCGGCCTGCAGCGACATTCATCCGCTGATCCAGGCCACCGCCGAGTTGCGGGCCGAGCATCGACTGACCGCAGGCCAGATCGACCGGATCGAGGCCGAGTGCCCCACCAAGGCGGCCACCCAGAACAGCATGGACGGAACGACGTCGGTCATGGCCGCTCAGTATTCGGCGCAGTTCAACATCGCTGCGGCGATCCTCGCCGATCCCGGCGACCCGGCAACCTATGGGCCGGAGCGGATCGGGTGCCCCGCGATCGCAGATCTTCAGGCCCGGGTGGTGTCGCTGCGCGCGGCTGAGCAGTTCGACGAGACGTACGCCAAGAAGATGGGCGGCGGGGTGCGGATCTTCCTTCGCAGTGGCGAGGTCCTCGAACGGACGGTCCACGGCCAGTGGGGGTCGATGCACGACCCGCTGAGCCCACAACAGATCGATGCCAAGTTCGCTTCGCTGGTCTCAGGCTCGGCAGCGACCGACCTCGCTGCGACACTCCGCAGCCACCTTGCCGATCCGTCGCGCCCGGTCCGTGGGATGCTGCGCCGCATAGGAGTCGAGTCCGAATCCAAGCAGTTGTTGCCCAGAGAGAAGGTTCAACCATGACAAGATTTACCAGGCCACCGCCCGTTCGCATCGCGGACCTCGTTGCCCCGGAGTATCCCGAGGAGATCAAGGCTGCCTTCGAGTTGGCGGCGCCGATGGCCGAATTGCTGGAATGGTCGTCTGACGCCGTCTTGACCCAGGCCGCCGCGGAGACCGGACTCGACGATTTCGGCGACGACCTCCACGTCGCCCCGCTCGAGAGCCTGATGCGGGCCATGCCCACTGAGGGCGACCTCTCGACCCTCGGACAGCTGAGCAACCATTCGACGCTGGTCGGCTACGCCAAACAGAAACTGCTGGTGACCGACCTGTTGAAGCGGCATCCAGAGATCCACGACATCGAGATCAAGCGTCCGCTGGTGATCGCCGGCCAGGGCCGTACCGGGACCACACATCTGCACAACCTGATGTCGTCGGACCTGAGTTTTCGCACAATGCCCTACTGGGAGAGCCTAGAGCCGGTGCCCCCGTTGGCAGAGCAGGGCATCGACCATGGCCCCCGCGACGAGGACGATCCCCGTTTCGGGCGTTGCGCCGAGGGGCTTGCGGGGCTCAACGGTGCTCTCCCGTACTTCAAGCGCATGCATGACATGACTCCCGAGCATGTGCATGAGGAGATCGCCCTGCTCGCCATTCCCTACGGTGGGATGGCACCCGAGACGATGGCGGTCATGCCGTCACACCGCGACTGGTATCTGGCGAGCGACCAGACCCCCTACTACGAATACCTCAAGACGATGCTGAAGGTCCTCATGTTCGTGCGCCCCACCGGCGCTGACCGCTGGCTTCTCAAGTCCCCCCAACATGTCGAACAACTCGGACCGCTGATGTCGGTGTTCGGCGACGCAACCGTGATCTGCACTCATCGCGATCCGGTCGCGGTCGCCAAGTCGATGTCGACAATGCTGTCCTACACTGCGCGGCTGAGCCGCAACCCCGAGAAGATCCGGGATGTCGGCCTCTATTGGATCGACCGTATGCAGCGGATGTTCCGGGCTATGGCCGACGAGCGGGAACTTGTGCCGGCCGCGCAGTCGATCGACGTGAAGTTCCATGAGTTCATGGCCGATGACATAGCTACGGTCAAGACCGTCTACGAACTCGCCGACCATCCGTGGTCAGCGCAGACCGAGGCGACCATGAACGACTACATGGCGCTGCACCCCCGCGGCGTCCACGGCAGCGTCAGCTATCACGTCGAGGAGGACTTCGGCGTCGACCTCAACGACCTGGCAGACGACCTGCAGTTCTATGTTGACCGCTTCGGCGTGCAGTCTGAGGTTTGACAGACAACCGGCCCCGCCGTGCCCAGGTGCGACGGACGGACACCTATACAGGCTAGCCACGTTTGAGGTCGCCCTCGGCGGGCCCGCGGTTGGGCGTTGAGGATCTTCCAGGTGACCCGGTTGACGAGTTCGCTCTCGAGTGCTCCATCTGCTGCCCTACCGGCTGAGCGGGTTCACCATCATGGGCGGTGCGGTAGTGGGGGGGGGGGGGAACGTCACCGGTTCGAGCAGCCATCCGACCACCGCCGCCAACTCTCCAAGACCTTCGGGCGAAACTAGGGCACCGAGCACTGCGAGTGCCGCAGCGTGTTGCGGAGTGGAGTGTCCGTCTTACGGATGCTTCGAGCGGCAGCCCCCTGAGTGGTCCTGGGGGAGCAGGCAGTAAGCCTTCGCCCGTGGCATGAACTTGCGGCATTTCGGTCTGGGGAAGACCGCCGCCGACGCGATGCTGTCGTCAGCGTGCCCGATCTCGTCGAGGATGACTTCATGCGGCACCAGACCGGTGAGCCGGAAAACTCCACGGTCGGGCTTGTCAACATACCCGAGGTCGGCGAGCCGCGAGAGCGCGTTGCCCACAACCCTCTTGTCCAACATCGAACCCCGCGCCACTTCGTCTGACGTCGCAATCCCACCGTTGAGCGCGACCGCACCCATAAGCCCCTGATCCGCCTCGGACAGGTCGTGCCATGCGGGCACGCTGATCTTGGTGTTCATCACGCTGTTAGCGGTGTTGACTGCCGTCTCCACCGCGGACGAGTCGATCTCCCGGTCGGGTGCTCCGGCTATCTTCCAAGCGATGTCCCCGATCACCTGCAAACGGTAGGGCGAGCCGTCCACAGCCCCTGCGGCCAACCGCAACGCGTCATCGCTGATCGCGCCATCAGCGCCGCGAACCGGCCCAGCGAAGCCAACCATGGCATCCGCGGTCGACAGGGGAGGCATGTCGAAGTGTTCACATCTGTGGAAGAAAGTCATTTTCCGGTCCCTCATCAGGGTGTGTTTCAACTCCAGCAGCCCTGCGCCAAGAAAGGCCAAGGGCATCTCAGCGCGTTTGGTGATGTGCTGAAGATCATTCGACAGTCTGCGCCCCTCGGTCCTGTCGATCCCATGCAACTCGTCGACGGTCAACAGTACGGACGAGCCGTTCTGCTGCGCTGCCTCGACCAGATAGGTGAGGTGCTCCCTCAGGCCCATCCTCGATCTCAGTTCGTGGTCCTCGGTCGTTGCAATCTTGCCCACAAGTGGACCCAACCTGATTCCGATGCTCTTTTCGACTGCCCGCTTTGTGCGACTGTCGTTCAGACCGAGCGCGTCGTATGCCCGTTCCGCCTCGGAGATGGACTGCACAATTCGCTCCAGCAGCCCAGGCGTCCCCGCGTCCATCGACAGCACAACCCAACCCTCGGCGGCGGCCCGGTCCTCGATTTCGTTGAGAGCCACGGTCTTGCCCGACCCGCGCACTCCCATCAGAATGCTCGTGTAGCGCTGATCGTCGGGTCCAGAGACCAACCCGCTTCCCACTTCCGCAAGAAGACTGTCCCGTCCCACCAGTGAATGCGGGGTTTTGCCGAAATCGGGCGAGAACGGGCTGTTCGATGCTGTGCCCAGCAGAGACCGGTTCGTCATGGCGCAGAGCCTATCCGCATGACTTAAGGATTTGTCGCATTAGCCGGTGCAGTCGCGCACAACTCGATGATTTACGACATTAATTGATGCAACCGCGCACAACTCGGGGATCAGTCCTCCCGACGCACCTGACTGGAGAAAAGAAGGTCGGTCAGCCCCGGGCGTCGCGTTGATCGATGAGGGTCTGCAGCGGCGAGAGGTCGAAGGGACCTCCGCTCATCAAGATCACATGGTCGGCACCGACAGCGGTGTAACGCTCAATGTCGTTGACGTCGTCGGCGCCGATGGCGACCGTCCGCTCGATCTCGCCGGGGTCTCGACCGACCTTGGCGCACCAGTCATCGAGGATGCCTGAGAGCCGCGCGAAGTTCTCCGGCGGACCGAAGGCGTTCCATGAGTCGGCGTGCTCCGCGACGAGTCGCAGGGTCACCTTCTCGCCGCTGCCCCCGATCATGATCGGCATCGCGCCCAGCGGCGGGGGGTTGAGCTTGGCGAGGCGGTCCTTCATTCGGGGCAGGTCGGCTTCGAGTTGGCGCAGGCGACTGCCGACAGTGCCAAATTCGTAGCCGTACTCGGTGTAGTCGCGTTCGAACCAGCCGGCGCCCACCGCCAGGTACATCCGGCCGCCGCTGACATGGTCCAGGGTGCGCGCCATGTCGGCCAGCAACTCTGGGTTGCGGTAGCTGTTGCCGGTCACGAGCGTGCCCAACTGTGCTCGGGAGGTGTCAGCAGCCATCGTCGACAGCAGAGTCCAGGCTTCAAAGTGGGTGGCGTCCATATCTCCGAACAGGGGATAGAAGTGGTCCCAGATCCAGATCGAGTCGACTCCCATGTCGTCGGCGGCCCTCCAGGCGGTGCGCATCTCCTCAACGCTCACGCCCTGCGGCTGAATCTGGATTCCGACCTTCAAAGTTGCTCTATGGTGTGCCATCGGATTGTTCTAGCAGCCAAAGCAGAGATCTCCGCAGGCAATTCGGCCAGACCAGGTATCAGACGGCGATCGGGAACGCTGGGGGCACGGCCGCATCGACGACCGGGTCTACGTCGCCGTTGAACACCGGGAACTGGGGCTTGGCGTTTTGCCGGTAGCGGGTGGTCGAATGCACCGGGTCCTTGTCGAACTCGGGTATCACGTATTTGCCGAACACCTCGATCATCTCCAGGGTCTGCTCATGGGTGTAGCCCTCGTCGGGGGTGCCGAAGCAGACCTGGTCGCATCCCACGTCCTGATACGCCACCAACTGTTCGCAGACCTCCTCGGGGTTGCCGCAGAGCATGTATCCGGCCTCCAGGGCCATGTCGAGCGTCTCGTCGTCCAGCGCATAGCGCTGCACGGCGTTGGGCCAGACGACGGCATCGGGGCTCTTGGGCATCGAGTCGTGGTACATGTTGACCATGGTGACGCGGTAGCCGCGGAGGTTGCGCTTGGCCATGGCCCGGGCTTCCTCGCGGTCCTCTAGGCAGATGACTGCGTTGGTCATCATCACGTTGTTGTTCTGGAACTGGCCGATCTGGTCGGTCACGTTCTCCGATGCCTCCTTGTAGGACTCGACCCGCCCCTTGAGGTTGTGGATCGGCTCGAAGTTGAAGGCGATGGCGCCGATGCCGTGGGCGCCAGCCTTGGCGAAGGTCGCCGGGTTGCCGCATGCGACCCATATGGGTGGATGCCCCTTGCCGTAGGGTTTGGGCAGGATGTTGTGCGGCGTCGGCACCGCGAAGTGCTCGCCTTGGTGGCTGTAGTCCTTCTGTTCCCACATGCGCGGGATCTCATGGGCCACTTCGTCCCACATGGCCTTGGTCTCGGACAGCACGGTGCCGTTGAAGGTGGCGACCTCGTGGCTGCCGGCGCCGCGGCCGGTGCCGAACTCGAAGCGGCCCTCGGTCAGGTGGTCCATCATCGCGGCCCGTTCGGCGAACCTGACCGGGTGCTCCTTGGTTGTGGGGAACGAGGTTATGGCCGAGCCGAGGTGGATCCGCTCGGTCTTCGCGGCCACGTAGCCCATGAACGGGTAGGGGGCGGACATGTGGCTGTACTCGGTGAGGCAGTGGTGTTCTCCGCACCAGGCGTACTTCCAGTTGTGTTTGTCGGCGAGGACCGCGTACTCCGCTTCGCGCATGAGCATCAGGTGCTCTGACTCGGTGTCGTGAGCCGCCGGGCCGGGCAGGTAACCGTTGAAGAAGAGGCCGAACTCCATTGTGATTTCTCCTGAGGTTGAATAACTAGAACAGGTTCTAGATTTACTCTAGGGGGCGGTCACCGAGTCTGCAAGGTCAACTCCCGGTGAAGTTGGGCTTGCGCTTCTCGGCGAAGGCCCTGGGGCCTTCGGAGGCATCGTTGGAGGCGAAGACTGCCTGCCCGTAGTCCCATTCGTGGCGCAGAGCCTCGTCGAGTTCCATCCCGTCACACTCGTGCAGCGTGCGAGTGATGGCAGCGGTGGCCAGCGGCCCGTTGGCCGAGACGACCTCGGCGATCTCCATGGCCTTTTCGAGCGCTGTTCCGTCGGGAACGACATGGCCGATCAGGCCGATCTCCTTGGCTTGCGCAGCGCTGATGTGCTTGGCGGTTAGCAGGATCTCAGCGGCGTGCGTGTAGGGGATCTGGCGGGGGAGCCTCACCGCCGAGCCACCCATCGGATACAGCGACCAGCGCGCCTCGCTGACACCGAAACGAGCGCTCTCCCCAGCCACCCGGATCTCCATCGCCTGGAGCAGTTCGGTCCCTCCCGCTATCGCCACGCCCTCCACCGCAGCGATGATCGGCTTGGTCGGACGGTAGTGGCGGAACAGTGCCTTGTAGACGATGTCGGGGTCCTCGGCCATGCGCGCCCGGGTGTCCATCGGGTCACCCTCGCGGCTGTCGCCGGCCATGGCCCTGAGGTCGGCCCCCGAACAGAAGTTGCCGCCGGCGCCGGTGATGACGATGCAGCGGACGTCGGGGTCGGCGGAGGCCTGTTGGTAGGCGTCGTACATGCGGATCAACATCGCCCCGGTGATCGCATTGAAACGCTCGGGGCGGTTCATGGTCAGGAGCATCGCGTGGCCCTGCCGTTCAACAAGGAGGTCGTGCTGTGGATTTGCCATCCACCGAACCTAATCCGGCGTCGCCGTGAGAATCGAACTCGCCACGGCGGTGATTCGCCGCTGCGGGGTCACTGCCCGCTGAGCAGGTCCATCGGGGGGCATGAGCACATCAGGTTGCGGTCGCCGTAGACACCGTCGATCCGGCTCACCGGGGGCCAGTACTTGTCGGCGCGCCCCCAGCCCTCGGGGAAGGCGGCCTCGTTGCGTGAATAGGGATGGGGCCAGGAGTCGGCGGTCACGTCATCGGCGGTGTGCGGCGCATTGACGAGCGGGTTGTCGTCTGCGGGCCAGTCACCGGCAACGATACGGCCAGCTTCGGCGTGGATGGCGATCATGGCGTCACAGAATCGATCGAGCTCCTCGAGGCTCTCCGATTCGGTGGGTTCGACCATCAGCGTCTCGGGCACCGGGAAAGACATGGTCGGGGCGTGGAACCCGAAGTCGATGAGGCGTTTGGCGATGTCGTCGACGCGCAGTCCAGCCTCGGCGCAGATGATCCTGGTGTCAAGGATGCACTCGTGTGCCACCCGGCCGTTGGCGCCGCGGTAGAGCACCGGATAGTAGTCCTCGAGGCGTTTGGCGATGTAGTTGGCGTTCAAGATGGCGGTCTCGGTCGCCTGACGCAGACCATTCGCGCCCATCATGCGTATGTACATCCAGGGAATCGCCAGGATTCCGGCCGACCCCCACGGCGCGGCCGCCACTGGCCCAGGGCTCGTGGGCGGGCCCGCCACCGGCGTCGACGGATGGTTCGGAAGGAACGGGACCAGGTGCTCTCCGACGCCGATCGGCCCGATTCCGGGACCGCCGCCGCCATGGGGAATACAGAACGTCTTGTGCAGGTTGAGGTGCGACACGTCGGCGCCGAACTTGCCGGGCTGGGCCAGACCCACCATGGCGTTGAGGTTGGCGCCGTCGAGGTACACCTGCCCGCCCGCGCCATGGACCATCTCGCAGATCCGGCGCACCTCGACCTCGAAGACTCCGTGGGTGGAGGGATAGGTGATCATCAAGGCGGCGAGCTCATTGCGATGCTCGCTGACGAGCTTGTCGAGATGCGCGATCTCCACGTTGCCCTCGTCGTCACAGTTGACCACCAGGACGCGCATTCCCGCCATCACCGCGCTGGCCGCGTTGGTGCCGTGCGCCGAAGACGGGATCAGACAGACGTCACGCTGAGTCTCGCCGCGGCTGCGGTGGTAGGAGCGGATCGCCAAGAGCCCCGCCAACTCTCCCTGGGCCCCGGAGTTCGGTTGCAGCGAGACCGCTGCGTAGCCGGTGATCTCAGTCAGCCAACGTTCGAGCTCGTCGATCATCCGTTGATAACCGACCGTCTGGCCCACCGGCGCGAAGGGATGGATGCGAGCCAGCTCGGGCCAGCTCACCGGCTCCATCTCGGTGGCCGCATTGAGTTTCATGGTGCAGCTGCCCAGCGGAATCATCGATCGGTCCAGAGCGATGTCGCGGTTGACGAGTCGGCGCATGTAGCGCACCAGGTCGGTCTCGCTGTGGTAGGCGGTGAAGATCGGGTGTTGCAGCGCGGGGGTGTCGCGCCGGTACTTGACCGGACGCGGGTCTCGGACATGCACGTCGAGGTAGCCGACGTCGCCGTCGATCCCGAAAGCCGACCAGACGATCTCGATGACGTTGCGGGTTGTGGTCTCGTGGAGTGTGATCGAGACGGTGTCGGCATCGACCCGGCGCAGGTTCACCCCCTGTGACAGCGCGATCGTCAGGACCTTGTCGGCACGGCCGGGCACCCGCACGCAGACCGTGTCGAAGAACTCCTCATGCACGACGTCGAGTCCGCCGCGGCGCAGTCCGTCCGCCAGCACGGCCGCGAAGCGGTTGACCCGCATGGCGATCCGGCGCAGACCGGTCGGGCCGTGGTGAATGGCGAACATCGAGGCCATCACCGCCAACAGCACCTGTGAGGTGCAGATGTTGGATGTGGCCTTCTCTCTGCGAATGTGCTGTTCGCGGGTCTGCAAGGCCAGACGCAGCGCCCGTCGATCTCCGGTGTCGCGGGAGACTCCCACGAGCCGGCCGGGCAGCGAGCGCTGGTGCTGCTCACGCACCGCGAAGTATGCGGCGTGCGGGCCGCCGAACCCCATCTGTATCCCGAAGCGCTGGGTGCTTCCGACAACTGCATCGGCACCGAAGTCACCGGGCGGCGCCAGCACGACCAGCGCCAGCGGATCAGCGGCCACAGCCACGAGGGTGTCGTTGGCGTGCGCCCGCTCGATGATCGCCTCGAGGTCTGGGATCACTCCGGTGGTTCCCGGGTACTGCACCACTACTGCATAGACGCCGCTGAGGTCCGCGGTCGCCGGGTCGCCGACAACGGTTTGGAGCCCGATCGGTTCTGCCCTCGTCTCCACCACCGCGATCGTCTGGGGATGGCACTCGGCGTCGATCAAGAAGCAGTCACCGGTCCTTGCGCGGCTGACCCTATGCAGCATGGTCATGGCTTCTGCCACGGCCGTTGCTTCGTCGAGCAGCGAAGCGTTGGCCAAGTCCATCCCGGTGAGTTCGGCAACCATCGTCTGGAAGTTGAGCAGCGCTTCGAGGCGGCCCTGGGAAATCTCGGGCTGATAGGGCGTGTATGCGGTATACCAACCGGGGTTCTCCAAGATGTTGCGACGGATCACCGGGGGAGTGATGGTCTCGTGGTAGCCCATCCCGATAAGCGATGTGCGGATCTGGTTGGAGCGGGCGATGGCTCGAAGCATGTTCTGGGCGGCGGTCTGGCCGATACCGGAGGGGAGGTCCAACGGTTCCGACATGCGGATGTCTTCGGGCACCGTGGTGTCGATCAACTCCTCCATCGAATCTAGGCCGAGCGCCGCGAGCATCTGGGCCTTCTCGGCTTCGGGGGGACCGATATGGCGGCCCACGAAGGCCCTCTTGCCCTCAAGGTCTACGAGCGGCGTCCAACGGTCGAGTGCGGTCACGGCGCCACTCTACCAATGCGCCCTATGCGACCGGAGACTATGGGAACAGGTCGCCGCGGTCGTTGAGGCTCAGCTTCTCGAAGGGGCCGAAGATACCGTGCTCGTAGAGACCGTGTCCGGTGTTGCCGTTGTAGCTTAACCGGCCGACCGAATCGACGACTCCGTACTGGGCCAGCGCGGTACCCGAGATCGACCGTTGGGGGTTGGGGTTGTCTGCGTTCATACTTTGGCAAGGTAACCGGTACTCTGGCTGTGCGTCAGATCAGGAGATCACAATGGCCCCCGACAGTTTCGCATCCGCTTCCGCTTCCGCATCCGCTTCCGCCGACACCGGCTCACCGGTCAAGACCCGGGTGCCTGTTGTGGAGGGGATGCATACCACCGAGGGCGAGCCGCACCTGATCGGAGCCAAGCTCGCCGGCCGCGAGACCTACTTCTTCCCCAAGCACCTTGCCGGGGGTGACCCGGCCGTCAACGGTCCACAGGACCTCGAGGAGGTGCTGTTGTCGCGGCGCGGCAGGGTCTGGTCCTACACGACGAGCAACTACCAGCCGCCTCCGCCGTTCGTGGCTGCGACCGATCCATACGAACCGATCACCATCGCCGCAGTCGAGCTCCACAAGGAGCAGATGGTGATCCTGGGGCAGTGCGTGGCGGGCGTAACTCCCGATGATCTCAGTGTCGGTACCGAAGTCGAGTTGGTCATCGACACCCTCTACGAGGATGATGAGCACGAATACTTGGTGTGGAAGTGGAGACCAGTAAGTGGAGACCAGTAAGTGGAGACCAGTAAGTGGAGACCAGTAAGTGGAGACCAGTAAGTGGAGACCAGTAAGTGGAGACCAGTAGAGGTGCAAGCGTGATGGAGAGGTTGAGCTGATGGAAGAGATCGCCGTCCTCGGTGTCGGCATGCACCCGTGGGGAAAGTGGGGACGCAACTTCGTCGAGTACGGCACGGCCGCGGCCAACGAGGCGCTCGGCGACGCCGGCGTCGACTGGAACGACGTCGGCTTCGTCTCCGGGGCGATCACCGTTCGCTGCGGGTACCCCGGCTACGTTGCAGGCTCGACCTTCGCCCGGGCACTGGGCTTCAACGGTGCGCAGGTCGCATCCTCCTATGCGGCCTGCGCCTCGGGTGCCACCGCTCTGTCGGTTGCGCGGGGGCAGATCCTCTCGGGGGCGACCGACGTGGCACTCGTAGTGGGTGCCGACACCACCCCCAAGGGCTTTCTGGCGCCGAATGAAGGCGACCGTCCCGACGACATGGACTGGCTGCGCTTCAAGCTCGTCGGCGCGACCAACCCGGTGTATTTCGGTCTCCAAGCCCGACGCCGAATGGACCTCTACGGCGCCACCTCCGAGGACTTCGCCCGGGTGAAAGTCAAGAACTCGCGCCACTCGGTGCATAACCCCAGGGCCCGGTTCACAAAGGAGTACGACATCGACGATGTGGCGAACTCTCCGGTTGTGTCCGATCCTCTGCGCCTGCTCGACATCTGTGCGACCTCCGACGGCGGAGCAGCGCTGGTGGTGTCGTCGATGGACTACGCACGGGACCGGGGCGTGAGCGACCCGGTGCGGGTCGCGGGCATCTCGACTGTCACGCCGACCTTTCCCGACACCGTTATCGACCTGCCCTATCTGGCCACAGACTCTGCGGCGCAGACTGCGCCGCCTGCACGGGGTTTCAAGGCCTCGATCGCGGACCGTGTCTATGCCGAGGCTGGCCTCGGCCCCGATGACGTCGATGTGGCCGAGGTCTACGACCTGTCGTCGGCGTTGGAACTCGACTGGTATGAGCAGCTCGGGTTCTGCGAGGTGGGCGAGGCGGAGAAACTCCTGCGCGACGGCGTAACGACGATCGGCGGGCGCCTGCCGGTGAATCCCAGCGGCGGCCTCGGTGCTTTCGGGGAGGCGGTTCCCGCCCAGGCGATCGCCCAGGTGTGTGAGCTGACCTGGCAGCTGCGAGGGCAGGCGCAGGCCCGTCAGGTCGAGGGAGCCAGGGTCGGGATAACCGCCAACCAGGGGCTGTTCGGCCATGGTTCGTCTGTGTTGGTGCGCAGATGACCATTCACGAGTCTCTGAGCACCGACGGTGTCCTCGAGTTGGTGATGGACAACCCGAAGGTCAACGCCCTGTCGATTGCCGACACGGACCGGCTCGCGGAGATCCTGAACGGCATCGAGCACCGCAGCGAAGTGTCGGCTGTCATCCTGACCGCGACCGGACGGGGATTCTGCGCCGGGGTCGACATCAAGGAGATGCAGCAGATGCCTCAAAACTCGGGCATCATCGAGGTCAACCGGGCCTGCCTCAGCGTGTTTCGAGCCGTCTACGGGTGCGCGGTGCCGGTTGTCTGCGCGGTCAACGACTTCTGCTTCGGCACCGGCATCGGACTCGCTGGAAGCGCCGACGTCGTGGTGGCGGCTCAGGGTGCGCGTTTCGGGCTCCCCGAGATCGACAACGGCGCGCTCGGGGCAGCGAGCTATCTGGCCCGGCTGGTGCCCGAGAAGCAGCTTCGCTGGATGCTCTACAGCTGCGAGCCGGTGGCGGCGGAACAGCTTGAGCGGTGGGGGACCGTGCTGCGTGTCGTCGATTCAGCCGAACTGATGGACACTGCCCGTGAGATCGCCTCGGTCATCGCATCGAAGCATCCGACCGCGATGCGAGCGGCCAAGGCATCGCTGATCGGCATCGACGATGATCCCAGCCGCGGCTACCGCCTGGAGCAGGGGTTCACGTTCGAGCTCAATCTGCACGGCTTGGGCGACGAAGCCCGCGACGCTTTCCTGCGGGGCGAGCGACGCAGCAACTCCGCCGAGAACACAGTTCGACCTCACCGGCCGAGCACCCCCTGAGGCGCGGTCGTCGGGGCAGCGGCGAGTGCGTGACGTTGTTGCGTGTCTGCCGGGGCAGCGGTGGGTGCGGCGCAGACCCGGCACCGGCGGGCGCCCCGGTGTCGCGGCGTGGGCTGTGAGGTCGTGCAATTTGTCCCCTGAGGTGGGGGGCGCACGTGCAACCCTGTAGTTTCAAGGGCTGTCGAAGCCGCGCGAGCCCCGCAGATACTTGACATTGTTGAGAGTGCGGGCTCGCGTGTTATTCGTTACGGCCGCGAGAGCCGCGGGCGACCAAAAACAAAAACGGAGCAATCATGAACAAGGGCGAACTCATTGCAGCCATGGCCGACAAGGCCGGCGTGAGCCAGAAAGACGCCGGGGCGTGTCTCGATGCCATGATGAGCACGATCGAGACGGAGATCGGCAACGGCGGCGAGGTCGGCATCACCGGGTACCTCAAGTTCGAGCGTGCCGCGACCAGCGCCCGGGTGGCTCGCAACCCCCAGACCGGCGAGGCGATCGATGTCCCCGCCGGTACCCGCTGCAAGGTGACCGTCGGTGCGAAGCTCAAGGCCGCAGGCAAGAGCTGAACCCGCGGCACTGCGGCCCTGCCGTGGCGCCGCAGCTTGTTGAACAGCAATGGGCTTGCCGAATCCGGTCGAGGTGCTGCCTCACCGACCTCCGTTCCTTTTCGTAGACGACGTCCGTGCCATCGTCGCGGGCGAGTCTGCGGTCGGTGTCTGGCGGCTCACTGGCGACGAGGCCTTCTTCTCTGGTCATTTTCCAGGCCGCCCAACGCTCCCCGGAGTGCTCATCTGTGAGGCGATTGCACAGGTGGGAGCGTTGGCGGTTCTGGCCGATGGCCGATACAAGGGCCGACTCCCCCTCTTCGGGGGGCTCGACAGGGCGCGCTTCAGGCGCCAGGTGGTGCCCGGTGACACGCTGACGATCGAGGCTCGGATGACCCGTCTGTCTGCGCGCGCCGGCAAGGGAGAGGGACGCGCCACCGTCGACGGCGAACTCGCCGCGAGCTGCGAGCTGATGTTCGTGATCGTCGACGCGGCCAGCGATTAGCTTCGATCCGCACCTGGTAGAGGAGTTCTGGCGGGCGTTCGTCACCTCGGCCGGGGTGACCCTGCACATCGTCGGGCGACGCGGCAAGAACACCCACCACATTATCGAGGCCATGTTCAAGGGTGCGGCCCGTTCCCTGCGCGACGCAGTGAGGGTCGAGGGAGACGTGCTGCCCTCGACCAAGGGCAGGCTGTAAGCGATGAGTACTGTGCAAGCCGAAGGGGACCGCTGCTGGCGGTGCTCAACTACGGTATCGGCAACCTTCACTCGGCCCACAAGGGCTTCTCCCAGGTGGGTGCCGACACCAGGCTGACCGACGCCAAGCGGGCGCTGGCCGCGAACGGCGTAACGGCCCGCCCCCCGAACTGATCGCCCCATGACAACCCGGGCGAGGCTCTGCTGAGATGCGCTCAGGTTGAGCGATGTAGGCTCGGGCAACGCAGAATGGAGGTGCATCGATGCTCGTCGGGATGCGGATCAAGAACTTCAAGAGCATCCGGGACGCGCGTATCCGCTTGGGGCCCTTCACCTGCTTCATCGGTCACAACGGGGCGGGGAAGAGCAACCTGTTCGATGCGATCCACTTCCTGAGCGCTCTGGCTGAGCACGACATTCCTGAAGCAGCCACGCGGGTCAGGAGTGCCAGTGACGGCAGCTACTCGCCTCTGGACCTGGTGTTCGGCCGGGACCCGACCCGCAAGATTGAACTGACGGCTGACATGATGGCCCCCCAACGAGTCGAAGACGACTTCGGCGAGGAGGCGACACCCAGCACGACGCTGTTGACCTACTCTCTGACGCTCGGTTATCAAGGTGAATCCGACCGCTTGGTTGTCGAGAATGAGAGTCTGACGCACGCGAGGCTCGGGGAGTACCGCAAGTTCGTCGGCTTCGCGTCGTCCGCTGACTTCAGGGATTCGGTTGCTGTCGGGTCGCGTCGGGGCGGGGCGCTGATCTCGACGAATTCCGAAGATCGCCGGATCATGCTTCACGGTGATGGTGGCAGCAGGGGGAGGCCGACGCCCGTGGGCAAGTCACCGTTGACCGTGGTCGGAGGCACCAACACCTTCGACTATCCGACGGTGCTTGCGGCGAAGCGAGAAATGTCGTCTTGGCGGATCCTCCACCTTGAGCCGAGTGTCATGAGGGCTCCCGACTCGCGTTCGGCGCCTCAACACGTCTCGGCTTCAGGAGGGCATATTCCAGCGACCCTCAATGCGCTCATACAGCAGCACCCCGATGCCACACTTGAAATTGTCAACAACCTTCGCGAACTCAACTCAGGTATCGAAGTTATAGATGTCTACAGCGACGACGTCAGGGACCAGTTGGCGTTGAGGGCAAAGGTTCCCGGAGTAGACAATTGGCTCTATGGCCGTTCCCTCTCGGACGGCGCCTTGAGATATGTTGCGCTCGCTCTGATGTTGGCAGATGGTCAGGATAGGGCAGTCCTATGCATGGAAGAGCCGGAGAATGGAATCCACCCGTCACGTATTCCCAATCTTGTGCAGCTGCTGCGTGACTACGCGGTGGACGTCGATTTACCAGTTTCTGACGACAATCCCTTGAGGCAAGTGCTGATCAACACGCACTCACCAGAAATGGTTCGCCAAGTCCAATTGGATGAGATGGTTTTTGTTGAAGTGGCTAATTCACCCAGAAACGGCCAATACAGTGTCTTTCGGCCGATCGAAAACACATGGCGGATCGCCGCGCCCAATGGGCCGGAACCAGAAGTACTACCGAAAGCCACGCAGCGTGTAGCAGATTTTATCGGAGGTTCGCCCGTCAATCGCAAACTTGGTCAGCTGCAGCTTGAGTTCGGGACCGCCCGGTGAACCGACAGATCACCTACACGGTGGTAGCTGACGGAGGAACCGACAGGCTCTTGGTGCCCATCATTGATTGGACCATTCATCGGCTTGATCCAGCGGTCGACATTATCGAACCAGAGTTTGAGGGCTCTTGCTTGCCGGCGCTGGGTCGAGACCGGCCAGACGCGTCCCAAGATCGGACAGGACCGCGTCGTCGGGCTCATGAGGTGGACAATCGTCCCCTGACCTGGCTGTCCCGGGCGATTCGGCCCCGTCGGTGCTGTCAGGATCGCGGGATCCGTTTACCGTCGGGTCATCGGTGGTTATGGACTCCCCCGTCTCGGAGAGTTCACCGCTGCCGTCCGAGGTGCCCGTATCCGCGTTTCGGTCTTCGTTGTCTACAGAAGCACAGGACGCCAGTGCCAACAGGGCCACCATGAACAGATACCGGCACCTGGGACGCGCAGGGATTCGGCTGGGTCTTGGCCACAGAGCATCCAGCAAACCCAATTCGACCTCCCGGTGTCATGCAAGTCGCAGACTAACCCACCGTCGATGCTTCGTCGCGCCATCAACTCACTTTGAGAATGGAACCCACACACTCATGGTGAAGTCGCGACACCCAGGGCCATGAAGCTAGGGGAAATGCCTATAGTTGTGTGGCCGTTCGGTTACCGAAGGTGTATGTAACTGTTCGACCGCACATTGCGTGTGCAACTGAACGGTGATATTCTACCTGCATGTATTTGGACGCTGAATCAGCAAGCATCCACTCACGAGTGTCGCTCGTTCGCCCGCTCGAGGTCGGCCGCGCCATCAGAGCGATCCGCACCGAGCGCGACTTGACCCAAGCAGAGCTCGCTGCCGCCGCAGGGGTGTCACGCAAGTGGCTTTCCGAGACCGAGAACGGGAAGGCCTCCGCCGAGCTCGGCCTGGTGCTCGCAGTGCTGCAAGAACTGGGTTGCGGTGTCGAGATCGTCCCCCGACCACAACCTCAATTCGATCTCACAGGGCACATCGAGTCGTTCACCCGAAAGGACTGAAAGTGCTGTGCGTGCTGATCGACGGCAAACACGCTGGCGACATCGAGTTCCACAGACGGAGAGCCACGCTCCGATACAAGCCTGAGTACATCCGAGACTCCGCGGTGCCGTTGTCCTCCCGGTTCCCCTTGGCGGGATTGGAAGCGAGCGGACCCGAGTTGCGGAACTGGCTGCTGAATCTCCTGCCGGACGACGAGAGCGTGCTGAACCACCTGAGATCCGAGTTCGGGGTCGACCGACGTGATCCGCTGAGACTGCTGGAGACGCCGATGGGCGCCGACTGCGCCGGCGCGGTCCAGTTCTGCGGTCCTGAGGACGTGGCGGACCTGCTGGCATCAAAGGGCGGCGAGCACCCGATCACCAATGACGAGATCGCCGAATGGCTACGTGACTATCCGGTGCTTCCTGCGAGCATGGACGGAACGCGACGCGACCTTCACGTCGGGTTCAGTCTCGCGGGCATGCAACCGAAGATCGCTTTGAGGAGCGTGGCGGATGGGACGTGGACACGCCCGTGGGGCAGCTTGCCCACTACACACATCATCAAGGCGGCCCGCATCGAGTATCCCGATGAATGCATCTTCGAGCACATCGCGATGGAGACCGCCGCTCGGCTCGGCATACCAGCCGCAACGACAACAGTGACCGAGGTCGACAATCTGCAAGTGATCGTTGTCACCCGCTTCGACCGCTTCGACGGCGGCGCACTTCGCATTCATCAAGAGGACACATGCCAAACGCTCGGAGTGCCGCCGGCCGAGAAGTATGAACGCTGCAGCGGACCGGGAATCACCGAGCTGCGCCAGCTTGCGTCAAGCGCAGGAGGTTCAGCAGCATCTCGAAATGTCGACCGTCTGCGCGACATGCTGATCTACCACTGGCTGATCGCGAACAACGACGCGCACGCGAAGAACTACAGCTGGCTGTTCGCCCCAGACGGCAGCCCCGAACTCTCGCCGCTGTACGACGCGTGCAGCTGGCTGCCCTATCGAGGCAATCGACAAGTGCAGCGGATCCCGCTTGCGATGAAGATGGGAGAAGGATTCAATCTGAAGACCTGCGACAAGGAAGCGGGCCTCGTCGGTCTCGCAGAAAAGCTGCGACGCTCCCGCTCGGAAATCTGTGAACGCGTCATCGAGTTTGCAAACGGGCTGCCTGCAGCGATGGACGCCACAGTTGACAGGCTCCCAGGTATCGCCGTCAACCCTCAACGCATCGAAAGCCACGTCGAGGAACTCCGCGGGCGAGCCCAGAAGTGCGAACGCTTGGCCCAGACGACATTGCGGGCACGACCTTAAGATCAGCTCCAGACGGTCCCCCACTCGGACGCCGACCTTTCACCGGCCGCCTTCACAGCGCCCGGCAGCGGTGGGGGGTGCCTTGCCCCGGCCAGGTCGTCAGTATCGCTGGTTGTAGGTGAATGGGCGGTAGTGAGACGCGCTACAGGGTCAGGGCCTCGTTGATCCGGCCTCAGACAACCAGCAGCCGCTGTCGCAGTGAGCAGGCGAGGTCGTGCATGGGGTATCGACCTGACACGTACTTGTAGTCTGGCCGATGCCGACGCGGATACTGCGATCCGCGAGAGCGCTCCGCGTGCTGAGGGCAGCTCGCGTCATCGTCTACGCCACGAGATCCTGGCACACAGTGGTGCGCCTTTGGGGAGGGCTTGTCGGCAAGACGCTCGTGGTTGTCATTCCAGCCATTGTCGCCGCGGGAGCTGGAGGAGTGTGGATAGTCGAAAAGGACGGCAACGGCGCCATCGACAGTTACGGCGACGCGGCCTGGTGGGCTATCACTACCGTCACCACCGTCGGATACGGAGACATCGCCCCGGTAACAGTTGCGGGCCGCTTGATCGCGGCGGTGCTCATGGTCACGGGAATTGCCGCGTTCGGGGTCGTCACAGCCAACATTGCTGGGGCCATGACCACCAAACGCGACACACCCAAAGATGTGGATGCCCGCATCGACGAACTTCTCGCAGCTGTGAACGAACTCAAGCAACAGCGCCTCTGAAACGCCGATGGATCTCTGAAGTGATCGGTTCGCATTCGATCATCGGTGTCGGAAGATTGAGACTCACGCCCCAAATCCTCGCGACCAAATCCTCGCGAAATGTGTGCTTACTGGGCAGGCTCAACTTCACCCCGCCCCCCACGTTTACGCGCAGGCTCAACTTCTTGAATGACTCGAGCCGGGGCGGTTTGTCGACAAACTGGGAACGAACAGTGGTCGACGCTTTCCGGTTGCGGCATCTGGCCGGCCCGGAGAACGCCAACGAAGCACTGCGCCGCTACCTGCGCTCCCGACCGTGGCCGTCGACGCTGTTGACCACAGCACACGAACTAAACGTTGGGGCAGGTTTCGCGGACACGATCCGAGTCTTGGTGCCGTGACTCCCGTCGGTCGCGACACACCGACCGAGCGTATACCTTGACCTGCAACGGCTCGCCCGAAGTCTCGGTCGCCCTACCGACGAGCTCCTTCGCGGCTACGTCTTGGAGCGATTGAGGATTTTGACACCGTGATCGGCGCTGTGGCTGGGTTCGCTGATCCGGTCGTTGCAAGGAGCGTCAAGGGCAAGGGTTGGGTTGCCCGAATATGGCGGTGGACATGACGGTGCCGGATAGCTTCAGGATCAGGGTGGTTGCGGATATTCCAGTCGATGAGTCTGTCTGTGCGGCTGCGGTGCACCATGCTGCCATCAGGTGTTCGTAGCGGCGACGCTTGGCGGTGACTGCACGGCGGGTGACTGTCGGTGCTATTCTTGTAGTGACTCGATTTCTTGGTCGACTCTCCATTCCAACGTTCCTGTGTCCGCAGCGATCTCGCGCAACGAAGGGTCGCGGATGTGCGTGTCCAGGGCTTGAGAGAGTCGTTCGACTACGTTCAGGGTGTCGCGGATGACCGTGGTCTTGTCTCGGTCCGCGGACGCATGCGGTTGGACGAGATCGGCCAACTCGAAGTCCGAAGGCTGAGCCGCAGCTGCCACTGGCCCCAGAAGACGAGCCGCGGACGCGGGTCTCCTTGACGGGAGCGTCGCTGAATAGTTCCGGTGCGATTTCAACACATACAATTTCGCGATGAGAGCCAGGTCGGTGAGGCTCGGAGCTATCTCGGCGATGTCGTAGAGGTCACGGACCAACTGGCGCCCCTGCCAACGGCTCAGTTTCTCGGCCACGTTCTCTTCTAAACGCATGGTCGGGATCGTCGCTGCCTCTTCCCAGACCCGACCTGCTGTCACAGGAGACGACAACGGTGTTCGTTCGTCTGGCGGGAGCCAGCACCCCCGATGGGAGAAGTCGATCTTCGCCTCGTAGAAACCGTCAGCGAAGAGCGGAGAATCAATCTTCAACAGCTGGTGCGTTCGTCGCTCGTTGAACGCGTAGGAGAATCCATGTGACGAGTAACCCTCCAGTTGCTCCGCCACGATTTCGGCTGCGCCTTCCTCGGTATCGAAGTCGAGGTCGAACGAGAACCTGCTCTTGTGCCCGAAGTGGAATTTCCGAAGAGCGGTACCTCCCTTGAAGACCATCCCGCACAACTCGAACAGGCCCTGTCGACGCATCTCCGACAGGACCACATCGAACGCCGAGTCCAGCACGGCGGCTTCAAAAACCCGTTTGGACCTTCTAGCAGCAGGATACGACCGCAGTAGATCGTTGCGACCAACTAGCGGATTGGGGTGGCGGGCCATCAGATGCTCAAAGGTTCCAGTCGTAGGACCAGTTCCGTTCCAGCAGGTAGTCCACAACTTTGTAGTTTGGGGACCACAGCGGCATCCAGGGTTTGAACTTGTCTGCTGCGACACGGCGACCGAAGTAGTGCGGGCCGTCGCCTAAGGCGGGGCCCAGCGCTGCGAGGTCCGCGGCGGTGTCGGGGCATTCGCCGCGTTCGAGCAGGTAGGCAGTGCGTG
>JAHQYN010000127.1 GCA_024421085.1 Acidimicrobiia bacterium
CGTGTCCGAGCGAACTCCAGTACCGACCTTCTTCTGCGTGTGCTCCCAGGCGTGCCGATCATCACGGTCGAGTCGGCCTGCAAGCTGATCGGCCGATCCAAAGCACGAACCACCGACGCGGTCAATGCCCTTGCCGACGCGGGGGTGCTGCACCAACGCAACCTTGGCCGGCAGCGTTACCGAGTCTTCGAAGCAACCGAAATCCTCGACCTGTTCACCGGCCTCGAACAACACCTCGCCAGTCCCACGGTCGCGGGCTCAGGCGGCTAGACGCTCAGGAGGTTGCGGGCACGGCGCGAGGCGCAGTAGCCGTGGGTGGCCCGACCCCCAGATCCACAACGCTGTGCGGTGTTGGGGTCGCGGCCGCGCCCCAGCAAGGTCGAGTCCACGACCGGACATCCTCGCAGCACCGACCGCCGAGCACACCGTCGAGCGCTACGAGACCAGCTTCGGTGGCGGCTAATTCGCCAGCGGCGAATGCCTCTGGTCGGCTTCAGCCTGTTCGCGCATCGCCCGCAGCCTCGAAACAGACCGGTTGTGAAGGGAGTCCAGCCGAATGAGTGAGACGGTAGCCAAGCAGGACCAGGCAACGAGACCCGCCGTCGCTGAGACGAAGATCACGATCACGGCGCGGTTCGTGGTCATCGAAAGTAGAACTGCTGTCGCGGCGGAACATGTGAGTGCTGCGAGGGATGCGAACATTGTGACGGTGTACGGTGCTCGGACTCTATCTTCTGTGGAGTCGCCCATCCGCAGCAACTCTCCGTAGTCGGACTTCTCCAATCGCTGGGTGAGCGCCGTTCGCTGGCGCCACGCGTTTGTCAGCAGACCTGCCGATGATGTGATCCCCACTGCCGCGATCAATGTCCAAGACGGCACCGCGCCCGACAGGCTCAGGGACACGGCCGTCGCACAAGATACAACCATCGCCATGTAGAGATCAACATGGCGTGCGCTTCGGAGCAGGGTGCGCCACTCGGGACTAACAATCCGGCTGATCATCGGTTTCCTCTTCGAACTCGGACTGTACCACAACCCCGTCGCCTCGTTCGACGAACGTACGCTGGGTTTTCGCTAGCTCGTCTCCCGACAGTTCGACGACATCATCTTCCACACGCACGCTCTCAGTTGCCTCGACGGCACCGCCATCCGCGGTCTGAGTGAATTTCGACAGCACACCACTTTCCCGGCTGGTGCCCGTCATGACTGCTTGACCGTATCCGCGTCGGACGTGATCCATCATCTGGGTGAACCAGTCAGATTCTCGATCAATGGACGCGCCTTCGCGAGCCTGAGCAGCCAGGCGCACGTACTGCGCCTCCAGGCTGTCGAGAAGATCGGCGATCTTCTCCCTGTCCTCCCAACTCGGATTCGGCTGTCGCAATTGCGCTGAAAGAGTGGCGATGCTGACAACAGACGAGTGCCAATCCTCGAACGTGCGCTTGAGCGAGAGCGGCGCAACCTCCCAGTCGTACGTGCTCCCCTTGTTCAGCAGCGCCTGAAAATTGCCGGTGACCGTGTGCAGCTTGACGTCACGCGTTGTGTACTGGAACGACATTATCCGCTGCGGGAGATTGACGACGAACGGGATCACGACCCCGCCCGATGCCTCGCCACGATCGAACTCCTTCGTCTCCTCGTTCCACGCCAGTGTGGAGAATGCGTCGCTTTCGACATACCCGATGTGCCCTGACCAGAAGCCCTGGTCCATTTCGACATGTCTCGACATACGCCACGTACGTCCGTAGCGGGAGACTTCCTGACCGGCGACCCATGACTCCTCCAGTGTGGCCCGAAACTGATCATCTCCGACGGCACCCCAGAGTCCTTTGAGATTGATCTGGGCGTGCCCCACTCTGAAGGTCTTTGCCATCGTGCAACTCTAACCGGCCGGTGAGACAGGGGAGCATCCGCCCATGCTGACCACCGTGTTGACCCAGCTAAGCGGGTAGCTGCGGCGGGGCGGTCAGGAGCGATGGGGGCATGGCGACGCGCAACACGAGGGCTAGATGCTGAGGAGGTCGCGGGTGCCGGTATCGGTGGAGGGGTGGCGAAGCTTCGATGTCGCTCGGGTCTCGATCTGACGAATGCGCTCCGGGGGCAAAGCCGTCGCCGTTAGTTAGTGCTAGCGTCTACGCTTTATGTCGCAGCTTCTGAGCATTGTCGAGTCTTGTGTTCCTCGAGAGGAGGTTCTGCGCGGGGGTCTTGTCGACAAGCACTTCGCGGCTCAGCTCGATCAGGTCACGCGCGGTGCTGTGGGTTACCACGACTACGCCGACCCCGATTCGTTCTTCAAGATCACGCACCCGACGAACGGCCTGCGCGACCTCCTCGCAGGCACTTTCGCCCGCCTGTCCGGCAATGCCAGCACCGCGCCCAGCGCCGAGCACGCCGTCTACCGCTACGAGACCAGCTTCGGCGGCGGCAAGACCCATGGGCTGATCGCGCTCTGGCACTTGGCCAGCGGTGCCCGCCCCCCGAACCTCAACGAGTTCATCGACCCCGCACTGCTGCCCAACGAGTGTGCGGTAGCAGCGGTGGTCGGCGACAGCCTCGACCCGATCAACGGGCTCACCACCAATGGGATCACCACGTTCACCTTGTGGGGTGAGATAGCCCGCCAACTCGGCGATGAAGCCTGGGCAGCCGTGCAAAAGAGCGATGCCGCCCGCACCGCCATCGGCAAGCAGGTCTGGCTGGACATCATCGGTGACCGTCCGACCGTCATCGTGATCGACGAAATCGCCCAGCACCTGCGGTTGCTGGCAACCTCGGGAAGCAAGCGTTCACGCAACCTCGCCGCGCAGACCATCGCCGCGCTCAAGGTGCTGTTCGAAGCTGCGACCGCGGCGCCGCGAGCTCGCATCATCGTCACCCTGGCCACCGGTACTGAGGCTTTCGAAGCTGAGACCGCCGAAGTCGACAATGCGCTGCGTGATGCCGAGGTTCAGCAGGTGCTCGCCGAGGCCCACGATGTGATGGAACGACCCAAAGGTGCGGTCGGTCGCCCGGCTGAGGACGACGAGATCGGCTTCATCCTACGCCGCCGCCTGTTCGCCGAGGTTGACGACAACGCAGCCCAATCCGCCGCAGATGCGTACCTGGAGCTCTATTCGACGCTGGCCGAGCGAGGTGTCACAGTGGGCGGTTCGGCCACTGACGACCCGGCAAACTACACCGAACGCATACGCACCGCATACCCGTTCCATCCCGCGCTGATCGACTGCCTCGACAAACGGATCGGCCCCATGCCCGGGTTCCAGCGCGCCCGCGGCGCCCTCAAGATGCTGGCTGAGACGGTCGCTGCCCTCTGGCGTTCCGGGACTTCCGCACCGATCATCAACCTCGGCGATCTACCGCTGCACAACCTGGCAGTGCGATCGGCGATCACGACCTCGATCGGCCGTGAGGCGCTCGACGGCCCCGCGGTTGCCGACTTCGCCGCAGACACCAGCCATGCTTCGTTGGTCGACAACGAGAGATGGCCGGCGGAGCGACTCGCCACCCGTGCCTGCCGTGCGGTCTTCTGCAACAGTGTGGTTGGCGGTGCCTTGCCCGGTGCCTCCTTCCCAGACCTCTACGCAGGCACGCTCGCGCCCAAAGAGAACCCCGAAACGGTGGACGCCGCGCTGGAAGCGACCAGTCGCGTTGCCTGGCACTTGACCTACGACGGTGCCCGCTGGCGATTTCAGGTGGAGCCGAACGCCAATCGCATCATCGCCAGCGAGGTGGCGAACGTGCTCACCGCCGACATCACCGAGGAGCTCGCCCGGCGCATCCGCCTCGTATTCGCCAGCGACGGCCCAGCCAAAGCGGTGCATTTCCCGACTGGACCCGCCGATGTTCCCGATGCCCAGCACCTGCACCTAGTCGTGTTCTCGCACGAAGACCTGACGGTCACCTCCGCATCGGCAGGGAACATTCCCGAACGAGTCGTGGACGTGGCGCACCGCTTCGGCACCAACGAACAGAACCGAACCAACCGCAACTCAATTGTGTCTCTCGTGGCCGACACTGATGAAGTGGAGAAGATGCGCGAACGGATCCGCTTCGAACTCGCAGCCAAACGCATCACCGATGATCCAAGGAACCTCAACCAGTTCGACAACGGGGTTGCGAAGGCGCTGCTGCGTCTGGCGCGAGACGCCGAGCTCGAATCTCGCATCGCTGTCACCCGGGCCTATGCCCATCTGTACTGGCCCGAGAACGCGCCCGCAAGCGGCCACCTCCGGCACCTGCAGTTGGCATTTGCCGACCCCGGGAAGATGCCCAAGGGCCCCCACACGCCGGTTATCGTTGATGCGCTGCGCAGCCACGGCAAGATCACCGACTCCGAACCGCCGACCGACCTGCTGGCCCACGCCGGCGGCTTCGGCAAGGTCCGCAAGGAGATCTCCACCGCGGAACTCACCAGTCTGCCGTGGCGTGACCATCGCCAGAAGATCGTGTTGACCGCCAGCCTGCTCACCAAGACCATCTCGGCTGGTATCGCCAACGGAACCTGGGTCTACTACGACCCGCAAGCAGATCGGGCATGGGGCAGGGACGACCCGCCACCGGCGGTTCGCAGCGCGCCGGACACCATGCTGTACACACCCGCGCGAGCCACCGAGTTGAACCTGCTGCGCAAGCGCGTGGATTGGAGCGCAATCAGCACGGTGCTGACCGCAAGCGGAGGGCCGTTCGACGGGGCGAGCCTGAGGCGTGAGCTCACGGCGGCACTCGCCGGCGAACCGCCCAAGGCCGAAGTGTTGGGTGCCCTCGCCTCCGCCGTGCGGGCCGACCGCCCAGTCGCAGTCTTGCCGAGGTCAACCCCCCCCCCCCGGAACCCGGAGCCCGGAGCTGCTCCCGGGTCTGCGCCTCGGTCGTTGTCGGCAGACGAGATCGAGGAGGCCGAACTTGATGCGCTGTTCGTCTTCGTTCCCGCACAACCCACCGGTCCGTCCCAACCGCTGCCGCTGCGCCGTATTGGTGTCGAGGGGGAGACGGCCGGGGTCGCTCTCGGTAATCTCCGGGATGCCGTCGCCGACGGTAGTGTCGATGCGATAGCCGCCTTGACCGTCACGGCGAGTGCCGGGGCTGGTCAGGGGACGAGCAACCTTCGGGCGCTGGGACATTGTGCGTCTCAACTGCCGCGGTTCGAATGCACGATCACGGTGTCGCTTCAGGTTGAATTCGCCGGGCTCGGTGCAATCAACGCCGACCTTAACGGCAGCATTGCTGACTGGCGCCGTATCGAACAAGCGATGTTCACGCTGGCAGACCTGGGCAGTGCAGCCGGGGGCATGTTGACGATGCTACTGACGCCGCCATCACCAATCGCGGTCGACGGCAAGGAGTGGGCGCAGTTCCGGTCGGTGCTCGCCAACAACAACCCGGGAGCGCTGAGCATCGAGGCTAAGCCGGCCGACAACGCAACAAGTGGTGGTGGACCGTGAGCGTGCCGAGCGTGCGCGAACGACGCTTCGAGTTGAAGTTGCAACCGACCCTGGCCGGCGACGGCTGGGGGTTCCGTCTCAGCGAGACGTTCGGCGACACCAAAGAAGCCGTGGCGAAGGTCGACGCCGCACGCGCCACTCAGTTCAGGAGGGCGGTTCTTGAGGCGGTGGCGGCATCGGGATACGCCCCCGGCGCCGTGTCGCCGAGTCGCTGCCGGCCCTTCAACTTGCAGCAGGGACCCGGAGTTCGACTGGCGCTGACGGTCTGCGCCTCACTGCCGGTGGTGAAGCCGCTGCGCCGACGCGCCATCGCAGAAGGCGTGGGTGCCCTGTCACCCGAAGAAGCGCTGTACTGGTATTCGAGAACCTCTGGCCCAGAACGAGGCCGGGCGTTACGGGCGCTACGACTACTGCTGGCCGATGACTGAGAGCGCCCGACCCCGTCTACTGATCGAGGACTGGTTCCCAGTCGCAGAGCTTGGGGATGAAGCGCTGTACTGGTATTCGAGAACCTCCGGCGCCGAGCGAGGCCGGGTATCACGGGCGCTGCGACTGCTGCTGGCCGATGACTGAGGCGACCCGACCCCACCTGCTGATCGAGGACCGGGTCCCGGTCACTGAACTCGCTCAACAAACACCGCGCTCGTATCCGAGAACCACCGGCCCCGAACGAGGCCGGGCACCACGGGCACCACGACCGCTGCTGGCCGATGACTGAGACGACGCGAACCCGCCTGCTGATTGAGGGCTGGTTCCCAGTCGCGGAGCTTGGGGATGAAGCGCTGTACTGGTATTCGAGAACCTCCGGCCCCAAACGAGGCCGGGCATCACGGGCGCTGCGACGGCTGTCGGCCGATGACTGACCAGACCCGACCCCGCCTTCTGATCGAGGACTGGTTCCCTGTCGCGGAGCTTGGTATCGAATCCGTGCGGGAGAGCAGCCCAATACCTGGTCAGTTTCCCAAGCTGAAGACTCTTCATGTCTGGTGGGCTCGCCGACCGCTGGTTGCCAGTGCTGCCGCGGTCCTCGCGAGTGTGATGCCCGCTTGGTCCCCGGAGCTAGCCGACGAGTTCGCTGGCCATGAAGCGCTGTCCACGCCGGAGCATTACCAAAGCTGGTTCCTGCATCTCTGCGGCATCTGGGGCGATCCGATTGCTGCTCGCGCACGGATCGCGATCGCAACCGAGCAGGGTGTGAGGCTCGGTGCGAAGGCATACGGCTACAAACAGGCCTACAAGAACTCTCCTTCCGCTGACAACATCGAGTTACTCCACTCGGTACTTCGCCATTCTTGGGGCAAGGTTCCCGAGGTGTGCGACCCGACAGCGGGTGGCGGCTCGATCCCCTACGAAGCGGTGCGCTATCGACTGCCGAGTCACGCGAATGACCTAAACCCGGTGGCAGCGTCAGTGCTCAAGGCAGGTGTGGAAATCCCTTCGCGGTTCGGATCATCGCTAACGGAGTACCTTCTCCACTGGGGGAATCTTCTCGTGGGGCGACTCAAATTGCGTCTAACCACCTTTTTCGAGATTCCTGACGACAGCAACAACAACACATACATCTTTGCGCGGACGGTGGACTGTCCGCGGACTGGTAAGACGGTGCCGTTGGCGAGCGATTGGGCTTTGCGGCGGGGCGACACGCCGGTTGCGGTGAGGTTGATTACGGAGCGGGGCGGCGTTTTTCTTGATGAACCCACCTTCGAGATCGTCGAGGGTGCTGCGGCGCGGTTCGACACCAAGCAGGCCGGCACCTGGTCGCGCGGCAGCGCGGTGTCTCCGTGGGACGGTTTGGTGATCGACAGCGCCTACATCAAAGAGCAAGCCCGAGCCGGTCGCATGGGTGATGTGCTGTATGCCGTGGCGACCCGCACCGCCAGAGGGCGAGGCTTTCGAGCACCGACCGAAGTCGACCTGCGGGCGCTCGCCGCCGCGCAAACCGAGTTGGATCGGCTGCTCCCGCAATGGGAGCGCGACGACGTGCTGCCTACCGAATCGATACCGGCCGGAAATAAGACCCGCGAGCCGCACAACTACGGGATGCCTCGTTGGCGGGACATGTTCACATCGAGGCAACTGCTGGTACACGGTTGTTTCGTGGAGGAGTGGCACCGGCTCGCCGATGAGGTTCAGGCTGAACTCGCCGACGATCCCGACCGCGCCGAGGCAGTCCTGGGAATGCTCGGCATGTTGCATGGCAAAGCGCTGAATTGGAACTCCCGTCAAGCGACCTGGAGTGTCGGGCGATCACAGATTCGGGCCACATTCGACTTACACGCATTCCCGTTTCGTAATACTTTCGCTGAGTTCGAAGGCAGTACCGAGCTTCCACCGTGGGCGCTCAAGCAACTGCTTGATGCCTATAGCGGCATCGCTGGACTGCTCGAACCCTCTGATGCCGGACTGCTGTCGGACAGTGACGCTGCGGAACTGCCGGCCGCATCGGTGACGGTCACCAACCACAACGCCGGCAACCTGACCTCGCTGGCCGACGGCTCGCAGACTCTGGTGTGCATCGACCCGCCTTACTACGACAACGTGATGTACAGCGAACTGTCCGACTACTTCTACGTGTGGCACAAACGGACTCTGGGGCGGCTCTGGCCCGAACTGTTTACAGACCCGCTCACCAACAAGCACGACGAGGCCGTCACCAACCGGGCCCGCTTCGCGCACGCCGGTCGCAAGGCGGCGACGCTGGCCGACCACGACTACACGGCCAAGATGGCGGCCATCTTCGCCGA